>CBDUXY010000022.1:0-21775 GCA_965371305.1 uncultured bacterium
GTCAAATGCCCCTTACGTGTCGGACTCGGGCGAGGGACGCTGGACAGTGCAGGAGGCAGTTGACCTTGGCGTACCGCTGCCGGTAATTACTGAGTCGCTTTTCAGGCGTTTTCGCTCGCGCGACGACGACAGTTTCGCTGAAAAAGCGCTCTCTGCCATGCGTAATCAATTTGGCGGACATGCCATAAAAACACCTGAGAAAAAATAAGGAATGAACCAGGTTTACAGCTTGAGGTGCTTTCATCCATGCCGGACAGTTTTCAAACCATAAGGGTGTTTAATGTAGCTCACGATGCTCATCTCGTAGCCTCCAAGCTTGAGAGTCAAAGGCTACGGGGTATAAAAGGTGTTATGTTAATAAAGATAGCTAAGGCAATTTTAAGGGCATCAAACCCGCCATGCGGGCGAAGGGGTAAAGACGTTTATTGCGGACGAACATACGGTTTCGATAAACCCGTTTTATACTTACGCGGTTGGAGGAATCAAGCTTCAGGTCAGGCGCTCCGACGTGGAGCGGGCAATTAAAATACTTGAAGCCATTGAATAATTGATTGAATGAGGAGTTTTTATTAATGTCATCGTCATCGGATAGTTTCCAGACCATACGGGTGTTCAACTACGCCCACGAGGCACATCTCGTGGCCTCCAGGCTTGAGAGCGAAGGCATTGAGACCTTTATCTTTGAAGACCACTCGGCATACGCCACACCTTCCTCAGGCGGAAGGTTGCAGGTAAGGGCCGAGGACGCCGAGCGTGCCATTAAAATCCTTGACGCCCTTGACGGTAATTAACAACCAGGCCTGAGAAATAGAAAATATTAAGCAATAACGGAGATGATATTGGGAAAGAAAAAATTTATATTAGCAGCTGACATGGGAGGTACAAAAACCTTTGTTGCGCTTTTTAACGCCGACGGTGACAGCACAGAGCCGTTACATGAAGCAAGGTTTGAAAACAGTTTTTTTAAGAGCGCAATAGACGTGTTTGGAAAGTTTCTGGATGAGGCAGAGAAAGAGGCTAAAGTTGAACGAGGGGATATTGCCGCAGCGACCATAGGTGTTGCAGCGCCTGTGTGTGGCAACTCGGCGCGTCTTACAAACCTGGACTGGGCCGTTGACGCAGGTGAGCTTAAGAGTTCTACCGGAATTGAGCGTATAAGCCTGATTAACGACCTGGTCGCCACGGCCTGGGGCCTGCCAATGTTATCGCCGTCAGGAGACGATATTGTTTCGTTAAACCTGGGTGTAGGAGTTGCCGGTAACGTTGCCATAATCGCCCCTGGTACAGGGCTTGGTCAGAGTATACTTTTTTATGATGAAAACTTTGACGACAGGCGTCATTTGGTAAGTGCAACAGAAGGTGGTCACACGGACTTCGCACCGAACAACATGGGTGAGATTGGCCTGCTCACTTACCTTCGCGAGCTTTACGGACACGTTAGTTATGAAAGGATACTCTCAGGGCAGGGTATTAAGAACATATATGATTTCCTTGCTGCGCAAAGCCCTGTGCCAAAGTATCTTGAACAGAGGTTTGAGACCGAAGACCCGGCGAAGGTGATTGTTGAGGAAGGCATGTTGCAGGGCAAAAAAGACCTTGCCTGCAAAGAAGCCGTGACTCTGTTTGCCTCGGTGCTCGGGGCCGAGGCCGGAAATCTCGCACTTAAGAGCATGGCTGTCGGCGGGGTGTATATAGCGGGCGGTATTGCGCCGAAGATCATAGATGCCTTGAAAGAGCCTGATTTTATGCGGGCTTTTCTTAGTAAAGGCAGGTTCAGGAAGTTCATGTCGGCAATACCGGTTCGTGTGGTACTTAATCCAAAAACGGCTTTGCTCGGGGCTATGAACCATGCAAGGTCAAACGTTGCGGGAAAGCCTTTTAAACTTATTTAACCGTTAGAAAGTTAATCATTATTATGTCAGTCAGGGTATTTGCAAATGTAGACGAACTCAGCCGGGCTGCGGCAGTCATGATAATCGGCCTTGTTGCCGAGTCAAGAAAAAGGCCGGTTAGTATTGTGCTCTCTGGAGGTAGTACGCCGCGCACGCTTTATAAGCTTCTTGCCTCCCCTGAATTCAGCAACTTTGCCACGTGGGAGAACGTGCATTTGTTTTTCGGAGACGAAAGGTGCGTATCTCCAACGGATCAGGCGAGTAATTTCCGCATGGTTGATGAGTGTTTCCTGAAAGCCGTAGACATACCGGCCCGTAACGTACACAGGATTTGCGGTGAAGAAACGCCGGAGAGGGCTGCCTGGTTGTATGAGCGCCAAGTGAGGGAGTACCGGAAAAAGACCGGGAGCAGGGCCTTTGACCTGGTCTTGCTCGGCCTTGGAACGGACGGCCATACCTTATCCGTGTTTCCCACAAGAGGTGAGCGCAAGTGCGAAGTGCACGATGAGGTGCAGCTTGAGTTGCAGTCCGACGGCGTATACGATGACTGTAGACTTATCCGCGCGGTTTATGTGCAGAAACTCAAGTCCTGGCGCGTTACCATGACCATTGAGCTGATAAATCAGGCAAAGTGTGTGATCTTTCTTGTGGCAGGGGCAGAGAAGCGCGACGTGTTTAAAGCAGTGCAGGGCGGAGACAAAAATCTTCCGGCAGCAAGGGTGAAACCAGAGGACGGCAAACTTCTGTTTCTCGTAGATAAAGAGGCGGCGGCAGGAGGGGTGGAACCGTAGGCCGGGTTAAGGCACAACGCATATCTGCGCCTTTATTTTTGTAAATTGAATGCATTACTTAATATCACATCACCGACTTTTACTAAAAGGGTTCAGGTTGCAAACCTGAACCCGCTTCCATATTACATCGGCAGCCCGTTCATACTCAGGCAGGCTCAGTACGAACGGCCCGCATGGCGGGTTTAATCCTGGAGTTCTTACGAAAGCATGTTGCCATTGCTGTGGAAGAATGTAGACGACAAAGCAATCTAACGTGGGAATGACAGATAGTAATCTCTCAAAATTGTCTGTTAAAAATTTTCAAAAGAAATAAAAAAAGGGCGGTCTTTTTAGACCGCCCTTTTGGTTGTTTATGGATTTTAGTTTTTTTGTCTCTCTACCCGGCTCCCTCTTTACCCGACTGCCACTCAGCCCGGTTACCCGGCGCTTGTTTCCTCTATCCCCCTCTGCCCCTCTACCCCTTGGCCGGATCAGCCTGTAACGTCCATGTGGCATTTGTCACAATGCCAGAGTGGGAAGGCTTTTACTCCGTTATGGCAGCTTGCCGCGCCGCAGTAGTTGCCGGTCATGTTGCTGTCCATGTTAATCGGGTTTGCGCCGATTTTGTCCTTGAAAATCTTTGGGTGACAATCGTCACACTTAAAGAGTTTTTCATGGAACGTGTGTGGATATTTTACTATTCCTACCCCTGCTTTTTTTCTGCTATCCGGCAGGTTGTCTATCTCTATCGTGCCGATGTCCGCGGCTACTACGACGCCTCCGGCAAACATTGCAAGGAGCGTCGTAAACAGGAGTATTTTTTTAAATGATTTATTCATCAAGTTATTCTTAGCTTATTTTTTTCTTGGCACCGTATGGCATCTGTTACAGTCAGCAAGCGGGAACGCTACTTTGTCGTGACATCTACCACACCACTCGCCCCTGGCGATTCCGACCATTGTCATATTGTTCTGGCCTTTTGCAGGGATGAATATTGCCCCTCCAACTGTTGCGTGACACACTTCGCATTTGAGCCAGTACGTGTGCATCCAGTGCGGGTACTTGACGTCTTTAACAAAGTCGCTTTTTGCCTTGATGATAATATCAAGGTCAAGCGGCGGCATTTCGCTGGTGTCGGCTGGGTCGAGTGAACCCTTGGGAGCTATAAGGTCTTTTTTGACAAGCTGCGCCCAGTCTACAAGACCGAACCTGTCTCTTGGAAGCCCTTCACCTTCGAGAGCTGCCGGATGCCATCCCCGGCCTGACTGGTAGGCTTTACTCGGCGGCCTTCTTGAGTCGCCTGTTCCTGCAAGCTTACCGGCCGTATCGAGGTAGATTGAGCTTCTCGGGTCTGTCGGGTCTACTATTTTTTTAGCTGTTTTCTTGGCTGCTGCGGCCTGCGCCTCGTTGACTCCAAAAGCCCCTTCCGGGGTGAAGCCCCAGGCAACAAAGCCCAAGCATAAAATCATTACGATATAAAATTTATAGCTAAATTTCAATTTCATGGGACATCCTCCTTTTAAAAGGGTAGGCTAGTTGCCTTCATATGAATGACATCTGTCACAGTAAAGCGGCTCCCACGCAATAAGTCCGTTATGGCACTTTCCGCAGAACTCGCCGTCCATTATCTTGGCCATGTTGATGTCATTTGCGCCTGCTCTGAGTATGAAAATGTCCTCGTGACAGACTTTACATTTAAACCTGATTCTGTGGAACCAGTGCGGGAATACAACCGGCTTGACGTCAGCCTTTCTCATGCTTACGATCTTGTTGTCCAGCACTATATCGCCGTACTCGGCCTGGGCCGGTGCAGGAATGATGAAACTCATTACCACGGCTACAATAGCGACCAGGAGGGTTGACAATAATACAGTTTTCTTCATTTAGAGCCTCCTTTTTATAATATAAGGTTAATTCAACAGGGTTTTTTTTATTCCCTGGAGCTTGCCTCGTATTGCTGACTGACGTATGGGACGAACGGCTTGTATTATAGGCAGATTGCCGTTGGGGTTGTCAAGCTAAAAATTGGTATTTTTGCCCTTATATTAAGCTCTATTAATTTGAAAATGCGCCCCTTGTATGGTATAAGGTTCGGATTGTGTTTTTTATTAATAAAAGGCAAGCTTTGTTAAGTCGGTAAGGGGTTGAAATTACGAGTTTTTTGCCCGTAAGGACCCGTGAGGTGGTTTAAATTTTACGAACCATGCTATTGGGTGATTAAATTCCGTTAATCCTGTGGCGCGGTTGAGTAGATTAATGTTAAATATTTTTATCCCCGGCTTTTGCCAGTGGATATCTGACTTGAAGTATTGAAATAATGGTAAAAAAATACCGGAGGCATTTAATTGAACAAACTTGATACGCTTGATGACTGGAAAAGAACTCTGTATTGCGCCGAATTTAACGAGGCTAAAGACGGCGAGCAGGTAACCGTTATGGGCTGGGTTCAGCGAAGGCGCGATCACGGCGGGCTTATATTTATTGACTTAAGGGACCGCACGGGCATAGTGCAGGTTGTTTTCAACCCGGAGGATTCGGAAGGCGTGCACGGGCGGGCGCACAGTTTAAGGAGCGAATACGTTATAGCCGTTAAGGGTGCGGTCAGGCTGCGTCCGGAAGGTACGAAGAATCCTGAACTCAAGTCCGGCATGATAGAGATACTCGCAGCGGAGCTTAAGGTGCTTAATACTTCGCTCGTGCCGCCCTTCTTAATAGAAAACGAGACCGACGCGGGCGAGGACATTCGGCTCAAGCACCGCTACCTTGATCTCAGGCGTCAGCCGCTTCAAAATAACCTTGCCCTGCGCCACTCGGTATCCCTTGCCACAAGGAATTACCTCTCTGACAACGGTTTTTTAGAGATCGAGACTCCCATCTTAACGAAGTCAACTCCGGAAGGAGCCAGGGACTTTCTTGTGCCGTCCAGGCTTAATCCGGGTGATTTCTACGCCTTACCCCAGTCGCCGCAACTCTTTAAACAGCTCCTGATGGTCTCTGGTTTTGACAGGTACTTTCAGATTACCCGGTGTTTCAGGGACGAAGACTTAAGAGCGGACCGTCAGCCCGAGTTTACGCAAATCGACGCTGAGATGAGTTTTGTGGACTCAGAAGACGTTATGACCTGTATGGAGGGTTTGTTGGCGCATGTGTTCAAGTCCGCGATGGACGTTAATGTAGAGCTTCCGTTTCCGAGGCTTACCTATGACGAGGCGGTCGGCAGATACGGGCTTGACGCGCCGGACGTTCGTTTTGGCATGGAGCTTGTGGACCTTACTGAAATGATGAAGGCAAGCGGGTTTAAGGTGTTCGCAGGAGTAGCCAAAAAAGGTGGTCTTGTTAAGGCGATTAACGCAAAAGGTTGCGCCACGTTTTCGAGAAAAGTGCTTGACGATCTGACCGATTTTGTCGCCACCTACGGGGCCAAAGGGCTTGCCTGGGTAAAACTGAATGAAGACGGATGGCAGTCGCCGATTGCAAAGTTTTTCTCTGACCAGGAACAGGCGGCTATTGTTAAGGAACTTGGGGGGGAGACAGGGGACTTGTTGCTGTTTTGCGCCGACAGGCCGGCGGTTGTAAACACGGTGCTTGGAAGGCTCAGAGTGGAGCTTGGTAAGAGGCTTGGTCTTATACCGACTCCTGGCAAGGAAGTTAATGAAGGGCAGGAAGGTGCAGGCGGGCCCCGGACCACTTCAAAGGCCGCAGCCGATTTCAGCTTTGTCTGGGTAACTGATTTTCCTATGTTCGAGCACGACGAAAAGGAGCAACGCCACCATGCAGTGCACCATCCGTTCACGGCCCCGCTTGACGAGGACATTGAAACGCTTGGCACCGAGCCGCTTAAGGCAAGGTCAAAGGCCTATGACGTGGTCTTAAACGGTCAGGAAATAGGCGGCGGCTCTATAAGGATACACAACCCGGAGGTTCAGGCAAGGATTTTAGAGCTATTGGGTATAGACAAAGACGAGGCACAGGCGAAGTTCGGTTTCCTGCTTGACGCGCTTTCTTACGGCGCCCCTCCGCACGGGGGCATTGCGTTTGGGTTGGATCGAATTGTATCTATAATGACAGGGAGTGAGTCCATAAGGGACGTAATAGCCTTTCCAAAGACCCAGAAGGCAGTTTGTCAGCTAAGCGAGGCCCCGTCAGGGGTAAGTCCGGCTCAGCTTGAAGACCTTTTCCTGCGGGTCATAAAGAAAACGAAGCAGGCAAAAGAATAAATAGCGATTGATTTAAGGCAAAATCCACGGCGCAGGTTGTGGGGCATCAAACCCGCCCTGCGGGTAATAAAGAAGACAAAGCAGGCAACGTAACACGTTATAATCATTTGAGATGTTTTCCTGAGTCGCTTAATTTGGAAGATAAAAACAGAAAAAATCTATTGACAACTTTCAACTGTTTTTGTAATATAGTCTTAATAAGTCCAGAGTAGCGTTTTGTAAAGCAGGCCAGATGTATCAGGGCTCCGTTTAAGAAAACAGTAAAGTCATTGGTCATTGCGTAATGGCGATGGGGCGATGGTTTTTTTTTGTTTGAACGGGGGTAACAATCCGTACAATCGGTTGCACAAAGCCTCGAAGACTTAAAAAATCTCTTAAGGAGGCATTGTGTTATGCCAACAGGAAAAGTAAAGTGGTTCAACGAATCAAAAGGTTTTGGATTTATCGAGCAGGAGTCAGGTGAGGACGTTTTTGTACACTACTCCGCAATCCAGGGCGAAGGTTTTAAAACCCTTACCGAAGGCCAGACCGTAGAGTTTGAGCTTACCCAGGATCCAAAGGGCGCCAAAGCAACCGACGTTGTACCTTTATAATTCCGACAACAACCGTTGTTAAACTTAAAACCCCCTTACCTCTTGAGGTAAGGGGGTTTTTTTAGTAGCATGGGAGTCGTTTGCATTAATTGACGACACATAAAACCGGGTATAAAATATAGGCATGGACAAAGGACGTGAAAAAACGTTAGTATCCGTAGGCTGAAAACATGGTTAAAAAAATACTTTGTGCGCCGGCTTGTTCAGACAGGCACGGTTTGCGCAGTTTAATAAAGAGGAAATAATTTGAGAAAAATAGAGGTTTGCATAAGGGGTCAGAATTTTCTGATGAAAACCGCAGACGGGACCAAGAAAAGAGGGTTCTACGCGGCAAGGTTCATTGAGGCAAGGGACATTTCAAGTGCCGTGGAGATGGCCATGGATTCGTTCAGGGAGACATTAAAAGGCCAGGTGCTTAATGGTCCTAATGATCCGCCTGCAATGAAGGTGCTTGACGCAAGCGAGGTTTATTTTTTCCAGGACTCGATGTTGGTGGAAGGCAGGACCGTGCCGGGCGAGGGTTTCCTGTGGGACGACGCTGAGGACACGGCCACCCTGCCGACAAAACCGCCGTGGACCGCAAACTGGCAAACCCTTAAGAAACAGTTCAAAGAAAAAGACATGCACACCCACTCCATGTTGATTCATTTTACGAGCGGTCTTTTCCCTGTAACGACCATTTTCATGTTCCTGGCCCTTGTGCTTGGCAGCGAGTCGTTTAGCGACGCGTATATTTACGTGATGGCGCTTGCAACCCTGAGCGCGCCTGTTTCTTTTGTGTCGGGCTGGACAGAGTGGAAGAAACGCTATGAGGGTGCAAAAAAACCCATATTTTATAATAAAATAAAATACGGGGCCGTTATGTCGGTTATAGGGCTTATCTGTAATGTGTGGTACATTGCCTCGCCTTCGGTTTTAACCGACCCTGGTTTTTCAACCCTGCCTTTTGTGCTTCTTAACCTTGGCATATTGCCGTTTATCGTATATCTCGGGCATCTTGGCAGTGTGATTGTTTATGAGGGGTTGGAGAATCAGGATTCACCCTCATAAATACTCATCTACTTTGTCAGGACTGCGGACTTAAGTACTCACATACTTTTAGTATGCTGCGTCTTAAGCTCCTTGTCCTTCCTCGTATCTGAAACATTTATGAGCGCGAAGTGGGGACGCAATCTTGTCTTTGTGTAGGGCGGGTTGAACGTAGTGAAACCCAACTTACAGAACTATTTTAGCTTTTCTTTAAATAATAGGATTCACCAGCTTGGACTCTTATAACTTTCCCAGTCTTAACATCAAAAGTGCATGACGAACCAGCTGAAGCTGAAATTGATGATTTATAATACCACTTTTCTTTTTTTTTGCCGTCAGAGTCATAAAATCTAACTCTCTCAGGCTTCCTCATTATCTTTTCAACTTCCTCCCTTGTCATACCGATTTTTAAAGTCTTTAAACGTTCTATAATATCATCTTGTTTTTTTCGTTGGCTTGGAGTAAGATCTTTCACGGATTGAACAACAACACCACCAATTTTTCCCGAATCTTCACATCCAACAATAAGAAAAAAGAAAATAAGAAAAACATACACTCGTTTATGTTTTAATGTTTTTATGCACATTTATACTTCTCCTGTAATCAGCCCTGCATGGTGGGCTGCGCCACCAGAAATAAATCTAAACCTTTTTCAAAAAACAGGTCTTCAGTACTATCGTCGATTTACCCTCGCGGCACTCAATCTCTGCGTCTTTAGAACCAAGGCGTACGTTTTTAAATACCTTTCCTCTTTTTAGCGTTATGGAGGAGCCTTTAACTTTCAGGTCTTTAATTACCTGGACCGAGTCCCCCTGGTTAAGCTCCGCTCCGTTGCTGTCTTTTACGGTCATGGTTTCTCCTTTTATTTCTCTTGATGTTTTTCAAGCTCTGAATCCACGTCTACACCGCAGAATGGGCAATATTTAATTTTTTTAAATATTGAAAATACTCCTCTATTAATGACAATATATCCCCACGGTGTTTTACATTTCGGGCAAGGAATTCCTCTGTAAAAATGGTACATAAAGTAGATGAAAGTTAAACCATAACCAATCATTGCTATTATAAACAATGGTCTTGCAAGAGGATTCCCTGTAGCGTACTCATCTTGCATTATTATGCCAGCTACAAATATCCCAAATGAAGCCACAAACCCAGACCACATTATAATTGTTATTTTACGCTTACTGTTGCTTAGTTTTTTGCGTATCGTCATTCTGTTCCTCCTTTCAATTCTAAATAATTGACGTTTGGCTGTGTCTTTGCGCCGAAATTATCTTTACTTCGCGCTCATAAATGTCTCAGATGTGAGGAAGGACAAGGACTTGTCCCGCAGCATACCTCAATGGTATGTGAGGAGACGAGTCTGAAGTCCTGACAATGCAGATGCGCATTTATGTGCGCGAACCTAAGTGAACCTACTGTTTAACATACCCAAACATAACAACACCTATGGCGAGAAACAACATGTCAGGGAAGACTGCTGCAAATATGGGCGGCACGACCCCGGTCTGGCCAAGCGATTTACTCAGCCCGAACACCACCCAGAACCCGATAGCTATTATAAAACTTATCGCAACGCCCGAGGCAATTCCTCCTTTTCTGCCGGACTTAAGGGCAAACGGTATGCCAACGAGCACCATTATAAGGTTAACAAGCGGGAAGGTGAACTTTGTGTAGAGCTCGACGAGTTGCACTGTCGTGTCGTAGCCGTCGCGCCGGAGGTCTTTTATATACTCGCCAAGCTCCGTGAAACTCATGGCCTCATACCCGCGCTCGGCCCCGAGCAGGCTGTCTGGAGGTGCAAGGTTTTTTAGTAAATTATCGCCGTTATCTTTTTTATTTTTTACTCTTACCCCCTTGTCCGAGAATGTCCAGACGTAGGGAGAGTTGGCCGACCATCTACCGTCCTTCCATACGGCACTTTTCGCAGTCATCTGCTCTTTGAGCTTAAACCCCTTGCCAAGCCTGTATACGCTTACGCCCTCAAGGGTTTGCCGGTCTTTTGAGATCTTTCTAATATTGAAGATATGTCTTTTCGTTCGAAGCCACGTGCCTGCCCGACCTACATGCATCTTGCCTGAGCCTGAGAGCCATTTAGCTTCCATAGCGGCCGTGGCCCTTTCCGTGTGCGGGATTACTACTTCGTTCAGCCCGATTACAATTAGGCTTATGAAAAGCCCGCAAACGATAAGCGGCGAGACCATCTTCATAAGACTTACTCCGCCTGCTTTTATGGCGGTAATTTCCGAGTTTTTATTAAGCAGGCCAAGAGAGATCAGCACGGCAAGCAACACGGAGACCGGCACGGTCAGAGAGAACAGCGACGGTATCTTGTAGAGGAAGTAGGTGACGCCGGTAGAAAGCGGCATACCTTTCTCAAGCAGGTCGTCTGCCTTCTCCACCACTTCTACAACAAGAAACAGGGCGAGCATGGCTATGACCGTAATCGCAAGCAACCTTAGAAACTCTTTTAATATGTGTTTTTGTATAATCTTCATTTGACTGCTACTTTCTGAAACCAATCGCGTTTGAGGCGCGTTTAGAGATTTTTGAGAAAAGTTCCTCAATTGCGCTTACGCGGATTGGCTGTTTCTCTTTTGCCGCACTTATAAATATATAAAGGCCAAAGGCGCCGATCACTGCCACAGACCCCCAGACGCCGACGGCAGGGCTGACGTTGCCATTGTATGCAAGGGTCTCGAATATTTTCGACACGATATAGTAAGCAAGCAGGACGCCTACGGAGAGGCCAAAGCCTGCCGTCCTGCCCGAACGTATCTTTTGCATGCCAAGGGGCAGGGCAACGAGCATAAAAGCGAACACAATAGCTGCGGAGGCAAAGCGCTTGTGCAGCATAATGGTGGGTCTGATTGTTTTTCCGCCTGCGCGTCTTAGCGCTTCAATCCTTTCAATCAGTTCACCTGTGTACAGCTCCCTGTTCCATTTTAGAGTGCGCGCCTTTCCGGCACTTCCTATGTCGAGCTGGAGCGTGTAGTCGGAGAATTTGAGTTGATGGTACTGGCCGCTTTTTTCCCCTCTCTGGTGTATGGAGCCGCGCTCCAGGCGAAAGCCCATTTTTTGCCCTTCACTGTCCGGTACGAATACGCCCTTTTCCGCGATTATGATGCGTTCCCCGCCGCCTGCGCCCGCGTCCCCATTCGTGCTGTCCGATGTGTTATCCGAGATGAATACGCCGCGAAGCTCTCCACCTCCAACGGGTATATGGTCCACGTACAGCACGACCCCGGGGTATTTGTCATAAAACGTGCGTTCGGTGATTCCTACGGTCGCCTTTGTCCGGGCGATCTCAAAAAGGGTTTTCTGGGCCTTTAGATGTCCATAAGGCGCAACGTACATGGTTATAAAAAGGGTTAAAGCGCAGCACACAAGGGCAAGCAGGAAAACAGGCCTGACAATGGTAAACAAACCGATTCCTGAGCTTTTCATGGCTATGATTTCGCTCTCCGAGCTAAGGCGGGTACTTGCTATCAACACACCTACAAGGAAGGCTGTCGGCACGGTGTAGATTAAGAGCTGAGGGAGCATGGTGATGGTCAGGGCCGCCACATTTCCCGCGCCCACGCCTTCGGTGAAAATAAGCTCTATTAGCTTTACAAGCTTACCCAGCAGGGCCGTAACTGTAAGGATAACGGCACAGAGCAGGAAAGGCACTGCCATTTCCTTGAAAATATAACGGGTTATGAGTCTTGGCATAAATTTAATATTACTACATTAATTACCGCTTCGGCAACATGTTTCCCCTGTTAGGTGCGAAGAACTTTACAAGTTACAAAAAATTTCTCTATGTAAATTGTCGGTATTTAGTTAAGTATGAGGAAAGTTATTTGCGCATTAAAACAGCCGCCTGACTGAAAATTTATGGCGGTTTGCGGCCTCAAGTGCTATTATATTTGTTCTGTTTCAAGCTGATACCTGTATGTGTGAGTTGACTTTTATTGCTTATGAATGAAAATAAAAGAGCCGTTATAATAGTGCTGGACAGCGTTGGTATAGGGGAGTTGCCGGACGCGGGTGATTATGGAGACTCGGGTTCTCATACAATCGACAATACGGCAAGGGCGGCGGGCGGGTTAAATCTGCCGAACTTAAAGGCGCTTGGGTTCGGGTCGATTCAGGGCGTCGAGTCTGTTGGGGCTGCGCGTGCACCCCGTGCTTCTTACGGCAGAATGCGCGAGGTGTCGGCCGGTAAGGATACGATTACCGGGCACTGGGAGATTGCCGGGGTTGTAAATAAAACACCCTTTGCGACATTCACAGGGTTTAATGAAGACGACGGTTTTCCTAACGCCCTGATGCAGGAGTTCGAAAGGCTGACCGGCTACGGCTGGCTCTGGGGACGGGCCGCCTCGGGTACAGAGATAATAGAGCGTTTTGGCGCGCAGCACATGGAAACCGGCAGGTTAATCGTCTATACCTCGGCCGATAGTGTTTTTCAAGTCGCAGCCCATACTGGTGTTGTTGAGACTACAGAGCTTTATAAAATTTGCGCTCTTATGCGCGGGTTTTTTGATAATAATACGGAAAAATACAATATCGCTCGCGTCATAGCAAGGCCGTTTGAAGGTAAACCCGGAGCCTTTAAAAGGACGACTCGGACAATGGGGAGGCGTGATTTTTCCGTCCTGCCTCCGGGCGTTACGTTACTTGACCGGGTTAAGGAAAGCGGTCTTCCGGTCGTCGGCATAGGAAAGATCGGCGACATATTCGCCCACCGAGGATTTACCGAAGAAGTCAAGACAAAGTCCGACATGGACGGGGTGGACGTAATACTCGACGTAATGGGCCGGGTGGACTCGGGCCTGATATTTGCAAACTTAAACGATTTTGACACTGTCTACGGACACAGAAATGACGCCCCTGGATACAAAAAGGCCCTTGAAGAAGTAGACGCAAGGTTGCCTGAAATAATCAAGGCTGCGCGACGTAAAGAAGACATGCTTGTAATCACGGCCGACCACGGCTGCGACCCGACACTTACCGGCTCAACCGACCACTGCCGCGAATACGTGCCGCTGCTTGTTTATGGGCCGGGTTTTAAGCGCGGCATTTCGCTTGGCACCAGAGAGAGTTTTGCCGACCTTGGACAGACGGTAAGCGAGTTCCTTGGTTGCGGGGCGCTTGAAAACGGGGTTAGTTTTTTTGGCAAGATAAGTTGAGGGGTTGATGTTATTAACACAAGCCTCACTTTCGTGAGGCACTCCATTTGTTTTGGAATCCCTGCGAAAGCAGGTACCGATTGTCATTGCCGCGTAGGCGGGAATCCAGGATTAACTTCCCCTCCCTTAATGGGAGGGGACTGAGGGGAGGGTGAGTGGTTTCGGTGCAGGGACGCACCGAAACATTTAAACAAAACCAAAAGCGAGATGCTGAAACGAGTTCAGCATGACAAAAACAACCTAAATAGTCACCCTGAATTTGATTCAGGGTTTTGAACTTATTTTTTTCAGGAGCAACAATTTAAAATGGGACATTCACACGGGCACGGGCATCCTCACAGCCACGACATAGACGATAAGCTTAAGCAGCGGCTAAAATATGCCGCAGCGCTTACTGCGGTAATATTTCTTGTTGAACTCGTTGGCGGGTATATGACCAACTCGCTTGCCCTGATGGCGGACGCCTTGCACATGCTTATGGACCTTGTCGCCCTTTGCCTGAGCCTGTTTGCCCTGCACATCTCCTCGCTTCCGCCAAACGAAAAAAAGACTTACGGCTATCACAGGGCAGAGGTGTTTGCGGCCTTTATAAACTCCGCCTCGCTCATGGTAATATCTGTTTTTATATTCTACAAGGCCTACGGCAGGCTCTTTGATCCGCCTGAGGTGGAAAGTACGGGTATGTTGATTGTTGCGGTGATTGGACTTTGTGTAAACCTGCTTGTTGCCGTTTGGCTTATGAGTTACGCAAGCCGCGACCTGAATATAAAAAGCGCTTTCCTGCATGTAATAGGGGACGCGGCTGCAAGTGTCGGGGTAATTGTCGCAGCCATTGTAATTGCCCGCACCGGGTTTAATATGATCGACCCGATGATAAGTTTTGCCATAGGCGCCGTAATACTCATGGGCTCATGGAGGATAGTCAGGGAGTCTTCCCATATCCTGCTTGAAGGCGTGCCAAAGGACATAGATTTTGCTCAGGTTGTTGAGGATCTTAAGGCGGTCGAAGGGGTGGACGGGGTGCACAGCATGCATATCTGGAGCATATGCCATAACATATACGCCCTTAGCGCGCACGTCGATGCAACAGGCGTAGGCCCGGCCGTAAAGGGGCGGCTGGTAAATGAGATTAACGATAAGCTTGCCCAAAAGTATCATATCTTTTATACTACTCTGCAGGTGGAGTGTCCGGGCTGTGATGAAATAGGCGCGCTCAGGAAAATTGTCCACAGGTAGATAAAGCGCAAAGCGTAATGAACCCTGAGTAATTCTGTTTTTTTGTTGTCATTGCGAGGAGCCCTGAATCAAGTTCAGGACAGGCTCCGCGACGAAGCAATCTGATCTTGTCATTCCCGTCCCGTATCAAGTACGGGGCAGGCTGCCGCGGGAATCCAGTCTTTAACTTCCCCTCCCTTGATGGGAGGGGATTGAGGGGAGGGTGAATGAGTAGTTTCGACGCACCGCATAAGCAAAGCCCACTGAGACGCCTTAAAGACGAGATTGCTTTGGGGACTACGGGGCTGTACTCCTGAGTCCCTCGCAAAGACAACTTTGCACGGTCATTACAGCAATGACCGTGTGGAAAATTAATTAGAGTTTTTCTGAATATAAGTAACCGTAAGGCGTAACACGCTAATTTCTGCTATAATATTTCTAACATAAAGCAATTCTCATTCATACGGAGGTCTTCAAGGCATGGCCAAACCAATCCCATTAGATCCAAGTGAGCTTTCCAACAGGTGCGACCCTGAAACTTTTTCATTCTCCACTACAAAGGAACTCGACTCTTCCTCCGCCATAATTGGGCAGCAGCGCGCGCTTAAGGCGATTGACTTCGGCCTTGGCATCGCCGACGGCGGCTATAACATGTACGTGCTTGGCGAGAGTGGAACGGGTAAGGCGTCTATCATAAAGTCGTTGCTTGAACGTAAGAGTAAAGACGAACCCGTGCCTGACGACTGGTGTTATATATTTAACTTCTCGGATGGGGACAGGCCGGATGCCTTGCGTTTGTTGCCTGGACGGGGAGTTAAGTTTAAACACGACATGGAGCTGCTTGTCGATGCCCTTGTAAGGGATATACCAAGGGTCTTTGATAGCAAGGACTACGAAAAGCACCGTGACGAGATACTCGAAGGGCAGCAGGAGAGGACAAAGGCTGTGTTGCACAAGCTTGAACAAAAGGCCGAGGAAAAGGGTTTTATCTTAAAGAAAACAGGGGCCGGACTGACTGTCGCGCCTGCAAAGGACGGTAAGCCCATTAGCCGCCAGGCGTTTAACTCTCTTGACAAGCAAGTGCGCGAGAAGTTTGACGAGCATTCGCGGGAGCTTCAAGAGAACCTCTCGGAGGCCGTGCGCGAGGTGGGCTCGATTGAGAAGAGCGTAAAGCAGAGAATGGTCGAGCTCGACAGCGAAGTTGCCCAATACGTCGTCGCCCCCCTTATAAATGAACTCCTGGAGAAGTATAAGACCTTTGAAGATATCTGCGCTTACGTTATGGACGTGAGAGACGACATAATAAGGAACATAGAGGATTTTAGAACGCCTGAGGCGCCGAACCTTCCCTTTGGCCTTAAGTTGCAGCAGCCCGAAGAACCTTCTTTTGCCCGTTACGCCGTGAATCTGCTTGTGAGCAATGAAAAGACAGAAGGCGCGCCGGTCGTTGTAGAGTCAAACCCGACCTACTATAATTTGTTTGGAAGGGTGGAGCACAGGATGCAGTACGGGATTGCCATGACCGACTTCACCATGATAAAAGCAGGCTCCGTACACAGGGCCAACGGCGGTTATCTTGTCTTGAACGCCCTTGACATGCTTAAGAATATTTTTGTTTATGACGCCATAAAAAGGATGATAAAGACCAAAGAGGTCACGATGGAGGACGTATGGGACCAGTACAGGGCTGTGTCTACGACAACCCTCAAGCCCGCCCCGGTACCGCTTGACATAAAAGTAGTGCTTATCGGTGAGCCGATTTATTATTACCTGCTTCACAGGCACGACCCTGAGTACAGGAAGCTCTTTAAGGTTAAGGCGGACTTTGACAACGAACTTGAAAGGGACGAGGGTACAGTTGATAGTTATGCGAACTTCGTTGCGCTTAAATGCAGCGAGAAAAAATTACTCCCGTTTGACGCAAGTGGAGTAGCGCGCGTGGTGGATTACGGCTCTCGTTTTTCAGGAGACAGGGAAAAGCTGACTGCGCGATTTGGCCGGATCGAGGACCTCGTGCTTGAGGCAAGTTTTTTCGCCGGAGTGGACGGCGCAAAGATAGTCTCGGCAAAGCATGTTGCAGAGGCCGCTTATGAAAAAAAGTACAGGCACTCGAAGGTTGAAGACAGGCTCCGGGACTATATTACGCAGGACGTGCTTATGGTGTCTACCGAAGGGAGTGTCGTAGGGCAGGTAAACGGCATGGCCGTACTGAACATGGGGGATTACGCCTTTGGTAAACCGTCACGGATTACCGCTATGACTTTCATGGGTGACGACGGGGTGGTGGGTATAGAGCGTGAAGTCAAGATGAGTGGCAAGATACATAATAAATCACAGATGATCCTGAAAAGTTTTCTTGGCAGGCGTTTTGCAACCGACTTTCCCCTGTCCTTTTCAGCCTCTTTGTGTTTTGAACAGTTATACGACGAAATAGAAGGAGACAGCGCGACCTGTACAGAGATATACGCCCTGCTTTCAAGCCTCTCCGACGCGCCGCTTAGGCAGGGGCTGGCCGTAACAGGCTCGATGAACCAGCACGGGGAGGTGCAGCCCATTGGTGGAGTGAATGAAAAAATAGAAGGATTTTTCGACGTATGCGCGGCCAAGGGGCTCACCGGTCGTCAGGGTGTTATAATACCGAGGCGAAACGTAAAGAATCTGATGCTGAAAGACGAGGTGGTCGAGGCTGCAAAAGAGGGTAAGTTCTTTGTCTACCCAATAGACGATGTGGACGAGGGGCTTGCCATACTTACGGGTAAGAAGGTGGGGAAGAGGGACAGGCATGGAAAATTTCCAAAAGGAAGCATCAACAGACTTGCTGAGGATAAACTGCGCACCCTCGCAAAGGGGCTTAAGGCGTTTGGAAGGCCTAAGGCCAAGGCAAGTCCAAAAGCGGCTGCCGATAAAACAAAGCCTGCGGTTAAGAAGGGTAAAGGTTAAGTCAGGGCAAGTCAGGGCAAGTCAAAGGCGGTTTTGATTTATGACCGCATTAATGGCCGGACCAGGAAGAAACAAGGAGAGATAGATAGAGAGGGGAGAGGGTTGACCTTATTTCAGATAAGTGAAATATTTCAAAGCATACAGGGCGAGTCCACTTACGCAGGGGTTCCGTGTGTATTCATACGACTTGCCGGGTGCAATCTTGAGTGCGACTGGTGTGATACGACTTACGCAAACGAACCAGGGGCAGGGGCGGAGATGACCCTTGATGAGATAGTCGGCGAGGTGGAGAAGTTTAACGTTGACCAGGGGCTTGTCGAGATAACAGGCGGTGAACCGTGCAGGCAGCCGGGTACGCCTGAGCTGACGCGCCGCTTGCTTTCGATTGGTTACTGTGTGCTTCTTGAGACTAACGGAAGTGTTAGCCTTGAGGCCCTTCCCGAAGGAGTCGTTAAGATTGTGGACGTAAAGTGTCCTTCAAGCGCTCAGGACGGGTCGTTTTTGATGAACAATATCCAATACTTAAATATAGACGACGAGGTTAAGTTCGTAATAGCCGACAGGCAGGATTACGATTTTGCAAAAAGGTTTGTCGAGGAGCATTTGAGAGGTGTCACGGATAAGATACTTTTTGCCCCTGTAAAGCCGCGCCTTGCTCCGTCTGAGCTTGCCGACTGGATACTGAGAGACGGTATAAGGGTGAGGCTTCAGTTGCAGCTTCACAGCTATATTTGGGATGAGGGGCGGGGCAGATGATAACAGTCCGGGCAAAGAAGCGCTTACCGGCATGGCGGACTAACGAGCCCACCCCGTGGGTTTAATGCCTCTGTTTTGCTCAGAGGGTTTCCCAATATTTCCCAATATTTCAATTTTTCATTTTTTCAATATTTCATTTTGATACTCTGCCTCCTGGTTCAAGGGGTAGTTTACGTCGAATACCGGTGGAGAGTTTATAGATAGTTATGGCCTATTTTCCTGTTGTTTCGCTTGTGCTGTACGGCCTGAGCTTCATTGTACTTGTGCTTTCCGTTGTATTCGGGGCGTCGGTGGTACATAAAAAACGTTTTGACGTTTTGTTGCTTGGCGCCGGGCTGATCCTTCATACGGTGGTGCTCATAGAACGCACCCTTGCAAGCGGGCGGCTTCCCGTGGCAGGGGTTGAAGAGACGCTGCTTTTTTACAGCTGGAGTGTTGCGGCAATGACTCTTGTGGTCATGGTGCGTTACTCGGAGCGTTTCACCGCGCTAATTACTCTGCCGTTTGCCCTTGTGCCGCTTTTTCTGTCGGCAAGGAACATGCCCGAGCCGCGAGAGCTGCCGCTTATCTTAAAGACGTATTGGTTTGAGATTCACGTGATTGCTTCGTTTGCCGCTTATGCGCTCTTTACCCTTGCCTTTGCAGGGGCGGTGTTTTTTCTGCTCGCAGGACGCATGGGTAGAGCGAGCGGGACGCCAGGGGTGTTACAACCCGGGTCGTTAAAACAAAGGCGCGGAGATTTTCAGGATATAACCGCAAGGGCCGTACTTTGGGGGTTTTTCTTTTTTTCAGCCTCCATGTTTGCAGGGGCCATATGGGGCTACCTTGCATGGGGCGCGTACTGGATGTGGGAGCCGAAAATTCTGTGGTCCTTTATTGTGTGGTTCTGGTACGCAGGGACCATGCACGTGTGGTACGTCAGGCAATGGAAGGGCAAAGCGCTCTCGATAGCCGCGATAATAGGGCTGTTTGTGGTAGGTTTTACTTATCTTGGCGTCGGGCTTCTTATGAAGTCGAGCCATAGTTTTTAGGGGGGCGGCTTTTTTTCGGGAAGGGCTGTGGTAGACGTTGCGAATTTACGTGTTATATTTTTATGAGTAGGCGCTGTAGTTACGATAACATCGAACGGTTAAAATTTTCTTGTCATATCCTGTTTGTTTAAGTATTCTAATGTAAAGTTACTGCGTGTAGCAGTGTGCCTTGTAATTTATCGAAGAAAACCTGTTTTATCAGGTGGAGTATTTTTTTATTATGACTCTTATAAACGTTTTTATAAAAAAGCATCTCTCCATATTATTTTTTATTTGCTTGTTTTGTTTATGGTCGGCTGTGCCTGACGTGGTTGCCAGGGATAAAAATGCCCTTAAAGAGCCGGCGGGCCTTGCAAGGGTCATAAGCCCCGAGCTTGACGTGTATTCGCGTATGTCGGGCAGGGCGGATAAAATTGCCGAACTTAAAAAGGGAGACCGGGTCGTAGTCGAGTTCGAGATAGACAGGGGGCGTTGGAAGTGGTGCTCGGTCACCCTTGTGGAAGATCAGTCAATGACCGGCTACGTGCTTTGCGAATTCCTTAAGCAGGGTAAAAAGGTGAAGTGGGAGAAGATAGGCGAGAGCGTCGGCTCATCCAACGTCATGACCACCAAGGTGCAGATAATCGGCAATCAGGTGCTTGTGCCGGTAACGATTCTTAACGTCGGAAAGATGGCGGACGTAACCCTGCTGCTCGACACAGGGGCCTCCATTACTATGTTTACTCCTGCCGTTGCAAAGCAGCTTAACATAAATCTGGATAAGGCGAAAAAAGCCAATGTACGTGTTGCAGGAGGCGCGATGGTTGAGGCGTCTTTTACAACAGTCGGTTCTGTTTCGCTTGGCCCTCACAGAAATCGCGACATGAACGTTGCCGTATTAGCGCATGAAGGTGAAGAGGTTCCCTTCGACGGGCTTCTGGGCATGGATTTTTTAAAGGGCCTTAAATACAGGATAGACTTTAAAAAGCAGGTTATCTATTGGGGACAGCAGTAGGTGGATTAGAGTAGATGTTATGCTGAACTCGTTTCAGCATCTCGCTCTACAAGGCTGTTGGGAGAGTATTTATAGGTTTTGTCCCTGCGGGACGGCTTTTGTGGGGTAGGGTGTTGAGGGCGGGGCTGCCTCTTCCTCGCGAGTGAGTCCGCCTAAATCGCTTCGCTCATGCTACCTCGGTCTCACTCACCCACCCCTTCTTTAGCCCGTTCCACCCTACACCCACGGGGTTTTGAAAAGACAAAAAAAGAATTATTGATGTTTTATAATTGGTGGGTTTCATTACATTCAACTCAACCTACAAGGCTTTCCAGTTCATAAATTGATTTTCAAGTTCTATTTTAATTTTTTTGTATTCTTCTAATGACCGTTTTGTAGTTGTTGTGATTGAAGATTCGGCATAGTCATTATAAATGTCAGACAGGAGTGCACCATTCTTTTTGCTCCAAAAGTCTTGATATAAATTCCTTATTAATTGTTGCCGTTCTTTTTGACTGAAGTTGTTGTCATTAGAGGGATGCTCTTTTGCAAATGTCCTATTAGCTATTTTCATTAACATTCTATCTCTTGAGCAGAACAACCACAAATGATTTTTCTTTCTTCCCTCCTCAATTTTCTTACACCACTGAGTAATATAAGTAAAATCCCATGTTAAGTTTTTAACTCCTTCTAAGGCTATTTTCCTATCATCCGTTCTAAGATTTTTTATCATTTTTTTAGAACGTTTTTCGCTAAAGTAGTAACATGCAAAAGTAGTAGCAGCAGCTCCGCACAAACTAAAATCTTCAAACATCCATTTGAAAAATTTTTTCATTTTTTCATGTCGTTCGATTGACTCAAGCTCAATCAGAGCCAGTTTTAAAACAAAATTATAATTGAATCTATAGTCTTTTAATGGTTGTTCAAAATCCGCAACGTTATCATTTGGACCAACTTGAACTTCTATATTAGCTGTGTCCTCACTGGTTATGGAGGTTTTCCCGTTTAAGGCAATGTCTCTATAACATTCTGGAGGGATATTGTCTGCGATTCTAAATAAGTCTAATTCTTTTTTAGCATCTTTATGATTATGATCATCTGCATGAGCAAGTTCATACAACGCTATGCATGGTTCTACTTTTACATCTCCACATATTAAAAGTGTCATCAAGGCGGCAG
>CBDUXY010000023.1:0-21480 GCA_965371305.1 uncultured bacterium
GCTGTGCGCTTGCGTGACGCCGTTGTAAGATGCGTTGCGAGTTCGTTCGCGCTTGTATTGGCTGTGCGCATGCGTGACGCCGTTGTAAGATGCGTTGCGGGTTCGTCCGCGCTTGTATTGGCTGTGCGCTTGCGAGACGCCGTTGTAAGATGCGTTGCGGGTTCGTCCGCGCTTGTGTTGGCTGTGCGCCCGCATAGCGGGTTTAATTCTACTTTGACGTTAGTGTGTGTGTGGGTGTCTTTAATCCCACCGGCGAGGTTGTTCGTTCTTATGGCAAACGAATCACGACATACCCTTCTTAAAGACCTGCCCTCTGTTGATGAGGTGCTGCGAAGTGATGAGTTGTCCGAATTCTCACACCTGTCTGCTCATATTGTTACTGAAGTTATACGTCTTGCTCTTGAAGGGTTTAGAAGCTCCATATTAGATGGCTCGATGAGATCTCTAAAGTCGAGCGATGTTTTTGACCTATGTATAAAAAAGTTAACCGATCTGACAACACCCGGACTAAGGCGTGTTGTTAATGCCTCCGGCACCGTGCTCCACACGAACCTTGGCCGCTCCGTGCTTTGTGAAGATGCGGTTGATGCTTTAACGGTTGCAGCCACTGGTACGGTAAATGTAGAGCTTGACATTGAAAGCGGTCTTCGCGGCTCTCGTGATTCGAGAGTCGAGACGTTATTAACCACCCTCACCGGGGCCGAGGCGGCTTGCGTGGTTAACAACAACGCCGCGGCCGTGCTGATTACGTTAAACACTCTGTCCGAGGGCCGGGTAACGGTTGTTTCCAGGGGCGAGCAGATAGAGATTGGCGGCTCGTTCCGGTTGCCTGAGATAATCGGCAAGAGCGGGTGTATCATGAAAGAAGTCGGCACAACCAACAGGACTCATCCGTCCGATTACTCACAGGCAATAATGGAGAACACGGCCGTACTTTTAAAGGCGCACAGGAGCAATTACGACGTAACCGGTTTTGTTAGCGAGGTTTCGTTAAAGGAACTTGCTCAAATTGGTCAAGAACGCGGTGTTGCCGTTGTGGAGGACCTGGGAAGCGGGTCTTTAGTAAACATTTCGGACTATGGCCTTAAAAAAGAACCTCTGGTAAGCGAGAGCATCGCAGCAGGCGCCGACGTCGTCACCTTCAGCGGCGACAAGCTCCTTGGAGGCCCCCAGGCAGGGCTTATTTGTGGCAAGAAGGCCGCAATTGACTCTATCAGGAAAAACCCGCTGAAACGCGCCCTGAGGGCAGATAAGCTCACTTTAGCTGCACTTGAGGCAACCCTTATGCTCTATCTCAGCCCCGAGAGCCTGCCCGATAAGCTGCCAGCATTAAAGTATCTTGTAAGGCCTGTCAAGGACGTTGAAGCTATTGCGAAAAAAGCCGTCCTGTTGCTTAAAAAGCGCCTTGGGCGAGGTTATACAATTAGAGTTATAGACGGCGAGTCGCTGGTTGGCAGCGGTTCTTTACCAGGTTACGTAATCCCGACCAGGTTAATTGCGATTTCCCATGACACCATACATCCGGGGCGCATTTTCATGGATTTTCTTTCAGGTACTCCCGCCATTCTTGGCAGGGTAGGCCGTGATGAGTTTTTGCTCGATATGCGCGCTATTGACGATGCAACTCAAGTTTGTCCGTCTGAAAGCATAACATAAAGTTGTTGATTTAATTCCTTCTTGTTTTTGTCCTGACACCACTGTCGCTGTCCTGACGTTTTTCCCATTTTGCTTTATATCCGGTTCTATATGTTATAGTTTTACCTTGACTGTCAAGGGTTTTTGGATTAAAATATTCTCATGTAATAAATCCTTCTAAGTGGTCGTAGCCTCATGAATAAAGTCAGCTTTTCTCTTACTCAAAAAGCCCTGTTGGCCGTTCTGGCCATACTTTTACCTATATTTGTAACTTTTTACCTGACCTACAGTACTAACAAAGAGCATCTCGATAAATTCGTTCTAAATGATATACTTGTGCTTGCCGAGTCGTATGAGGGGCATATCTATCATTTTTTAGAGTCGAGTAAAAACCGTGCAGAGGATTTTTCAAGCGACGGATACATTCAAACTAGACTTGAAGCGGCCCTTAAAGGCGACACAAAGGCTGCCGGTCTTCTTGCCAGGCATCTTAAGACCAATAAAATCGTACTCGACAGTACCATACGGGCAATAGACGTAGTGTCTCGCGATGGCAAGGTTATTGCGTCAACCGATTCTCGTGCGTATGCGTTTGGCCGTCCACTTGCAGAGATACATTTTGGCGGTGCGTTTCCCATGAAGGAGCTTTTGAAAGCGCCTGTTGTTATTGAGGACCATCATGGGCATGAAGAGGAGATTCAGCTTGCGGTTTCCGCCCCCGTCTTAAGCAAGGACAGGACCAGGGTCCTCGGGGCCATTATAAATTATATCAGCATTGAAGAGTTAAACATGATTCTCTCCGGGCGTTTTATGAGCAAGCTTGGCGCTATTAGCTGGAATAGGGGCAGGAGTGAAACCCTTAAGTCTTATATCGTAAATAGAGAGAAGATTCTTTTGACAGAGTTTTCATCCGAACATGGGGTGAGCAACAATCAAGTGGTGGACACGGCTCCTGTTCGCCAGTGTATTGAAAACAGAAGAGAGATGGAGGGTTTTTATACCAACTATCTGGGTGTCGAGGTGGTTGGAGCTTCCATGTGTTTGCCTGTTATGGGCTGGACCCTGATGGTTGAGGTGGACAAGGACGTCGCCCTTGCCCCCTTGAAGACCATACAGAAGTGGGTGCTTATCACAGGCATTATAGTTTTTATCCTGATTGTTTTGTTGTTCTATATGTTTATAAATAATGTAGTTGGCTCTCTAAGGCGTCTTCAGGAGGCAGCCGACACAATGAGCAGGGGAGATTTCAGCGTTGAGGTTCTTGTCGAGGGCACAGATGAGATAGCGGTCTTGACGGACACCTTCAACAAGATGGCGCGCGATATAAACACAAGGACCTTTGAACTTGAGCGAAGCCGCGGCAGGCTTGCCGAGGCCCAGCGCATTGCGAACATGGGCAACTGGGAATGGGACCTGGTTAACAACACTCTCTGGTGGTCTGATGAAGTATATAAGATTTTTGGCGTTAAGCCTGAAGACTTTTCGTCTACTTATGAGGCGTTCCTTGCCTTTGTTCATCCGGACGATCTTGATTATGTAAAGACCTCGGTTGATAACGCCTTACTTGGTCAGGTCCGGTACTCAATAGACCACCGCATAGTCCTGCGTGACGGGACCGTGCGTATGGTTGCGGAGCAGGGCGAGGCAAAGTATGACGAAACCGGTAAACCGGTTAAGATGGTGGGAACGGTCAGGGACGTTACAGGGCGCCGTAAGGCAGAGGCGGATCTTAAAAACCTTTACGCCGCTATAGACCAGAGCGTAAACGTAGTTTTCATTACCAACACAAAGGGCGTCATTGAGTACGTTAATAACGCCTTTGAACAGGTTACCGGTTATCCCCGTTCCGATGCTATCGGGCGTAAGCCGAGCATGCTTTCATCAGGCGAGACCCCTCAGTCCGAGTATGATGAGATGTGGCAGACCATCCTTGATGGACGCACATGGCGCGGCACATTCAAGAACAAAAAGAAAAACGGCGAGTTTTACTGGGGCAGTACCGTTATAACCCCGGTTGAGGACGACAAGGGCAGGCTTACGCATTTTCTTGCCGTGCAGGAGGACATTACCGAGAAGATGCGCAGCGAGGAGCGTATGATACGCCTTGCCACGCGAGACCCGCTCACCGGTCTTTCCAACCGCGCTCATTTCATAAAACTCATGAACGAGTGGATTGATTATGCAGGCAGCACCAGAAAAGGCGCTTTGCTCCTGGTAGATATTGACAGGCTTAATCTTATAAATGACACATATGGGCACGCAACCGGCGACAACATACTTCGCCGTACAGCAACCCTTCTCGACGTAATGCTCAAGGAAGGCGGAGAGCATTATTTCAAGGAGAGCGATGGTCAGAGCATGCTGGGCCGTCTTGCCGGAGATGAGTTTGCCATATTCCTTCCTTACCTTGATTCAGGTAGTGCCGTTTTAGTAGCGGAACACTTAAGGCGCATGATCGAAGAGTTTCGTTTTACCGACAGCTTGATTCACATGACCGTTACCATCGGAGTTGTTGCCTCCGATGAAAAAGACGGCGAGCTGAAAGACGTCTTTAAGAAGGCCGATGCGGCCATGCTGCGCGCCAAGGAGCAGGGAGGAAACAGGTGCCATCTTTACAGCGACGACGACCGCATTCTGGAGCAGATGCATTCAAGGCTTCAGAAACGTACGATGATCCTTAAGGCCATTGAAGAGGACCGTTTCGAGCCGTGGTTTCAGTCCATACTTGACATAAAGACAGGAGAAGTGCAACATTATGAGGTGCTTGCAAGGCTTCGCGACCAGAGTGGTGAGATCCTTACCCCCGGAGCTTTTATTGACGCAGCAGAAGCTTTCGACATTATAGACCTTATAGACAAACAGATTGTCAGGAAGGCAATGACACTGCTCAAGGAGTTCACAGCCAAGGGTAAGTCGTTGACTTTTTGCATGAACCTTTCCGGCAAATATTTTGGTGATATAGAGTTTCTTGATTTTCTCCGTGAGATTATAGATGAGACAGGCGTTAGCCCCGAGCACCTTGTTTTTGAGATAACCGAGACAGCTGCGGTTCATGATATGGAGCTTGCCGTTGAGTTCGTAAATGAGTTAAAGGAGTTGGGGTGCCGTTTTTCTCTCGACGATTTTGGCGTTGGTTATACATCTTTTCATTATTTGAAGCGCCTTCATGTGGATTATATAAAGATTGACGGTTCTTTTGTCAGGCGTATCCATGAGGACGAAAACGATCGGCTTTTTGTCGGCGCTATAGCGGATGTTGCAAGGGGGCTTAACGTAAAGACAGTTGCCGAATATGTTGAGAACGGAGAGATTCTTGAAGTCCTTAAAGACCTTGATATTGATTACGCACAGGGTTATCATTTAAGCAAACCTGAGCCCGCATCGGATTTAAGGAAAGCCCTTTTCGGCATACAAACAGAGGAAGGATAAGAGTTTATGGATTTAAGAGTACGCGCATGTGCATTGTTTGTGTCATCAATTCTGGTTTTTTTTGTTGCAGTTAATACGACTCAAGCCGCCTCTGATGTGTCACCAGGGGCTCATCTCTCCTCCGACACAGGTACTCCTCCCTCTATTGGTGCAGCCTTTGCCGGCGAGGAGTTTCGCTACAGCCTTAGCTTCTGGGTGTTTAATAACGTTGCAGAGGGACGCATTTCACTAAAGCGTGACGGCACGGACTATTTGATTACCATGCAGGCCGAGACCACGGGCATTGCCCGTTGGCTCAGGCATAGAAAGGACAAATACGTCGCCAGGATAAGTGAAGTTGAGGCGGGTAAAAGGTTCAGGCCCATCAGTTTTGAAAAAGAGGTGACGATTGGGGACAAACACAGACGCACTCATACTGTGATAGATTACGATAAGAATATTATGCGTTGGCAGAAGTGGAAAAACGGGAAGTTAAGGAAGACCGATCAGCTTTCCATCCCTGAGGGCCTTATTTATGACGACCCTCTTACCGCTTTTTTTAACTTTCGTTACGGAGTTTACGGCGAAATAGGCAAAGGCAAGGATTTTCTGATAAAAACATTTCCAAAGGACGACGGTAAGGAAGTCGACATTACCATACGTCTTATAACTGACGCTGAGTTAAAAGGCCGTAAAATCGACTTGCCCGGCGTGGAAGGTTATTTTGCAGACGCAAAGCTTGCCAAGGAGCTTTTTGACTCCAAGACCGGCAAGATCGAGATATTTTTTGATAAGGACCTTGTACCGCTCGTTGTTGTTGCCAAGGACGTCATGTTTTTTGGCGACGTAAGGGGTGAGCTTGTTTGGAGAAGTAAGTAGTATGTGTTCCCACCCGCAGGTGCTGCGCACGACGAATCATGTAATGGTTCCTTCCGTGTTTTTAGTTCGTTAAACTCAAAAGCTAATTGCTGAATTTGCCACCGCAGGTGCTGCGCACGGCGAATTACGCAACAGCTAATTCTGTTTTTCAAGTTCAGTAACTAAAAAAGCTAATTGCTGAATCTGCCACCGCAGGTGCTGCGCACGGCGAATTGCGCAACAGCTAATTCTGTTTTCCAAGTTCAGTAACTAAAAAGGCTTGTTGCTAAATCTGCCCACCGCAGGAGCTGCGCAGTCCATTTTTTAGATTTTTGAATATTTTCTTTGATTCAGATGTAACTTTCTAAACCTTCCGCCCCCATTTTGTGTCTGTCATACTGGTAGCGTTATTTTTTCAATTCCTTGTTTTTCCATTTAAAATCAAACCTGTATTTTTAAAACAACCTGATTTGTTTACTTTATAGATTATTGTTTGTGAAAAAGTGCTTGACAAGCACTCAGTTTTACTGTATCTTATATCCCGTTATGTTGATATTTGTTATTGTTCGCTGGACTAAATGAACAGTTTATTATTCATTGCTTGTTGGCTGTCTCTAAGTACCTTTATTGAAAGACTTTCTTCTGGTGCTATTCTTCTTTGATTTAAATTTAAGGGTGCTGCGGCTGTTTTACTTTTTCTATAGTGTTATTTTTTTATGTGCGTGATAAGCACACTTCCATCTTAATCAATAGAAAGGAATTTGACTTTGACAGATGAAAAAGGAATTGACCCTGATGTTTTTTACGGCGAACTTGCAAGGGAAGGGGCAGGTATTCGTGACATACTCTGGCCTCTTGCCGGACTTTCTCCACGTGAAAGGGCCGTATTTGTTGAGTATCATTACTGGAAGACACATATGAAGCTTGTGGCGAAAAGTCACAGAATCTCATTAGGGAGAACCTATGAAATACTCTACCGTGCAGAAGAAAAAATTGCGTCTTCAAGGGCATAGAAAAAGGCGAAAGGTGCCTGTTGTATCAGAGGCGACAAAGACAGTTAAGCTTGATTGGATTGAGTATAAGACTCTTAGACAGTTTCAATCTGTTGGCGATGCTTGGGATATATATCGTACATACGGAACAAGTACGGTAAGAAATAGCCCGAGTGCTGCGTTATGCGGTTCATCTGCCTCTAACGGCTATGACTGGGTTACCAGAGACAGGTAATTTCAAGAAGTTTACTTTTTTCCGATTAGTTAAAAAAAGCGCATCATTTGATGCGTTTTTTTTTGTCTTATTTTAGTGTTTACCTATTGAGGCAGAATAAAAAACCCTATTTTTCTTAATTAATTCATATGGATAGTTTTTAAAGGGTAGAAAAAAACCACCAAGGGGTGCAAGACAAAAAAACAGTGCGGGAGGTGCGCCATGAGTTTTAATTCAGTATCGGAGTCAATACTTTCAGGCAGGGATGATTGGTCAAGGTTCGGCTCTCCGGGTAGGGAAAGGGTCCTTTTAAGAGGCCCTGAGGTATGCGCAGAGTGCGGCGCAACATTTATAAGTTTATACCCTCTTAAGTTTTGCTCTGACCACGATGGTCTGGATGAATTATAGAAAGATTGGTTTATTGCATAAGAGATTAC
Source organism: uncultured bacterium (assembly GCA_965371305.1). Lineage (GTDB taxonomy): Bacteria > Desulfobacterota > GWC2-55-46 > GWC2-55-46 > DRQE01 > CBDUXY01. The sequence goes on from CBDUXY010000023.1 coordinate 7,545, forward strand.
GTTGATTGCTTGAGAGGTGAGATTGAGTGGCAAAAAAAATAGATTGGGTTAACGCAAGAGTTGATTTCGAGCTTGGAGGGCTTTGTTTTAAGGAGCTTGCCGAAAAGTATAGTTGTCACGTCTCTACGGTAAGGCGCAAGGTCCGTAAACAGGGCTGGCGGAAAAAGGTGGAACCTGAGAAGAGCAAAGGGAAGACTTGCAGGTGTAAGGTAAGGCGGGGGAAGGGCAGGGCAGCAGAGGAGAAAAAGGGCGATGAGCAAGTTGGCAATAAAGGCGTGAATGTTAAGGGCAAATGCAGCGCTATTGCGAGTCCTGATAAAAGCGTGCTTCACGGTCACAGAAAGCTCTGGGGGAACGTAAAGAAAAAACTTACTGACGGTCTTCACAGTGATGATGAAAAGCAGTTGAAGCTTGCCAAGATTGCCGGCGACGGCCTCTTGAATATTGTAAAGGGTGAGCGTCAGGCTTGGGGGCTCAGCGACATAGACGATATTGATACAGGCCCGGAGGAGATACTTGGCATTACCAAAGAGATGGACGAGGTTACATCGCCACACGGAGCAGCAAAGGCTGTGGAGGGAAGATAAGAGGTTTAAGGTAGCTGTTGCCGGCAGGAGGTCGGGGAAAACAGAACTTGCCAAGAGAAAACTCGTTCTTTCTCTTTTTGAAAAAAAGCCCTGGAGCGACCCCAGATATTTTGCAGCCGCGCCGACTCGCGGTCAGGCAAAGCGGATTTTCTGGAAAGACCTTAAAGCCCTGATTCCTAACAAATGGATAAGAAAAGTTTACGAGACAGACCTTTGTATAACAACAAAGTTCGGTTCCGAACTATGGGTGCTGGGGTTAGACAAGCCTCAGAGGGTTGAGGGCACGAGGTGGGACGGATGTGTGCTTGACGAATACGCAAACATGCGTGCCGGGGTACTTGGTGAGAATATACGTCCTGCGTTGTCGGACAGGCTGGGGTGGTGTTGGCTCATAGGTGTTCCAGAGGGGCTTAACCATTTTAAAGACATTGCCGATTACGCACGTGGCGGGAGCGATCCTGAGTGGGGTTTTTATTCCTGGCATTCTGCCGACATCTTGAGGGCAACCGAGATTGAGGGAGCAAGACGCCTGCTCGATCCCAGGACTTTCCGCCAGGAGTATGAGGCAAGTTTTGAATCCGCAACAGGCAGGGTGTATTACGCGTTTAGTTCCGCCCTGCATATAGATCCGGAGATTGAACTTAACCGTGCCGGACCTCTGCTTGTCTGCTGCGATTTTAATGTCTCACCATGTGTGTGGGTGATTTGCCAGAGTGACGGTCAGACTGTTTGGGTTATTGACGAGGTCGTGCTTCATAACACGAACACGGTGGATATGGCAATGGAGGTAAGACGACGTTACGACACAAGAAAGTTGCGTGTCATTGTCTACGGAGACGCGGCAGGGGCTTCGCGCTCTACGGCAGGCAAGAGTGATTACGCGTTGTTATCGGAGTGCGGTTTTAACGACCATAGATTAAAACGGTCAAACCCGTTTGTTAAGGACCGGGTGAACGCTGTTAACTCAATGCTTAGAAACACCAGAGGCGAGGTTCGTTTACGGGTACATCCGCGATGCAAGTACCTTATCCGTGATTTTGAGACGGTTGCCTGGAGCGAGGGAGGGGGCGAGATTAATAAGCGTGACTCCGAGCGCACTCACGCAAGCGACGGACTCGGATACTACATCAGTTACGAATTCGGTTTGAACGTAAAGAAAAAATCACCTGAAAGAATATTCTATAAATAAGGGGAACAAAAAGCTATGACCAAAGATGAACTGTTAAGGACGCACCCTGATTACGACCGGTATGTGGATGAATGGCGTTTTTTTCAAAAGAGTTATACCGGCGGCAGGCGTTATCACGACGGCGATTACCTGCTTCAGCACCCGTTTGAAAGTTCCGTGAACTATAACCGGCGCAAGCAGACGGCCTATTATTACAATTACTGCGGCCCTATTGTAGACATAATGGTGTCTCATCTTTTCAGGAAGCCTGCTAAAAAAGATTTTGGTTCGTTTTCAAATGATCCTCTTTTTCATTCATTTTTGTCTGACTGCGACCTTGAGGGGAGCAGTTTTGGCCAGTTCATGCGTGACGGCGAGCGTTTTGCAAGTATATACGGGCGCGTTTCCATAATAGTTGACAAGCCTTGTGTTAAGCCGGGGACCAGGGCTGTTGCAGAGGACCATGATATACGCCCTTACGTTAGTCTTGTAACGCCTGAGAACCTGCTCGACTGGTCGTATACTCGCCTTATTTCAGGCAAACCCGTGCTTGATTCGTTAAAGATAAGGGAGGGTAACGGGTACTACCGCATCTGGACAAGAGAGGTATGGGAGCTCTGGAAAATAGAGCGTAATACGGATGAGATTCGTCTAATCGACGCGGGCGAACACGGTCTTGGCGTCGTACCGATGGTTAATCTTTATAATAAGCGTATGGGCGAGAAGATGATAGGCGGCTCAGACATCCAGGACATTGCCGATATTAATAAAAATATTTATTATCTCTGCTCCGATGCAAAGGAGATTATAGAGAACACAGCGTTCCCGATGCTTGCCATGCCTTATGAGAGGTCAGGTGGGACAGAGCAGCGTGAGGTAGGGCCGGGCAATATCTTGCAGTTCGACCCGTCTGAACCAAATGCCAGGCCTTATTGGCTTGAGGCCCCTCATTCGTCTCTTACCGAGATCCGTGAGTGGGTGAAGCAGGATATAAGAGAGATTCACAGGATAGCGAAGATGGGCGGGGTAAAGGCTACGGAGGACTTTGCTCAGGCAAGGAGCGGCGTTGCGCTTGAGCTTGAGTACCAGCAACTTCATTCTGTCCTTGCCGAGAAGGCGGACAATCTTGAGCAGGCCGAGACAGACGTGCTTTGCCTGTGGGGGCTTTGGCAGGGAGAGCAATTTGACGGACGTATAGATTACCCGGACGATTTTTCCGTACGCGAGCTTGACCGCGACCTTGACAGGGCCATAAAGGCGCTCAGTGCGGGCGTCGGTTCCGCGACTTTCCGCCAGGAGGTGGAAAAGACAATTGTTGGGGCGACGTTGCCAAAGCTTAATGAGCAAACAAAAGGCGAGATTACATCCGAGATAGAGGGCGGGACGAATGATGGGTTTTAATTCTAATAATGCTGCGGCAAATACTTCAGCGGATTTTATACGGAAGAAGTCAGCAAGCCAGGCGCAGGATTTGATGCGTATTCATGGTCTTGACCGTGCGACTGCCGAGGCCATAATGTCTCGCATCTGGCAGCAGGCGTGGGGTGATATTTTCAAATTGATCGGCTCATATGGCAAGGGGTCGTGGCAGTCACTCTCGTTTAGCGACAGGTCGGCAGTTTGCACCGAGATTATTCGCGGGTTGTTGGATGAAAAAACCCTAACGGGTTTTTTCGCAGGCAGTAAGAAAAGCCTGATTTAGGAAGCGGCGCAGGTTGTTTTGAGGCACGAAACCCGACTTGAATTCAGCTTTACTCAGACTTTTAACTAATATTGTTGATGCAGGATTTTTAATTTTTTTCATATGCCGGAGCCTGTTACCCCGCACTTCGGCTTAATTAAAGGGGGAGAAAAAAGCGCAAGACAGGAGGCGTTCTATGGCTATTGTTGACGAACATAAAACGGTGCAAATGACGGGTGACGGCCCTAAAGCGGAGTTTTCCAAGGTTAGTTTTTCGCCTGATCAGCAGGCAAGGGTACAGGAACTCATAGACGACACGTACAAGAAGGCCTATTCAAAGGCCATGAAGGGCAGTGTTTCTCAGGGCGAGGCCGAGCGTTTAATGAACGAGCTTGGCTCTCTTCGTGAGGACAGAAAGAGCGCCAACCTTCTTCGTGCCATCTCAAGGCACAACGTAGTTGACGCAGGCGAGGTTGCCGAACTTCTAAGGCCAAGCGTCGGCGTTGACGACTCGGGCACTCTTGTCGCTATGGACGTTTCTTTAAACGGCGGTACAAACAGAGGAGTTACCATGGGTATTGATGAATATGTTGACCAGTGGTTGAGTGAAAGGCCTCATCACTTGAGGAGTTCCGGCTCTGTTGGTTCCGGCTCACGTGGTGCCATGTTCGGCCGTTCGCGCCAGAGCTACAATCTTTCCGACCCTGCTGTCTGGCGAAGCATGCCAAGAGAGGACCTTGACCGGCTTCTTAACGAGGGGGTAAACGTCAAGGGCGTTTCAGGCCAGGTATTTAAGTTCAAGGACGTTAAGAACCCGTTTCTGGAAGCTAAGAAAAGGAAGTAAACAACTCCCACAATAAGCTATGTGTTATCAAGAGGAGATATGTTGATAAAAACATAGCAACAAGTTGCGTGGCATTGAACCCACATGGTGGGCTTGTACCCCACATGGTGGGCTTGTAACCGCCACGGGAGTAAACAAACAGGAGGTTAGAGAGTTATGGCAAACGAAGTAACCAGTGCCGCCGGCAGCGCCGGCGAGCTTGTGGCAGCCGAGATAGTTTCAAGGCTTGTAATTGACGCGGCTTACGGCGAGGCGGTTATGCCGGCCCTTGTAAGGACGGCCGACATAAGTGGAGAGAGCACCAACACTGTTGAGTTCCCCAAATGGCCTTTGCTTAGTGCAAGTGACCTTACCGAGGGTACCGACGTGAGCAACACGGCTGTTAATACGTCATCGACGAGTGTCACTGCGGACGAGGCCGGTATCATGATTACCGTGACCGACATGCTTTTAAACGGTGTTGGCATAGGCGGCCTTGAGCCTTTCGCAATGGAGCTTGGTAAGGCCCTTGCAAGCAAAATCGACACTGATCTGCTTGCCGAGGTAACGGACTTTACCAATTCCGTCGGCACAAGCGGCGTAGATATTACGGAGAGTGATTTCCTTGAGGCTCTTTATACGCTTGAGAACGGCAACGCAAGGGGGCCGTTTGCGTGTGTGTTGCACCCGGTGCAGATAAGAGACCTTAGAACAGCGCTTGCCGGTACTACAGGTGCGGTGTGGGGCGGAGCCACTGTTCCGTCCGAGGACCTTGGCGCATTTGCAAGCCTGTACGGAGTGGATGTTTTCAGATCCACCAACTGCGCTTCGGTTAATACCGACGCGGACAGGCAGGGTGTGATGATGCCTGTCGGCAATCAGAGCGGCCTTGCTTACGTCCTTAAGACAGGTGCAAGGACCGAGTTTCAGCGTGACGCTTCGCTTCGTGCAACAGAGATAGTCGTAACGGCTGTTTACGGAGATGAGTGTGTCAACCCTGACGCCAAGGGCGGTGTTGCGGTTATAACAGACCACGAGTAGAGGGGGTATCCTTACCGTGTGTTAATGACAGGGCAGGGCTTTTGTACTGTGTCGGGGGCTTGTTTAAGGGGTTTACCACTTTTTTAAATTTGTTACCCCTGCTGCGTACCGCGCAGCAGGGGTGCAAAGCCCCCCCCGGTCCTGTCGTTATAATAAAAAACAAGGAGTATGTGAAATGTCTGACATAGCAAGGTCCATGGTGAGTAAGGGTTATACCCCGCTTGCTGCCGACAATTTTGGCGGCATAGGGTTTAGAAAATCACTTAAGGCAGACTCCGGGCAGCTCTCGGCCCCTGTCTGGTTCGATACAGGACTGAAGATGAAGGGGGTTTCGAGTGACGGTCAAGTTATAAGTGTCAGCAGAACGGCATGTGCTTATGACGAGTCGCGTTACAAACGTTATCTTGAGCGTGGGTGGAAGCCCATTATTGTTGATAAAGAAGTAAATGCTGCAGACAAGCAGGAGACGAATTAGTTGTGGGAAGGGTGGCAGCCGAGAGGCTTGTTGAGCGTATGTATAAACATAAGCTAAAGGTGACAGGACGACTTCCAAGCGCAGTAGATACAAGGCAGATGGAAAAGAGGGCTGTGGAAATTGCCGAGAAAGTACAGAGGAAAACAAAAAAACGATGAGCTGGACTATTGAGGTAACCGGCATAAGTGACCTTAAAGAGAGCTTAAACAAGATTCAGGCCGAGTTGATTACAAAAGAACTTCTCGAAGAACTTGGCAACGAAGCTAAAGCGATGATCCTTGAACGCACGAACCGGGGTATAGACGTTCACGGAAAAAGGTTTAAGCCCTATTCAAAATCTTACGCAGCGAAAAAGGCCAAGCGCGGCCCTGGTTCAGGCACGGTCGACCTTCGCGGGTCGGGGAGTATGCTTGAGAGTATCGAGACAACCATTGATGTGTCAAGTGCTCAGGCTGTTATAGGCATTTCCGACCCCCGGCAACGTGTTAAGGCAAGTCGTCATAATTACGGTTCCGGTAATGGATCGGGCCGTGACAGGGGGGGCAAAAGAGAATTTTTCGGTCTTGGTTCGCAGGAGATAGATTTATTAACGCAAAAAGTCAGAGACCATATTAAGAAGGTTTTTGAAAAAAAGGAGGGTGTATAACAAGTGGGACTCAAGCAGATATCAGATGCAGGTGTTATGGCCGACACACTGAGAGAGTCGGCTCAGTTGATGAACAGGCTCGTGAACACATACCAGGGCAAGTACGATTTCATTTTAAATTCCGTACAGTCTTCTCTTGGCATAAATAAGTCGCTGTCAACTTTAAGCGACACAGAGGTCAACTCCTTCTTTTTCGGCGGTCTTGGCGATTCCGAGACTGTTATTAACGCTCAAATAATTTTAAACGAATGGGAAAGGCTCATATCTGCTCTTAACGAGAGTGTGCGGGTGCTTCCTGTAAACGATATATAGAGGGAGTAGCTGATGTCTTTCACAGAGACCATAAAAATACCGCTCTGGAACGCAGTAGATACTGCGTCCTTACATGGAGAGCGCACTTTTGAGTCCATTGCTAATGAGATTGCCCTGTCAGGTGCTTTTGAGGATGAACTTGATGACAGCTCTATTGACAGCCGTTTGACTGCCACTGCAAGCGGCAGCGGTAGCGTTGTTGAGACCACCCAGCTTGACCTTATTTCGTCCTCTGGTACGGACGTTAGCGCGGTTACTTGTAATCAACCCTATATGAGAGGTGCTGACTGGGAGTACAAGGCACGCTTTATTGTTAATTCGTTTGCTGCAGGGGACGTAAACAATGTCATGGTAAGTATTCAGAAAACCTCTTTGCCTGGCGCTATGAACAATACTGAGATCGCAAATGCGCATAATCTGGCTGCTTTTCAGTATGATGCAACAGGCATTTTCTATATTCGTTACGCCAATACAGGTGGCACGCTTATATACTGGAGCGGTTCTGTTTGGTCATCTACTTTTGCGTTCCCGTATACGCTAATTGCCGGCACGGAATATACTCTTATATTTGAATCTACTACTACGCAATTCAGGTACATACTTAAGAGCGCGGATGAGCTTACAACACACGTCACAACTGACTGGGTGTACTGGTCGTCTATTAAAGACCTTGGAGGTTCTTATAATAATTACTTTATCTTTGGGGACAATAACTCGACATATTGGACTCAGGACATTTCATTTACGTACTTTTATATTCCCTGTGCTTATGACACGGCGTCTCCGTCTCCGGCGCAGGTATGGGAGGGGCTGCCGACAGGTTCGGTTGTGGATATGTCCACGGTACGAATACCCGAGAACATGAATTCGGTTGACGCTGGCGTTGTTAAATACAAATATGCGGTAAACGGCGGCGCTTTTAACGGTACGTGGTTGACTCAGGCGCAGCTTCGCGCACAGAGCGACCCGACCATAACTGACGCAACAAATTCAATAAAAATAGTCCCGCAGTACGTAAGCGACGGGTCGCAAAAGACAACGAGCCAGGCTCATGCGCTGGTGGACGTGGCGTTTTCTGCGGAAACTGGTACAGGTGACGTCATAACCAACCGCGCGGCGCGACTTGTAAGGACCATACAAACAGTAAAGGTGGTGAAGTAATGAAACAGCAATTTTTAGTAGATACGGAGGGTACGTTTCAGACCTATATTTATGAAAACAACAGAAAGGTTATTGCGGCGTCGGCCAGCATTACGGTTTATAAGCCGGGTGGGGACACAAAGCTGATTGACGCACAGGCCATGACGGTCGGTGGTGACGGGCTGCTCTCCTACTCTCTTAGCGCTGCTCACAACGATTTATCTGATGAGAACTACAAGGCGGTTTTGGCCTACATATACAATTCAGTTACTTACTATGTCACACTTTTTTATGACGTGGTCAACTCCCTTTTGATCCAGGTAATAACGGATGAAGACCTGGTCTCCGAGCTTCCGCGGTTAAAGGAGGCAGGGTGGCGCGTACACGGAAGCGCTGATAGCGGGTCTACCACTACGATTGTTGACGCCGAGTTAAGCCGCTACGGCGACGATTATTTTACAGGCGGTCTTGCTCACTCAATTGACAGAGACGAGTTCCGCCAGATTACAGACTTTGTCTCATCTACCGGCACCGTGACGACTACTGCTTTTACCGGCGCAATTTCAACGGATAAGTATATTCTGACTCGCTCGTTCTCTCGTGAGATTCAAAGGGCCTTTGAGAAGATTGAAGATAGGATAATCAGACACGGCAGGCGTCCTCACCTAATCCTTGACCCGTATGACTTGAGGGAAGTGCATATTTACTTCTCTATTGCAGAGGTCTCAAGGGGCATGAGCAGGGAGGTCGAAGATTTCTGGTGGGTAATGTGGAAGGAGTACGAGAACAAGGCTGAGAGCGCCTTTCTGGGGATTAACTTTAAATATGACTCTTCCATGGACGGTTTTTTGTCTGGGAGTGAGGAGAATTCACGAGTTAATGTTTTAAGGACTTTCAGGAGGTAGGAGATGGGAAACTTCGATACTGTTGGTTTTGTTACCGACAACTTGCAATCGGTTTTAAAGGCAGAAGGCATACATTTCGCGCGTAAGGCTTATGACGATGTAAAGAGCATACCGTCAAGCATGATGCCTTTTGGTGAGGTCTATTATGCGGCCGAGATTTTTCCAAACACTCACGGCGAGAGGCCGTCTTATTCGGAAAGTGAGTTTCTGGTCCGTGTAGCTTTTGGCAGGCGGGACCCCGCCTCGATGGTGCGAGAGCAGCAGAGGTGGGTACATAGAGTAAGGGGGGTAGTAACGGTTAATGCCCTTAATTCCGGTTCTCTTTCTACGAGCAAACTTGTTTCTCGTGTAGATTTAAAATCTATAAACTTTGAGAATAAGAACTCTGGTTCACATATGAGTATTAGAATCGGCGTCAGGTACAGAGAGTTATAAAGGTAGCAAATTAACCTTTACAAATCTTTTTTAACGTCTTTGCGAGCGAAGGGTTGGAGAGCCTGAGCGAAGCAATCTCCTCTTTTTGAAATCAAATATCAGGCGATTGTTTCAATTCATCGTAATGACACACTATAAGAAGGTATTATCAGAAGTTAATTATTAAGGAGGAAGTAAAGATGGCTGAGAACCGTTTGTACCTTGCCCTTGGCGAGGAATCCGTAAGGGGCACTAAGGAATCTACGACTGTTGGTTTTATCCCGCTTTTGAGCGCCGGGATTCCAACTATGGAGTTCGACGACAAGCGACGCAAGGAGTTTCGCGGCGAAGACACGGTTAAAGGCGACACGAGTGTTGAGCGCATGAGCAGGAAGTGGAGCAGCTCTGTAGAGACTCCGTTTTTTACCGAAGCAGGCACGACTGCCGGCATGGTCGGTACTCTATTAAAGCACTTTTTCGGGACCGCGACGAGTGCTCAGCAGGAGGCCACCGCTGCTTACGCTCATATGTTATACCCGGTGCCCGACCCTTTTTCATCGTCCAATCTCGACACAAAGGCCCTTACGGTGAACATGAATATAAACGAGGGCGCTACAATGAAGAACTGGCCTTATGTAGGCGGCAGGGTTTCATCGATTTCGTTTGACCAGGAAACAGGTCAGCCGCTTAAATTGACTGCCGAGCTTATGGGGCAGAGTCGCGACGCCACAACTTCAGAGCTTGGCAGTGCCGTGTTTGCCGCAGAGAACCTTCGCTGCGACTATAACAATTTGAAAGTTTATACCGGCACTATTACAAGGACCGGCACGGCCCCTGATTTTACGGATTTCTCGTTCGGCTCCGCCGCGCAGCTTAAGCCGGACAAGATAAGCGTAAAGATAGAAAGCGGCATGGAGGACGTTCTTCGCCTCTCAGGCGTTGACTATCCCGATAAGACCCGCATGGGGCAGTACAAGGTTTCTCTTGAGTTGACAATTGACTGGGAGGACCCGGCAAGTGGTTTTTCATCGATCGATGAGTTCACAAGCTGGATTGCCGCTGCCGGTTCGACCAATTTTTGTCTTGAGTGGGATACAGGGACCGAGGCGGACAGCGGTTATAACCATAAGCTTGTGCTTGACATGCCTGTTGCTCAGAGGATGGGCGGCGACCCTGAGTACGACCTTGAAAAGGATCCGATGATAACGCTTAAATACGAGGGGCTTTACGACTCTGCAACCACTGAGTACATAGTCGGCTGTTTTCTGCAAAATACCGCTACTGCGCTTTGAATTTTAATTCGATATGCAGGCGTTATTCCCCGTAGCTTATTGCAAGTTCATCCCCTCCCCTGGTGGGAGGGGATGAATAAGCATCTTTTATTCTTTTTCCCTCCCCCAGTAAATGGGGGAGGGAAAGAGGGGCAAGGGGAGGGGGAGATTTCTTTAATATCCATAATCACAAGTATTGAGAGATTTAATTGCTGACGTGAGAACGGATAAAATGAAAAAAAGGAGATTTTATCATTATGGTATACGCAATCCCGGCATTTATTGTAGGCATCTTGATAGGCATAGGCGGCTGGCAGATGTATTTAACCCGTAACGACTGGAGGTAGTTTGGAATGGCTATAATTTCATTTGACAGAGACGAGTGTGTTGACTACGTCCCGGCTTACAGCGGCAACAGGGATTCCGAGGACCCTTGTATCGTAAGGCTAAGGTTCGTACCTTATTCAAGAGTGCAGTACTACTCGCGCATCATAGCGGCCAGGACCAAGGGTATTACGGACCCGGCTAAGGTTGCCGAGCGTACTCAAGGAGTGCAGAAAAAGCAGTTTGTGGATAATGTTGAGGACATAGAGAGCTATTTTGTCGGTGTGCGTGAGGTCACGGAACCTGGCGAGTTTTATGACACAGCCGACACCGATCTTGTAATCGAAGTGATTCAGGCAATGGAGAGTCAGTCAAAGCTCTCGGAGGGTCAGAGAAAAAACTCATAGCGGGCTTTCGTTGGGGAATGATGACGACGAGAGACGGGAGTCCGTTTGAGTGTTCTGCCTGTACGGACAAGGACAGAATTCAAAGGAATTGTTTAAACCATGTAGGGCTTACCGAAGATGCAAGGGGCGTTACCGAATTTACTGAAGAGGTAAAAGACGAGTTAAGGGAAAAAGGAGCGGCCAAGGTTTTTACTTTAGCTGGCATGAGGCTTTACGAATGTCCTCTTTCTTATATAACTACAGAGACTTGGGATATTGTCGGGATGATTTACCTGATGGATGACTCAAGTGCTCTGTTGCATCCTGGCGGTCTTGGGAGTCAGCCGGCCTGGCTTATTCAGGCTTATGAAATATACAGGGTTGAGAGTTTAAGGAGTGTAAAGGATAATGACGCAATCAAAAGCACCACAAGATAGAGTTATAGATATAGTGATCAGGGCAAAAGATGAGGTGTCGGCTGAGTTGCTTGACATGCTCAATACGGCTGATGAGACATTGGAAAACATTAAAAAATCGTTTGAAGGTGTTGTACTTCCCGACAGTGCTACTGCAAAGGTTGAGAAGTTGGAGAAGAGTTATAAGAAGCTTGCTAATACTGTCAAAGGCACTGCCAAAGGCATTGAGGGCTTAAGCAATGTATTTAATGACAGTCTTTTTAAGGGCACGACTGATTTAAGCATAGACTGGGGCAAAGCAACCAGTGGTTATGTTACGGGTCTTGAAAAGGTTGCAAAGAATATAAAGCCTTATTTTGAAGACGTAACCACTCAGGATGAAAACAAGAATCAGTCTTCTATAAACATTAACAGTGGTTCAGTTCCAGGGTCAAGCGCTGAATCCATCCTTGCAGGCGGCGAGACCAGGCTTAATGCCATTAAGTTTAACAACCAGTTGGAGTTTGAAGAACAGCAAAGACATGCTACAGTTTTAAACAATATAGATGAATCTGGTAATTCTCAATCTGCTGAGATATTTAAACAAGGCTGGAATGACAAGCTTAATTCTGCTGGAAATGCAGCAGGTGGCATGGCAAACATCATGCAAAATATGTTTGTTGCCTCAGGGTCAAAGAACAAGGCGATGTTCAAGGCTATGCAGGCCTTTTCAGTTGCTGAGACGACCATACATACGATTAAAGCGGCTCAGGGGGCTTACGCGGCTCTTGCCCATATACCGTTTGTTGGTCCAGCCCTTGGTATTGCCGCAGCCGCGGCTGCCATGGCAGCAGGTATGGCAAGGGTTAACCAGATAAAGTCCATGAAGCCTGGAAGTGCAACTGCCTCAATAAGTGCCGGAGGCAAGGCAAACCCAACGTTTCGCGGAGGCTCAACTTCAGCCTATCCAGTGCCCCAGAGGCTTGAGCAGGAATCAAAACAGGTCCAGTCAGTTACGGTGCAGATTTATAATCCTTTGTCAGAGCAGAACTGGTCTGAGATAACAGAGAATAACATAATTCCAGCTATTAATGATGCGACCGAGAACAGAAATATTGATTTGATTGTAAAACCGGCAGTCGAATAATCTTACGGTATGTTAAATTTTAGCGTTAAACAACTCAATACTTTGTGACAGGTAGTATGTATGGTATGCTTTCATGGTCGGATAATTGAATAAAACTGTCCAGAGGAGACTACCATGAAAAGGCATATAATTCTTATTTTTTTGTTAATTTTATTTGCAGTTGGTTGCGGGCCACTTAAAGATATTCGTATTGGGAAGGACTTCGGGGTTGTAGTGCCTGGAAAGATTTTGGTACACACAAAGCCATCACATGATAGTCCGTCATCTTATGTGGATGAAGTGGAAATTTTTGTTGTAGAAGATGTGCAGTTCCCTGAGGGATATACTTTTGGGGATAAAGTTACCGCAGTCCTTGAACCAGGTCTCGACCCTGAGTCGGCAAAAGAGTTCGGTGAAAAGTATGCTAAAAAGCAGACTACGTTTGACGTTTTTTATAAAGTTAAATTTGAGTCAGGCAGGGAAGGTTTTATAAATGGCAGAGTTTTTTATCCCAAGCTTTCAAATTCAATAATCTCTGAAGGCAGGGCGCAAGCTCTTGGAACGACTGTACAGGATTACGTAATAGACGCTCAAAAGGGCTACGAAAGAGCCAGAAAAAAGGACAGGGAGAACTATGAGAAGCAAAAAGCCCTGATTGAACAAGTAGCAGAGGACAGGAAAAAGGCAATTGATCTTGCTCCATGGCCTGACGAGGAAAAGCAAAAGGTACGTGATAGAAAGATTTGGATTGGCATGACGCATACTCAGTTGATTCTCTCTCGTCAAGTGCCCGGTAAAATAAATGAGTCTGTAACGGCGGATGGCGAATTTGAGCAGTGGATCTACAAGGACATTGTTTTTCATCTGAAAAATAAAAAGGTCATAAAATGGGAGACGTCCGTTGAGGATACCTTTGATTATATAAGAGAATCCAACTGAGTTATGTGAAGGAGGCGCCCATGAAAAAGTTTGTTGTATTATCCGTTTTAATGGTTTTAATACTTGCGTCATGCGGCGGTAAACTTACCAGACCTACGAGTGTTGGCAAGAGTTACGCTGTTATAGTTCCTGAAGATGTCCCTATATATCGCAATCCGTCGCTTAATGCTGAGGTCTTTTATCTTGAAGAAGCTGAGTCGTTTGTAACGGAAGAGGCTGTTTGCGAGGGCGGAGGCGGTTGGTGGAGCGAATGTATACTGATAATACAACAAATGCCTGAGAAGGGTTTTTTAAGGGTAAAGT
>CBDUXY010000024.1:0-21096 GCA_965371305.1 uncultured bacterium
CACGGCAGAGCTGTCGTAACCCCACACAAGCTCGGCTGCCATATTAACCACAAATATTGCCGGGGGCTTGTGGTCCCAGACGTCCGTATAAAGGAGGTCGCCCTCCAGCATCCGGTGTGCAATATAGCTGTAAGCCGACAGGTCAGTAGAGAGCAGCTCTCCCAGGCTGTGGAGCTTAAGCCACACGGAGAGAGCTATAATTGTTACGAACACCGCAATTTTTGTAGGAGAGTAGTCGTTGTTTTCCATAAGACCTCAGACCATGATCACATGGAACAAAATATCATTGAAGCCGTTTTATTGCAATAGCATCAGAAAGGCGAAGAGGGGCGGGGGCATAAACAAGACTTCATCTGACGACTTAAATATTTCTGCGTCATTTCCGCCGAGCCGGGAATCCCGGGTTATGACAGGGTTATGACAGGGGCCGCGCCAATTACAATTTGAAGGAAACCAAACTTTATTATTGTGGAACAGCTTTTTTAAAGGAGAGTTAGGTTTAGCTATTTATCGAAAAAAATCTTTTTAAAGTTTCTCTTACCAACCTGGATGAGAATTGGCTCGACTGGTTCTGAAGACGCAGACTCTGAAAATATAGAAATTTCAAGCTCTGCTTTTACGTCTGTTATCCGCTCGCCGTCAACACGAACCCCGCCGCCTTGTATCAAGCGCCTGCCCTCGGACGTACTCTTTGTCATGCCGGCCGCTAACATTACTTTGGGAAGCCACATCTTGTCACTGTCGCACACAACCCTGATCTCTTCTATATCGTCGGGGATTTGCTTCTTGACTACGTGTTTTTTAAAACCCTCATACGCGCTGTCAGCTTCTTCCTTTGAATGGAACCTCTCGGTAATCTCTAAGGCAAGTGCAACCTTTGCGTCCCTTGGATGCACGGAGCCGGACTTGATCTCTTCCAGACGCCCGGCGTTAACGTCACTTAATAACTCGTAGTAGCGCATCATAAGTTCATCGGACACACTCATGACCTTGCCGAATATCTCGCTCGGTGGTTCCGTGATGCCAATATAGTTGTCAAGCGATTTGCTCATCTTTTGTACGCCGTCAAGACCTTCGAGTATCGGCATGGTGAGCACGCACTGAGGGGCCTGCCCGTATTCCTTTTGAAGAGAGCGGCCAACGAGCAGGTTGAACAACTGATCCGTGCCGCCAAGCTCAACGTCGGCCTTCAAGACGACCGAGTCGTAACCCTGAACGAGAGGATAGAGAAATTCGTGAATTGAAATAGGCAGCCCGCCCTTGTAGCGTTTGGAAAAATCGTCGCGCTCAAGCATGCGGGCTACGGTGTGGCGCGCGGCAAGCTCTATTAGTTCGCTTGCGGTAAGTTTACCCATCCATTCGCTGTTAAAGACAATCTCGGTCTTGTCCCGGTCGAGGATCTTAAAGACCTGCTCTGTATATGTCTCGGCGTTTGCAAGGGCGACTTCTTTGGTAAGAGCGGGACGCGTCTCGTTCCTTCCCGTGGGGTCGCCGATCATTCCGGTAAAGTCGCCGATAAGCAAAAGTATATGGTGCCCAAGGTCCTGAAACACCTTTAACTTCTGTATAAGCACGGTGTGGCCAAGATGCAGATCCGGTGCTGTCGGGTCGAATCCTGCTTTAATACGCAACGGTTTCCCGCTCTCTTCGGATTTTTCAAGTTTCTTCAAAAAATCTTCTTCACTGATGACGTCAATCGCGCCGCGCCTTATTATGTCTAATTGTTCTTTTGGGTTCATAGCGAAGAGATATTAACAATTAATGCGGGAAAAGACAAGGGAGGAGTTGGGGGTTTAGTTTCTATGCGCCCCCCACATCGAAATATCAATAATTTTTCTTACAAAACTACATTGATTTTATAAGTTCTTCTAAATGCAAAGCATTGCCAAAAAGTTCTATACTGCATGGATTAGGTGGTTTAATTCGATACCTTACGTGCCCATATGAAGAGTTAACTTCTTTAAAAGAGAGGGTAAATTCTTTTATGCTCTTTTTTACGGTATTATCTCTTTTTCGTGGTTTTTTAGCTACAGGAGAAGCTGTAGAGAATGCTTCCGTAGTAAACGAACAAATACGCTCAAGACTTTTCTTTTTTGGAAGCTTAATTCCTCCATTTACAAACGGTGTCAGGACAGATACCGGGTCATTAACAAGCATATCAGACCACACACGTGGATGATGCGCATTATCTGAACCATGATGGGGTACTTTGAAAAATGATGCTTTTCCCGATGGGCGCATGGAAGAATCAACAATAACTGACCACCCTACATCAGGCCTCCCTTCTTCTTCCAAGTCTGAGCCAAGCAAGAAATTTAACTCGCCAATTTCAATCCAAAGCACAACAGCAGCACGGTTAGGTGTTGTTGCCATCAGTCGTCTTTTTGGTTTTTTGTACACAGGTAATAATTTATCAAAATCAAGCTTTGCAGCAAGTATTGAAGCATGTGATGGAGATAATGAATATATTTTGCTATTATATTTATTCCATAATGGAGTATTTTCAGTAGCGAACTTTATTGGAATACTCCTGCCAGTTTTTTTTCTGGCAAGGAGAACTTCTACAACCTGTTTAAAATTATCAACCCCTGTCCCCATTGCGGGTGAAATTCCACGTTCATACGCCGATATTAAACTTAAATGCTCTTCTGCACTTAACGCACTGGAACAAACAAACTCAGCAGAGCTACAGACCTCAACTACTTCACCAAGTCCACCAATATGATCATCATGCCAGTGAGATACTATGATTTGCTGAACAGATATTGAAGGGTCAACATTAATTTGCTTTAGATATTTAAGAGGGGCAGGCTCTTTTGAGTCCGGATCAAGGCAGGAGTCTACAATAAACCACTTGTCATCGCCAACATGAATTAGTATGCTTTCACCCTTACCAGGCCCAAAAATAGAAATTTCTATCTCATTATTTGCCGGGGGAATATTTAATCTGTTCTCGGATTCCAATCAAGTAAGTCCTTGATATTTTTAGCTTTACGTTTAGCCTGCTCTATCTCCCCTTCTCCCCACCTCGGTAGGCGCTGGAAGCGAATTAATGAAACACGAGTTCTTTGCCCAGCCAGGTCTTGATAAATAATACTCCAATAAAAGATAGCTCCTTCAGCAAGAAGTTCTTTGTCATCTGCATGTAATTCTTCTATCGCAAATTCAGCCTCTTCATCAGGCCCCTTCTCTGTCATGTCCTCAAGTCTAGCAAGAAAAGAATCTTTTTTTATTTTTATGACTACACCCACCCACTCTTGAAGAGTATTAATCTTAGCTTCGTGGCGTACTGCAGGATTTATTTTTCCTGCAGGCATAACCCTTTCATCATTAATATACTTACCTGCAGAGCTTATTTCATTTTCTGCATTATAATCTGAGAAAACTTGAATTGCTTCAGGAAGAGAATGTTTGAACTTATCAGTAAGTTCCTGAACTACACCTAATGACGAATCATACTTTCTTTGGTATTCTTCCTCTGTAAAAATTTCTGCTGTGTTATCTTTACTCATAATAGTTTCTCTAAAATAGAATCAATGATTCTTTTTGAATTTTCAATGGATTCTTCCCATGTATTTTCCAAAACTTCAACTATTTCATTGCAGTCAGTGGGTTCTGACTTAAGAGTTTTAACATGGTCATTAACACTAAAATGCACACCAGGGTTACTTCTGGCAGAAGGTTCAATCTTGACATTAATGAAACCTGCAGGCTCATCTCCTGTTTTTTTACTTTGCATAGTTAAGCTACGCATTCCTGGCTCACGAAGTATTCCTTCCCAAAGTTCCTTTGGTGCTAATTTATGACCTACTTCATGCCACTTTTTTTCCGAGTCCACCTTAAAATGCATACTCAGGTTTATACCCATTTGACTAACTGGAGCATGACATAACAACTTAAAAGTACTCAAAACAAGGTCATAGGTTGGCCTATAGTAAGGTTGTTGCGTAGTTGAAGCCATAAAACGATCACGAGTCACTTCTACTCTTAACCATGGGGTCGGGTCCGGTAAAGAGAAAATCGTCACGTCATTATGTATAATTTCTATATTGCTTTTATCACATTCCGATGCTTTAATTAGATTTTCTTTAGCAAACCACGCTGGTTGAAATATTTTAGGATTCATATTTCCTATCAACACAATACTCATATCTTGATATTCTGGTTTTAGTAGGCTCATTTTTTCAACCAATATTAAGAAAACAATACGATGATTGCTACATTTCTTATTCAACCACTATATATTATATTACCACTTTATACTACCAGAGAGATACAAAAAATCCAAATACATTCAAGCATATTTTAATAGAGTCAAACAGAACATAAACTCAGCATAAGCAGGTTTGAAAATCTACCCCTTACCGTTTAACGGCACCTTCACCCGCTCAACGCTTAAAGCCCGGCCGGAATTAGTATCCGCCTTTATAAAAACGCCTTGAAGCTCAACACCCTTTTTGGCGACTTCGTACCGGACCGGCATCTGGGAGAGGAATTTGCCAATGACCAAATCCTTTTCTATGCCTATTATGGAGTTCACCGGGCCGGTCATGCCCGCGTCGGTTATATAGGCCGTTCCTTTGGGCAAAATCCTTTCATCCGAGGTCTGCACATGGGTGTGAGAGCCGGCTACAACCGTAACGTGTCCGTCCAGGTAATAACCGATTGCATTTTTTTCGCTTGTGGCCTCGGCGTGAAAATCAACGAACACCAGGGGTGTTTCTTTCTTAAGCCTCTCCACAGCCTTCATACCGGCCTTGAAAGGACAATCAATGTTGTTCATGAAGATGCGCCCGCAAAGATTCAGCACGGCAACCTTTGCCCCTGAGCGGCATCTGAACACAACGCTTCCCGACCCTGGCGCCGTGTCAGGATAATTCTCAGGCCGAATCAGCCTTGGCGCGCTGTCGATAAACTCTATTATTTCCTTTTTATCCCAGATATGGTTGCCCGACGTAATTACATCGACGCCAAGGTCCCACAATTCTCTTGTGATGTCGGGCGTAATGCCGAACCCGCCGGCTGCGTTCTCGCCGTTTGCAATCACAATGTCGGGCTGGTAACGTTCAAGCAAATCCGGGACAAGCGCGCGCACGGCGCGCCTGCCCGGGTTGCCAATGATATCACCTAAAAAAAGTATTGCTGTTTCTTTCGTTTCGTTAACTGAATTTACTGCGTTCATTCAAAAGTCCCGGCCTTTCTGAGACAACTTACAGTCTTGCGTCATCTTGCGTAACCCACAGACCTTGTCTCCCTTATTACCGTGACCCTTATCTGCCCCGGATAACTAAGCTCTTTTTCTATCTTCTTCGCAATGTCTCTGGAAAGCACGGTTGCCATGTTGTCGTCCACAGAAGCGCTCTCCACCATTACGCGTATCTCTCGCCCTGCCTGAAGCGCATAGGTCTTATCAACACCGTCAAAACCCTTTGCAATGGTCTCAAGGTCTTCAAGACGTTTTATGTAGGACTCAAACATCTCGCGCCTTGCTCCAGGGCGCGCGGCGGAAAGCGTGTCGGCTGCCTGCACAAGTACGCCGAAAATGCTCTCGGGCTTGTCGTTATGGTGCTGCCCTATGGCGCCCACTATCTTTGGCTTCTCCCCATGTTTTCTGGCAAAGTCAGCCCCTATCAACGCGTGCGGCCCCTCGACCTCGTGGTCCATGGCCTTGCCTATGTCGTGAAGCAGGCCTGCCCTTTTTGCAAGCTTTACGGGAAGTCTCAGCTCAGAGGCCATGATGCCGCATATAAAAGCGACCTCAAGCGAATGGGCATATACGTTCTGGGCGTAGCTTGTCCTGTACTGAAGGCGGCCGATAAGTTTCTGAATCTCCGGGTGCACGCCGTGAAGCCCTGTGTCGAACACAGCGCGTTCTCCGGCCTCTATAATACCCTTTTCAACCTCGCGCCCGACCTTGGCGACAACCTCTTCAACCCTTGCCGGGTGAATCCTGCCGTCAGATACAAGCTGCTCAAGGGCAAGCTTTGCCACATGCCTTCTCACCGGGTTGTGGCCTGAAAGTATTACGGCCTCAGGCGTGTCGTCTATGATTATGTCTATTCCGGTAATCGCCTCTATGGCACGGATGTTCCTGCCCTCGCGCCCGATAATCCTGCCCTTCATCTCGTCACTTGGCAGGTTAACCACGCTTACGGTTTTCTCGCACACGTACTCGCCGGCGTAACGCTGGATGGCCTGGGCAAGTATGTCCTTTGACTTTTTCTCAGCCTCCAAGCGTGTTTCTTCTTCAAGGCGCTTAAGGGTCTTTGCGGCCTCAAGCCTTGCCTCTTCTTCTACCGCGTCCAGAAGTTGCTTCTTGGCTTCCTCAGAAGACATACCGGCTATTTCCTGGAGCTTGCGGCCTTGCTCTTCTATCGAAGCCTCAATGCTCCGTTCCTTATCCTCAAGGCCCCTTTCCTTTTGCGAAAGCGTCCTTTCTTCCTTGATAAGTTCACTTTCCTTACGCTCTACGACGTCGTACTTCTTGTCAAGGTTCTCTTCCCTGCCCAGCAGTCTTTTCTCTATGGACTGGAATTCCTTCCTGCTCTGCCTGGCGTCTTCTTCCAATTCCTGTTTGCTTTTATAAAGGCTGTCCTGCGCAGCAAGCGCGGCCTCCTTTTTGATGTTCTCGGCTTCTTTCTTTGCAGCCTCGGTAATACTACCTGCACTGGCATGGGCGGCGTCCAGATTTGCCTCCACTGCCTTTTTTTTCAGATAGCCACCAAGGGCTACTCCAACTATCAGAGCTACAATAAAAGAACCGATAACAGCCACAATCAATGTAGCCATGTCGATCTCCTTTTAATTAACAACAATTATTATATATAAGACCCTTAGACCCCTCTTATGACCGAATCTTCGGTCACAATCATATCCACCCCGACGTCATGCGGCTCGCAGGGTAGATCAATTTTCAGGATCTGGGCGTTAAATGCAATCGCCACGACAGGGCACTTTACTCTTGCAAGCGCTCTGTCGTAATAGCCTTTTCCGTATCCAAGCCTTGTACCTTTCATATCGAACGCAATACCGGGTACTACTATCAAATCGAATTCGTCCGGTAAATACTCGCGCCCGGCATCTACCGGTGGTTCCGGAATGTCATAGCAGCCGGGGACCAGTTCATCTCTACTCCCGACCTTGAAAAAAGCTATACGCGAACCTTCTTTCTTATCTTTTACTTTTACAATGGTCCGCGGAAAACAGACCTCCTTTCCAAGCCTTATGGCTTCAGTTAATATGTCGTACGTCCCAACTTCGTTTCTGCAACTCGCATAAAGGGCGAGCTTTTTAGATTGACTAAATTCAGGAGTGTCCATAAAACTTCTTTGAACCACCTGACTTAAGCGGCGAACCTCGGCAATGCCGATAGAGTCTCTAAGGGCAAGGAATTCGCTTCTTAAACTTTGTTTTTTCACGGTGTTTTCACCCACATGGTGGGCTTGATGCCCGCCATGCGGCCCAGATGTCTTTATCAACATACCACCTTTTTATACCCAATAGCCTGGCTCAGGGGCAGTTGACTTTGCACGTGTTTTGCACTTTGCCCACATTGCGGGTTTAATACCCCGCAACTTGCTACGAGGTTTTTCCAAACATACTTCCTTTTGACACCCTGCTGCTTGCTCAGGGGCAGTGTTTTTTCCAGGTAAAAATCACACGCGGAAAGTCGCTTGCTGCTATTAATGAGATTTAAGGGAGAGAGAAAAAGGCTTTTTGATGTTTAAAAAAAAAACAAACCGGCCAGTACATGCCTGCTGTTGCATGATATGGGACAATACTTAAACGTAATGCCACCAGCTTGTTTTTTTTCTATTCATAACCGCCCCTGTTAAGGATACGGGCAAGTTACTGCTCAGGTCGGTTGCGAGGCAATAATTAAAAAAATCGCCTTGATATATATGCCCCGCAGATGCCGTGCCAACGGCCATTTTGGAACCCTGTTAAAACAGGTGGTAGCCGGAATAACGCTTTCAAACTCTCCCGGTAAAGGGATCTGCCATCCTTCGTCAGCGCCAGCCCCTAACATCTAATGTTGGTTCTAAAATAGCGTAGTTGACACGCACACCGCAGGGGTAAAAAAGCGTTTTACGCCAGCAACACGTCTATTTTTTGTCCAATCTCTTCCGACCTTTGCTCTATGGCTTCAAGGTGATCTCTGGCCTTTGTAAGTTCACCGCTTAAATTAAGTGCGACAAGCAGTGCAAGGTCAAGCGTTGCAACCGCCTTGGTGTTCATACGCACTTCTTCAATCTTAGCGTTCAGACACTGCTCGACTTTTCTTATATACTCTTCGTCCTCGTCGCTTCTGACCACTAATTTCTGCCCAAGAATCCTCAACTCTATAACGTTTTTCAAGGATACCCCTCAAGCGCTTTGAATTAAGCCGTCAAGCCGTGTTATAAGACCTTCTACCTTTTCCTTAATAAGCCCTTTCTCTCTTTCAAATAGAGCAAGCCTGTGCCTTAGTTCTTTAACTTCTAACTCCCGCAGCTTCAACTGTTCCACACTTTTGTGTTTTTCAGCCGTCAAGTCTTCACAAACCTTTAACAACTGAGTCGTCTTAGCCTCCAATTTTTTGAACTCAACCGGTTCCATGGTTCCGGATACAGTCCCCCTTTCTGATGTTATAATACGTTTTTTGTCAAGACAAGTCAAGGAGTTTGCAGACTGAGGCTGACCTTGGACATTAACTATATGCCGGGTGCTTGCCACCATGCACCATAAATTTACACAGGAAGATGCCATAACACCGCTGCCTGCGGCAGAGCAAATGCATTAATCTGCCTATGTGTGTTTACCGGCAAACATAGTCAAACTTTCTCAGGAAAATATCATAACACCGCTGCCTGCGGCAAAACAACACCCGTGGCGGGCAAATATACATACTGTCACGAGGTAATTAAAAAGGAATTCCAAGGTTAAAAGAAGATTTGCAGATTGGTTTTTTAAGTGGATTAATTTTACAGAAAACAGCACAAGGGCTACGGCCTTTTGCCGGGCAGCCGCCGGTCTACGAAACAAGGTCCGGCAGACCCGCACGACGCCCCACAGCTCTAATAAGCGTACAGGTTGCCGTAAGGCCTTAATGTCACGGGAATGAGTTTTTTAAACGGCCTTTCGTTCATTATATCTTCAAGGTCAAGGTCAAAGTCCTTGCAATAGTCCTTCAGGCAATCCCGGAGCTGCTTTAAGTCTTTTTCGTCAGGCTCCATGATACCCACCTCTTGCCCGCATTTATCCGGGTCAACTTCTCCCCTTATATATAAGACCCCGCCATGCATACCCGTGCCTATATAATCTCCTGTAAGTTCTTCCCCTGCCTTTGAATCAAGTCCCA
Source organism: uncultured bacterium (assembly GCA_965371305.1). Classification (GTDB taxonomy): domain Bacteria; phylum Desulfobacterota; class GWC2-55-46; order GWC2-55-46; family DRQE01; genus CBDUXY01. Next base: position 9,341 of record CBDUXY010000024.1, read on the forward strand.
GAAGTATAAGAACCCCTCCTGCCATGTATTCGCCAAGAAAGTCTCCTGCCATACCGCCGCTGATTATAACGGGCATCTGCCTTTTATAACCCTTCATGTGAATACCAACGCGGTACCCAACGTCACCTTTTATGTGGAGCTTCCCGCCCCTCATGCCGTAACCAAGCACGTCTCCTGCATGACCGTGCACAACCACCTTACCGCTGTTCATGGTGTTACACAGGTTATCCTGTGCGTTTGACTTTACAATCAGCGTCGCGCCGTCCATAAAGGCCGCCAGGTCGTTACCCGGCACGCCTTCTATTATTATCTCGGTCTTGGTGGTAAGGCCGGTGCCAATATAGTACTGACCGTTTATGTTTTTCAATACTATTTGTTTCTCGCCGTTGGCTATGGCGCCGCGCACTTGAGCGTTAAGCTCTCTGTAATATACGCCTTTTGCCTCTATTTCTAACATTTGTCCTGTTCCTTCTTAAAGTGTTTAAGATTCAAAAATCACGCATTACCTTCCGGCGGGTTTTACGCCAAGCATGTCAAGGGTGTGGGAGTCAAGCCCAATGCCTCTTAACCTTTCGCGCGATCCACGAAGACTCTCTATCGCGTTTATACCGAGCGCACCGAGTATTTCTTTTAACTCATGGCCCCAGGCATGTATCAGATTGGCAAGCCTTTCTGCAAATATCTCGGGATCGAGCCTTGCAGTAAGTTCAGGCCTCTGCGTTGTAATTCCCCATGAGCAACACCCTGTGTAACACTTACCGCAAACAGTGCATCCCATGGTAATAAGGGCTGCCGTGCCAAGAGAGATAGCATCCGCCCCAAGCGCTATTGCCTTTGCAGCGTCCCCGGCACTCCTTATGCCGCCTGCCGCTATAATAGAGGCCTCATTCCTTATGCCCTCTTGCCTGAGCCTGTCGTCAACAGCGGCTATGGCGTGTTCAATGGGTATACCCAGGTGGTCGCGTATAATTGCAGGCGCCGCACCCGTCCCGCCCCTGAAACCGTCAAGATAAACCACGTCCGCTCCGGCGCGCACAATTCCGGAGACAATTGCCGCAACATTATGCACGGTCGCAATCTTTACTGAAACAGGTTTGTAGTCGGTAGCTTCTTTTATAGCGTAAATAAGCTGGCGCAGGTCTTCGATAGAATAAATATCGTGCTGAGGGGCAGGACTGATTGCGTCCGTACCGACCGGTATCATCCTTGTGCTTGCTACTTGAAGCGGGATTTTCTCTCCTGGCAGATGACCACCGATACCCGGCTTTGCGCCCTGGCCGATTTTGATTTCAACCGCCACCCCGGCGTTCAGATAAGCCGGGGTCACCCCGAACCTTCCCGAAGCTACCTGGACTATTATATTGTCCTTATAAGGAAGCAAGTCATCGTGCAACCCGCCTTCACCCGTGTTCATGGTAATGCCGCATTCTTTCGCTGCCATTGCCAGAATCTTTTGCGCGTTAAGGCTGATTGACCCAAACGACATCGGTGAAAACATAAAGGGCATGCTCAGCTCTATCTGAGGCGGCATTTTTGTTTTTAGCTTGAGTTTGCCGTTCTTATCCTTTGTAAACTCAACTTTATCAGGCTTTTTACCGATATAGGTGCGAAGCTCCATCGGCTCTCTAAGTGGATCGATAGACGGGTTCGTTACCTGACACGCGTCAAGCAAGAGATTATCAAAAAGTATCGGGGTCTCTCTGTCGCTTCCCATGCCGGTCAGAGGCATACCGCCTGTTTCGGCCTGTTTCTTTAAATTCCTTATATGGTGAAAGCCCCAGTATGAGTTTGATTTGTACTTGACCTCGTTGTCGAGAATTTGAATTGCCTCAACCGGGCAGTAGTGATAACAGCGCAGACACTTGACGCATTTGCTCGTCTCTATCTGAACCCTGTCCCCGCCCCAGTCGTATACACTCCAGCCGCAGTTCTGAATACACCTCTTGCAGCGGATGCATTTGTCCGTATCTATAGTCGCCAGATATTCAGGCGTTGCAAGGCTTGTAAACATCTTTTGGTTTCCTCCTCAGCACTACATCCAATTCTATTCGCATATACTATATTAAAAGCCCGCAGGTATTAAAAGCCCACGGAATCAAAAAATCACTTTCTTAAAATCAACCCCGCCACACATTGCGGCACTAAGCTTCCAGTTCAACAATGACGGGTTTTCCGGCCCTGGGCGCCCAGACTTTGTCCGGGTCAGGACAGATCTCCCTTATGCTTGACTCCTCGCTTGCCATGTAGACCATGTCGTCGCCTTTTGTTGCTACAACAAGCGGGCGAAGCTTAATCCTGTCGTTAATACCGACAAGACCATTTGAATGACCAAAAAGTAAAGAGAACGGGCCGTTAAGAAGCGCGCTTCCATATGCAAGCCTGAGTGCTGTATAAGCTTCGCGCTCATCCTTTTCCATCTTATCTATGTCTTTCCAAAAGGGCGCGGCAAGAGCGGCGCAGGCCGTTTCCATGTCAAGCCCGTGTTTTCTAATTAACAGATCAAACGTATAGGCCGCAACCTCTGTGTCGGTAAGCAGGTTAAGCCTGTATCCGTACATCTCAAGATAACGCTTGTTTATGCCGTAAGAGGAGATCTCCCCGTTATGCACGATAGACCAGTCAAGCAGGGTGAAAGGATGCGCCCCGCCCCACCATCCGGGCGTGTTGGTCGGAAAACGCGTGTGACCGGTCCATATATAACCTTCGTATTCTTCGATTCTGTAAAAGTCCGCAATCTCTCCGGGATTACCAACCCCCTTAAAAACACCCATGTTTTTTCCGGAGCTGAAGATATAGGCGCCTTCAACCTCGCCGTTCATCTTCATAACCGTATGCACGACAAAATCTTCTTCAGTCATGTTGCGCGCGATTCTGTCTTTTCTGGGTTTTACAAAATAACGGATCAGCTTCGGACTTATGACAATTGACTTAACATGGGCCGTAGGTATCTCTTCGATCTTTTCTATTTCATAATCCGTCCTGAGCAGTTCTTCGGCTTCCATGCGGCTTGAATCGTAATCGTACATCACATGGAAGGCGTAAAAGTCAGCCAGATCCGGATATATGCCGTAGGCCGCGTAACCGGCTCCAAGCCCGTTACCCCTGTCGTTCATAAGGCACATGGCCTTTCTTATATGCGAGCCGTCAACCAGGTTTTTTTTCTTGCTTATTAAACCGGCCAGGCCGCAGCCCGCTATGTCTTTTTGAAAATCGTGATTCATTCTCCTGCCTCTTGGACCTTGTCCGATTGTTTTTTAGCCCTGCTCTTCTTAAAGCTATCAAATACCTTCAGGAATTCCTCTTTACCCGACTCTACCGGCTCCGGCAGGCCGAGTTTTTTCCTGGCCGGCAAGACCGGGTCACCGAGCCTGCCTGTCTTTGCAAACATATCCCAGCCCCTTTTAATCTGTGGGGGGTGCACGCCTTTCTTGGTGGCATAAAGACGCATTGCCGTCATGGCGTCTTCAAAGCCGTAATGCTGGAAACACAACTCCAGGCACTGGTGGCACTCAAGACACTGCCAGATCTGCTTCTGATCAATAAAGTCGTCGGCCCTGCCCTCAAGTATGCCTCTTATAACCGCCCTCGGGTCGTAACCGCTCAGGTGCAGGCATGAGGGGCAAACGTCGTAACACGCCCCGCAGTCGGCGCATTTTTTAAGCCGATCATAATCCAATTCGGTCTTCATTTTTTCTCAATACTCCTTGTACTACTTTGCTACTTTATTCCGGTTCACGCTTAGTTCGCTACAACTTTCATCACACCCATGCCCGTACAACTTTTGACATACCTTGTAACCCCCAACCCCCTGTGCCCCAAGTGCCCCAGGTGCCCCCTTGTAACCCCCTGTGCCCCAGGTGTCCCGGATTAACCGAAGGTGCCTTCTATGTTAAGGCCTGCGCTTACGTGCTCGGTGTTGCTTGTTGCCTCATCCAGACGCGCCCACTTCTCTAAAAACGGGGCTACGTCCATCCTGTGCGAACCAAGCCCAAGCTCCTCTGGCGTATGTCCCATTGCAAGGCCAATCAAGTCGGTCAGGTAGAGAATCGGTATGTTATAGTCCTCGCCCTCGCGCTTCATTAGAAACTGGTTGTTGTCGAACTGCAAATAACACGACGGACAACAAAGCACCATTGCGTCGGCACCCATCATCTTTATATCCCTTAACTTGAGCCGCGCCATGTGCAAGGCGTTTTTATGCTGGTCAACCCTGTCAAGGCCCTGGCCGCAACATGTGAGTTTTGTCTGATAATCAATACTTTCCGCCCCGAGCACTTTAATGATGTTGTCGAACTTTACCGGGTCGTGCGGGTCGTCGGCCTTAAGCGCGTGGGAAGGACGCATCATATGGCAACCGTAATGTATGGCGATCTTCATGCCTTTAAAATCTTTTTTTAGTAGGTTTCTTATCCTGTTCGCGCCAACCGCATCATGCATGAACGGCACAAGATGACTAAGGTTTACTCCACCTTTAAACTCACGTCCTGCGGCCTTCAGGTGCGTGTTTACTTCTGCTTTTTCATGAGGGTCTGAGTTAAGCTCGCTTTTTACGGTAGCAAGGTTGGAGATGCACCCTGTGCACGGGCTAACCACGTCAAGCCCTGCTGCGTCCGCCACTGCAATGTTACGAGCCGCGGCAATCCTGTACATCGCAGGCTCGACATTATTAATCAGCGACTTCTCAGGGCAACAACTAAACCCCTCTACGTCTTTATAGGGCAGACCCATTCCCTCAAACACAGTCCTTACCGATTTTTCGAGAAAAGGAAACCGTGCCGGAATCGTACAACCCCAGAATACGGCAAATTCTTTCATATTTTTTTATTATTCCTGTTTTTTTATTGAGACCGCCGGAGCGACCTTCAGGGCAGCAAAAAACAACGCGGCAAGGCACGCAGAAAAAAGATAGCTTCTTGATAAAGAAAAAAACAAGAGACAAAAGACACGGTCGTTATACGCTGCGCATTGCCCAAACCTTGCTTAACGCGCCGGCAACTACCCTGTCTTTTGTCCCTTTATATATAAACCGCGGTGAAGATCGCGATGCTGAGAATCAAAACAAATGCACTTCCCCCGGCAAGCTGCGGGGAATTAAACCCGCCATGCGGGTTACACGGGTACGCAGGCCTCTGTCGGGCAGACCTCGGCACACTTTGGCGAATCAAAGTGACCTACACAGTCTACACATGTGGCCGCGTCAATAATGAAAATCGGATCTCCTTCGGTTATTGCGCTAACCGGACACTCCGGCTCACATACTCCACATGCTACACAGTCATCGTTAATCAGATGCGCCATTTTTCAGTTCACCTCTCCTCTTTTTTTTAAAAGCTTTTTAAAAAAATTATTGTATACAGTATACAATATAGTATCCTACTGCAAACCAAAACTCAAGTGTTTTTTTACCGGGCGGTGGTTTTTCACATAACTACCACGCATACCAGAACACAACCCTGACAATTGAATTACGACTTACAGATGATTTATCACAAGCAACCTCGGTTCTGTCATCTCTTCAATGGCGTATTTCACCCCTTCCCTGCCAAAGCCGCTTTGCTTCACCCCGCCGTACGGCATGTTGTCCACTCGAAAAGTCGGTATGTCGTTTATTATCAAGCCACCAACTTCAAGCCTTTCAAAAGCCGCAAAAGCTTTATCTATATCCTTTGTAAACACACCCGCCTGAAGACCGAAGCAGGAATTGTTAAGCTCGCCGATTGCCGAATCAAAGTCCTTGAACGGTTCAAGGATGGTAACAGGGCCGAACACCTCGTCGCACGATACCTTCATGTCTTGAGCGGTACCGGTTAACACTGTCGGCTCATAAATAGTGCCCTCAAACCTGCCGCCTGCAAGCACGGTTGCCCCGGCCTCTACCGCTTCTTTTACCCAGGAGTCTATCCTCTCAAGCGAGGGCCTATCTATTACCGGCCCGACGTCGGTGGTTTCGGCAATTGGATCGCCCAAAACAAGGTTGTTTACTTTATCGACAAAGGCGTCTTTAAACTCGGCAAAAATATTTTTATGCACGTATATGCGCTGCACCGATATGCAGACCTGCCCGGCATATGCAAATGCGCCTGTAACGCACCGGGAGGCAGCAAACTCTATATCCGTACCTTCGTCTATCACAACGCCTGCGTTGCCGCCAAGCTCAAGCGTGACTCGCTTTGTGCCGGCAATACTTTTTAACTTCCAACCAACGCCGGGACTTCCCGTGAAAGTAAGCTTTCTTATACGCTCATCACGCACCATATTTTCAGCAATGGCTGATTTACATGGGAGTATACTGATGCCGCCCTCGGGCCATCCTGCATCCCTTACAATTTCACCCAAAACAAGGGCTGTGAGAGGAGTCGCCGAAGCTGGTTTTATTATAATCGGACAGCCTGCGGCCATGGCAGGGGCAACTTTATGGGCAACAAGATTTAAAGGAAAATTAAACGGGGATATGCCAAGCACCGGGCCAACGCCGAAACGCTTTACCATGCCGGTTCTACGGTCAGCGCCTACGGTTGCGTCCGCTATCGCTTCCGCCGTAGCGCCTACGGTTGCGTCCGCTACCGCTACCGCTGTGGCATCAATAGGCACAAGCTCCCCTTGCGGTCTTTTAGCTTCTTCCGCGGCAAGGGTAAAGGTATTTTTAGCTCTGGCCACCTCGGCTCGGGCAATTTTTATGGGTTTACCCGCCTCAAGCGAGATCACCCTTGCAAGCTCCTCCGCCCTCTCGCCAATACCCGCGACAACTCGCCCTATCAAGCCTGCCCTCATGTTCGGAGAGAATTTTTTAAGTTCGGCAAATGCTTTTACGCTTTTTGCTACTGCCTCTTCTATCTCCGCAACGCCAGCAAGAAAAGTCTCACCTATAATCTCGCCGTCGTAAGGGGAGTACACAGGAAGCAGGTTTTCAGTTTTCCTGCTCTCGCCCGCAACTATTATCGGATGTATTATTTTCATTGTCTATAAACTCCTTTGGCACCTCGAAACAGAATTTAGGAATTACAACCATGCAGGTTCTATACCTTTAAAAAATATCAAAAAAACCGCGTCCGGTCAATTTGTTTAGATACGCGAAAATTTATTAGGCGGGTTTGCAAACTTTGGCCCGCTTGCAACAAACTGCCATCATTTGCGTTGTCGCAACTTGCAAGCGGTGTTATAATAAACGAAACTCGAAACCATAGAGGAGAACCAGACCATACCACAGGTATTTGGAAATACTACCGGGCTAAAGTCAAGCCAGCTTAAAAAGCTCGAACGCATCTACAGGCGAAAGATGTCGCCGGGCGAGCTGATAACGCCTGAGCTTGCGCGCTACATAACTGAGTTGTCGCATGAAACAAACAGGCAAATCGGCGTCATAATCAACCGTAAAGGGGCTATCGTTGCTACTATAATAGGCGACGAGCGGGAGATCGTAATCCCTGTGCTCTCCGACTACCCGCTTGGCAGAAAGGCCCTGCGTGGTGTACGCTGCGTGCATACCCACCTTAAAAACGAACCGCTTTCAGAGGACGACCTGACCGACCTTGCCCTGCTTCGCCTCGACGTGATGGCCGCTATCGGCGTTGGTCCAACCGGCCTCCCGGACACCTTATACACGGCCCACCTGCTTCCGCTCGGGGCGGGTGGGGATGACACTACCGGAACAGGCAACAAACTTTACGAAGTATCAGGACCAGAAAAATTTCAACGCTTCACGCTTGACCTTGGGGAGTTCACACGCTCGCTTGAGACGGAGATGGGTAGGGCCGTTACAAGAGACGTTAACGACACAAGGGAGCGGGCCGTATTAGTTAGTGTTGTAACAGGAACAAGGAAGGCTTCACCCTCAAGCAACATCATGGAAGAACAAAAAGAGTCCCTTGCCGAACTCACCTCACTTGCCGAGACAGGCAACATAGTCGTGGTCCACACCCTCTCCCAGAGGCCAAAGAAAATAAATCCCCGCTACCTGCTCGGCACAGGCAAGATTAAAGAGCTTATAATCAGCGCCCTTCAAAACGAGGCGACACTCCTTATATTCGACCGGGAACTCACCCCGACGCAGATCAGAGAGCTTGGCCTTATTACCGAGCTTAAAGTCATCGACCGGACGCAGCTTATACTCGACATATTCGCAAACAGGGCGCACTCCAGGGACGGCAAGGTGCAGGTGGAACTTGCGCAGCTACGCTACATGCTGCCTAAACTCACCGGTAAAGGGACGAGCATGTCACGCCTTATGGGCGGCATAGGGGCAAGAGGGCCGGGTGAAAGCAAACTTGAAATGGACCGCCGGAAAATAGGCAAACGCATCTCTTATCTTGAAAACCAGTTAAAAACCCTTACCAAGGGGCGGGTTGAACGCCGGAGCAAGCGCGCAAAAAGCGGCGTACCCATAATATCTATTGTCGGATACACGAACGCCGGCAAGTCAACTCTCTTAAACACCCTGACAAAAAGCGATACGCTTGTCGAAGACAAACTCTTCGCCACCCTCGATACGGCAACACGCCGCCTTCGCTTTCCACGTGAGCGCGACACGGTAATAACCGATACTGTAGGTTTTATAAAAGACCTTCCGAAAGAACTTAAAAAAGTCTTCATGGCAACACTTGAAGAGATGAAGGACGCTGACCTATTGCTGCACCTTGTTGACGCAAACGACCCGTTGCTTGAAAAACACATTAAAACAGTCGAAGAACTGCTTGGTGAAATAGGCCTTGATGAAATACCACGCATTCTTGTCTTTAACAAATCAGACCTGCTTAAGCAGGGCGTTGCCGGGAACCTTGCAAACCGTTACGGCGCCCTTGACGTATCCGCAAAAGATCCTGAAACACTTGACCAGCTGCTAAAAAGACTCGAACACATGCTCTGGCCGGGACAGGACGCAGAGAGCTTAAAACCAAGCTCACAGGCAACGTCGCCGTAAAGGCGAAGGCTGTATTCATTGTTAATTCGTGCCACCCGACAACAGACCGGCACCGGCTTTTTAACGTATCGGCACGGCCTCAGGCCGGTGCTTTATCTTTAAAATACTCATTAAAAAAAATTTACATGGATTACACCTTATTGACCGTAGGCCTGAGCCATGCTAAACTTATAATAAGTACGAAGTGAACAACCCTGCAAGCAGCAGGGTACAAAAAGCAATTTTGATGGAAAAAACCTCGCGGCAGGAATTCATAAGAAAGGAATGTAGAACATAAAATGTCCGAATCAAAAAGAATTCTGCTCATAGATGATGAACGCGCCCTTGCCGATGTGCTGGCAATGTTTCTTGAAAGTGAAGGCTACATAGTGGACACGGCCACTGACGGGAAAAAAGGCCTGGAGATGGCGCGTAACGGTGGCGACTCATATGACGCTATTATAACCGACGTAAACATGGCGGGAATGAACGGCATAAATATATATAAAAACATTGAGGAGTCAACTCCCGAGTTGGCAGATAAGTTTATATTCGTAACAGGAGACACAAGCAAGTGGGAGGATTTTTTCAAAGAAACCAAAAGGCCTGTACTGAGGAAACCCTTTACACTCGATACCCTTACGGCCACTATAGGAACATTATTAAAGACATGAAATTGCTGCTTTAATTTAAATATATACAAGCTTAAGACAAACACCCCAAGGCGGGCAGATTCATAAACAGGCCTTTTTTATAATACGCCAGCTATGTGAGTTAAGTTTCCCTCTCCAACAAAGTAGTACCTCCTTGCAACATAACGACCGGGCATTTACCAGGCCCGGTTGTTGTGTTATTTCATTGTGTCAATATTGTGTTAATAAAGATGCTCGCACACGGCATGTGGCGCTTGTGTATCCGCTTAAAACAAACTAACATTACATGTTTCAACGTTTTATTATTGACATCATCAATTAATTGCAAAGTTTTTTCTCCGCCATATTGACCTGGCAGCGTTAGTATGTTATAATAGTTATAGTTCAGTGGGGAACACACTCATTAAGCCTCTTACAACCAGCGGTACGACTACGATGTCGGATTTGAAAAAAATACTCATCATTGACGATGAACATGCTCTTGTCGAAGTGCTCTCACTTTTTCTTAGTGACGAAGGTTTCAGTGTTGATGTTGCGTCAAACGGAAACTCGGGGCTTGAACTTGCGCTTAACAACATTTATGACGTTATAATATCAGACATTAATCTACCCGGCATGGACGGGTTTGCAATATACGAAGAACTAAAGAAATCACGTCCACAAACGCTGGGTAAAATTATTTTTGTAACAGGTTACGCATCAAAGTTGGAAGATTTTTCCAATGATCTGGAAAATACTATACTAAAAAAGCCCTTTACGCTTGATGCGCTTACGAGTGCTATTGAAAATGTAATCCAGGGCACATGGAGTCTGCACGGAATGTAAAACACCTGCCGCGCACAAGTACCCTCAAGTGAGCAGATTCAGCAAGAAGCTTTTTGGACTCACGAAACCGAAGATACACAAATAAACATTACATTATTCGCCGTGCGCAGCACCCTCAAGATTGCCTGCTTTAACCCCTACAAGACGGATTTTTTTTGTAAATTCAACTTTATCAAGCAGCCCGGTCACAGCAAACCAGAAATCATCCATGGAGTCGGTTGCCTCACTTGTGGTAACGGACCTTGTAATGGTTTGAAAATCCTCGTACCGGATTTTTATGGTAACGTTTCCTGACCTGTACCCGGTGGCCCTTAATCCGGAGACAACATCCTTTGTAAGCTCACGAAGGGTCTCTTTTACAAGATGCCTGTCCCCTGTGTCGCACTCAAACGTGACCTCCCTCGACCTTGAACAAGGCTCTAAAAAAGCAACTACAGGGCTTGAGTCAATGCCTCGCGAATGCTCGTAAAGAGCCTGCCCAAAGACCTTACCGAACCTTGCCTCAAGCTCAGGACGCATCCTGGCTGAAAGCTCTCCGATGGTCCTTATGTCAAGTTTTTTTAGCCGGACCTCTGTTTTCGCGCCGACACCCCAGAGCTTCCTGACCGGCATTTTGCTTAAGACTTTGGCTATATCTTTCTCCCTTATGACCGTAAAACCGTCGGGCTTTTTTATGTCGCTTGCAAGTTTAGCAATGAGCTTGTTCGGACCAATACCGACGCTAAGGCTTAGACCGAGCTCGTCTTTAACGCGTTTTTTAATTTCCCTTGCCGCGTTCAGAGTTTTTTGAAAAGGGTCTTCGTTTGCATCCTGTTTTAATTCGACAAATGCCTCGTCCAGTCCAAAGGACTCTACAAGGTCGGTATAATCCCTTAAAATCTCCATAAAACGACCTGATTCAAGCTCATAAGCAGCAAAATCCACCGGCAGGAACGTAGCCTCCGGACAAAGCCTGCTTGCCACACGAAGCGCCATACCCGACTTCACCCCGAACTTCCTTGCCTCGTAAGAGGCGGCAGACACTACCCCTCGCTTTGTTGGATCCCCGCTGCCCCCGACTATTACCGGTTTTCCCAGGAGGCCGGGTCTTTTTTTAAGCTCGACCGAGGCGAAAAACGCGTCCATATCAACATGTATTACCGATCTTTTCATAATTATAAAAACTTTCCTTTTCACAGCACTCGTAATGACAACTCACTTCTACGCCATTAGTATGACTTTCGTAGCCTATATGAAATCGACAAAAAGGACAAGCCCTATATTCGGGCAAGTAACTCGTTTTTGAATGCAAAAACAGTGCTTTTCTCGATTTTTTAAGGGAAACGGCTGTTTTTTTTAAAGTTTTCACTTGGATAACAAATCCGTATGTGCTATACAAGTAC
>CBDUXY010000025.1:0-21062 GCA_965371305.1 uncultured bacterium
GCCATGCGATACTGATTTTTTTCAAAATAATATGAACCTAATTTACGGTGCATGCCGCTAAGGTCGTTTGCAGTTACCCTGTCCGGTTTTCCCATGCGAGGCACCGCGACGACTGTTGTATCTACGTCAACTGGCGGAATTTGGTAACGGGCATTGTTGATATTAAAAGGCCATTTTCCCATGAGATATTCTACCCTGTAATTTCCAAGGTACTGGTCAAGCTCGGTAAAGCCCGCATGCTCCCTGACCTGTTCTATCGTGGCTGAAGATTGCCAATTAATCTTTTGCTTTTTCCGCAAAAGTTGGCTACTGAAAATTGCCTTTGCAAATTGAGAGGCAATCTGGTAGTTACCCCGGAAAGAGGGGTGGAGATGTTCTATAATCTCTGGCTTTCCGAGCACACCCTGCTTGCTTCGGGTGTGCATGATCAAGTCCATGTCCACAAGGGGCACATTAAGCTCACTTGTCACCTGCCTGATATTTTTATTAATATCTGACGGGGCTCTGAACGGAATTAAATCCAGGTCCTTGGCCTTTGTAAGGACTGCCAGCGCCTTTTTGGTTTCTCCTTTTTTTAGAAGCGCTCTGCCCTGCTGAAAATAAATGTTCGCATTATTTTCCGTGTTTGTTTTGTCAAAATCAAAGGGTTTGAAGTCCTTTGTATTGGAGACGACTGTAGAAACTATAATCGGTATATTGTTTTTTTTGGAAATTCTAATGATGTCGCGCAGGTTTTGCCGGAAGTTATCATAGGTCTTCACCCTTAGAGGGCTCTTTACGGGAATACTTTTGATCCGCACAATTTCAGTCATCAGGGTCGAGGGTTCTGTTTCAGGCGAGCGGACCAGGCTTTTTAAGTATGTATAAACATCCCTTGCGAGCAGGTATGTCTTGTATTCCTGTAACTTTAAAAAAGCCCGGACGACATGGCGGTTCTCTCCCCCCAGAAGATTAGAGGCGGACCCTAGAGCACCGAAAAACTCGTTATGTCCCATATAGAGCACGATCAGGTCCGGCTGGTATTCGGGGGCCATTTGGATGAAATCTCGCACCCCGTGGCTGTTCATTGCCGTAACGCCAAGGTTTACGACCTCTACATCCCTTTCTGTCTGGGCCAGTTGAAGCATTGCTTCGAGAAAAGTGGGGAATGAACCGTTAATCAAATACGGGTATCCTTGCGTGGTTGAGCCTCCCATGCAAAATATCCTGAAGTCTCCGGGTTTCTTTTTTAACTTCATTCGGTCAGGATAAATAGGGTTGTAAATATCAAACCTGCCTGTAAATTGATATTTTTCCTTTAGCCATGGGTTCAGGAAGTACGACGTTTGTCCATCCGGAAGCTTCTCTGTAATGAACAGAGTGTTTTGGAAGCGATAACCGTTATAGCGCAGGAAACACTCTAATCCTACAATCAATAAAAGCGGGATTAGTAATAGAGCTACTTTGCTTAAAATGGTTTTTAGTTGTTTATTCATGCAATCCTGTTGTTATGCCAAAAAAAACAGCACCTACAGTGAATAAATTAGTAAAAAGGCTTAATTTACAAACGGTTCCAATGAATGACTGTTGTACTATTCGCCGTGCGCAACACTTAGAATAATGCCCAATTAAAATTAAAATAATGCATAGATAAACGGCGCGAGTGCGGAGCTCTCCGTAAGCACGACAAGCGCGCCGAGCAGGACCAAAAAAATTAAAATGGGCAGGAGCCACCATTTTTTAGTTGTTTTCATGAAATCCCATAATTCCAATATAATGGATATTTTAGACATAAAAAGCTCCGACTACTTATAACTATTTTTTGTACTAATTCTTCGATGTTTTTTCGGCTATATTTTATATTTTAGACTTAAAAAAAACCGGGATACTTAGAACTGCTTTTCGTAATCACTCTTCGGCGGTTCCCCGGCGTCTCTGGCGTTCCAGTAGGTCTTACGTGTTTTGTCGATCTTCATTGACAGAAAGTTTTTGCCAACGAGTTTTGCAATAAGTCCTGTAGGTGTCAGGACAACAAAATACAGGACGCACAATACAAGACGCGTGGTAAACCACCCCATAACTACTGAAGCGGCCATCCACAACTTCTGCAACGGTTTTAACGCTAAAGGGCAAAACACGGCTGCGACGGCAAAGGCAAGGGCTACGTAGACAAGGTAGCGGGGGCTGCCCCTGCCCGACCAGTAAAGAATGACAGCGAGCACGGCAAATGTTATCGCAATAATAAAACCGAAGTTACGAAGGTCGCGCCTTGCGCTGCGGATATTTTTTAAATCGTCAATGAGCATATTAATAGTCTCAGGCTTAGTCCGCCCTTACTCCCTGCCGCGCACTGTTATTTCTGTTAAAGGGTTTTTGTCTGGCCTTATCGAGCAAGCAGTTGCCGATCATCAGATAGTCCATCCCGGTACGCATAAAACAGAGGAATGCGTCCTCGGGCGTGCATACGATCGGCTCCCCCCGCACGTTAAAAGAAGTATTAATAACGACTGCAGTGCCGTGGTCCTTGTCAAGCCTTGTAAGAAGATCATAAAAGAGCCGGTTGGTGTTTCTGTGCACCGTCTGCACCCTGGCGGATAAGTCAACGTGTGTTACGGCCGGTATGTCTGAGCGCAGCACCTTTAGCTTTTCCAGGCCGGTCAGGCGCTCGTCATCGGGCGACAACTCCGGGCAGCGCTCTTTTTTTACGCCTGCCGTAAAGAGCATATACGGGCTTTCCCGGTCAAGCTCAAAATATTCGCCTGCCTTTTCGGCAAGTACGGCAGGGGCAAAAGGACGGAAGCCTTCCCTGAATTTGATCTTTTGGTTTATCTTCTTCTGCATTTCAGGGCTTCGCGCGTCTGCAAGTATTGAGCGTGCCCCGAGTGCCCTCGGGCCAAACTCCATGCGTCCCTGAAACCACCCTACCACATTTTCAGAGGCAATCAAGTCCGCCACACGCCCTGGTATTTCATCCGTTGAGAGCACATCAAAGGCGGCTTCCACCCCGGTGAGATATGCGGCGACTTCATCGTTACTAAAATGCGGGCCGAGCAGCGAACCCTTTTGCATGTCGAATTGCCTGCCGAGTTGACCGATATGATTTGTTTTATTAACGTCCCGGTCTTTTCCCAGATACCGGTACCAGACAAAAAGCGCTGCTCCGAGTGCGCCGCCCGAATCCCCGGCTGCCGGTTGAATCCATATATCGTCGAAGATACCTTCTCGCAGTAGCCTTCCGTTTGCAACACAGTTTAGCGCCACACCGCCTGCCATGCAAAGCCGTCTTTGCCCGGTCTCTTTTCTGACGTGTCTTGCCATACGCACGACAACCTCTTCGGTGACTTCCTGAATAGAACGCGCAATATCCATGTGTCTTTGCGTAAGCTCACTCTCGGTCTCGGGCCGCCTTGGCGGCCCGCCAAAGAGCCTGTGAAAATTTTCGTTTGTCATGGTGAGTCCGGCGCAGTAATTGAAGTAGTCCATGTTGAGCCTGAAAGAGCCGTCTTCTTTTAAATCAATCAGCTCAGTGAGTATCTTGTCTTTATACGTCGGTTCTCCGTAGGGGGCAAGCCCCATGAGCTTGTATTCCCCGGAGTTGACCTTAAAGCCGCAGTAATAGGTGAAGGCCGAGTAGAGCAGGCCCAGGGAATGAGGGAAGTGTACGTCCGCCATGATGTCCAGGCGGTTATCTTTTCCAACGCCGAAGCTTGTAGTGCTCCACTCGCCGACCCCGTCCATTGTCAAAAAAGCGGCCTCTTGAAATGGCGATGGGTAAAACGCCGAAGCCCCGTGCGATTCGTGGTGTTCGGTAAAGATTATTTTACCGCCGTAACCAGGAAGCTCCTTGTGTATTATGTCTCTTGTCCAGAGTTTTTTCTTAATCCATAAAGGCACTGCTTTTATGAACAATCTTATGCCGGTCGGGGCAAAGGCGAGGTAGGACTCAAGGATGCGACTGAACTTTAAAAGCGGCTTGTCGTAAAATGCAACGAACGAGAGGTCTTTGGCGGTAATACCGGCGGCCGTGAGGCAGTAGTTGATGGCATGAACCGGAAAATTGGAGTCGTGCTTTTTCCTGGTAAAACGCTCTTCCTCAGCAGCCGCGATAATTTCACCGTCTTTCAACAGACAGGCCGCCGCGTCGTGATAAAAGGCGGATATCCCTAAGATATATGTGTTTGAACCGCAATCCGTCATTGTATGAGAACCGAGAGACGTCGTACTTAAGAGTTACCTGAGTTGATAAACGTCAGAAACACGAGCAAAAAGACCGGTAGAAGGCCCGGAGACCATTTATTCTACACTTATTTACAGGTTAACAGAAACGATGAACAATTTAAACGGTATATCCCCCCTCCTTCTCTCTCAGCTCTTCCCTTTGTTCCTTAAGTTTCCTTGGCATTGGGGTCCAGGAGTCTTTTTATATCATCAATTATTTTTTTGGTATCGTATTCAAGGTCGTCATAGACTTTTATCTTTTTGCCTTCCCTGTCATGCAGAGCCATTACGACCCTGTGGTGGCGGCTTCCGTCAGGGTCTGTTTTCCATCTTACGTCGTAGTTTTTTTGAAGCTTGTCTACAGTTAATTTGTCGGCTGTTAAAAAGTGCCAGCCCGCGGTGTCTGCCTTGTACCTGTTGGAATATGCTTTTAATGCCTCTTGTGTTGTCCCTTCCGGGTCGATGGCAACGCTTACGAGGAAGAAATCTTTGCCGAGCCTGTCTTTTAGATGCAGTTGCACGCGCAGAAAATGCATGCTCATGAGTTTGCATCCGCCGTGAGGGCACTCGATCAGGAAAAAATTCATCAGCAAGACCTTGCCTTTATAATCGCTAAGGCGAACCGTCTTGCCCGCTTGGTCGGTGAAAACGCCTTTTTCGGTGAGCAGGGTGGGCTTTGCGCGCTCGGTGCAGCCTGCGCCCGCTACAAAAAAGAAAAGGGCCAGTATAGTCAGTAATGTCCGGGCCCTGTTATTTGACATTTTTAACACAACGTACTCCGATATAACATTGGTATGATTCACCTGGAAGATAGGGGAACCTCTCGTTGCTTCTTGCAAGGTCTCCCCGAGCGTTCCATGCGCCGCCGCGTATTACCTTGTATTTTTCCCCGAAGTCGGTCCTCTCAAGCGTACTACCTGGATAGGCCTCATACCAGTTGCTTGTCCACTCCCAGACGTTGCCGGACATATCCAGAAGTCCGTATGGGCTTGCGCCCTCAGGGAAAGTCCCAACCTCTACACGTTCCCTGTCCCAGTCCTTTGTGTTGGCCTTATTCATGTCGAATGTGTCGCCCCAGGGGTATATGCGACCATCCGTGCCCCTGGCCGCCTTTTCCCACTCGGCCTCTGTTGGCAGCCTCCCACCTGCCCACGAGCAGTAGGCGTCGGCATCAAACCAGTTTACATGGGCAACAGGAAAGCGCTCTTCACTTTCAGGGTACATGTTGTCTTTCCAGTCAAACGGCGTTTTATGGCCCGTAGAGTCAATGAATTTTTTGTACTGAGCGTTGGTGACCTCGTATTTGTCAATATAGTAGGCAGGGAGGTTGACGGTTTGCTCTGGCTGTTCGTCTATACCCACGATCACCCCGCGTTTTTCGTCGTCCGGGTTGCTTCCCATGATAAAAGGACCTGCCGGTATTAAGACCATAGCGGTTTCCTGCTCTTCCGGAACCCTGCCAGGCGTAGCTGCGCAGGCAGATAATAGAAGACAGAATATGATAATTAATGCTGCAAACGTCCTGTTCATTTTTTCCTCTCTACTGACTTGCACATCTGAAACCGATGCTGCGGTGCTTGTAGTCAGGGGGCTGTGCCGTCCTTGACATCGTATAGGCATAGGGTATGAGCCTGCTCGTCCATGCGCCGCTTCTGACTACTTTCAAGTCTTTCCCGTAATCAGGGTGCTTGCGCTTCGTGCCGGGGTAGCCTTTATACCGGCCACTTGTCCATTCAAAAACGTTACCTGCCATGTCCATTACCCCGAAGGGGCTTGCGCCCTCCTGGAAACTGCCGACCGGCATGGTCATACGGACATCGAAGTCCCTTGAATTAGCGTTAAAAACGTTTATCTCATTACCCCAGGGCCAGTGCCTTCCGTCAATGCCGCGCGCGGCCTTTTCCCATTCGGCCTCTGTAGGGAGCCGTTTATTAATCCATTTGCAGTACTCTGTGGCGTCACCAAAGTCCACCAGCACGACCGGGTGGTCATCGAAGTTCTTGTGGTACGTGCCGTTTTTCCAATTATATAGTGTATCATACTGTTTGTCATAGGGCACCCGGCGCCCGGTTGAGTCAACGAATTTCTTGTACTCGGCGTTTGTGACTTCAAACTTATCGATATAATAAGCGTCTATATGTAGTTTTGTTCTGGGGCTTGCCCAGACAAGCCCAATCGGATCATCTTCGTCAATACCCCTTATGAACTTTCCGGCCGGGATTTTTATCATATCCTCAGTTGCTTCAATGCCAGGCTTTGTACCAGCTTGCCCGGGCGCTTTAACCTCGCTTGCAAAAACGACGATAGCAGTTAGTTGAAGGAAGGCCAAAAAAACGGCAATGGTTGTTAAAGACCGTGCTAACACCACCCGCCCCCTCCCGGTCCGCCGTCGTATAGTCCTCTGTATTCGCAGCTTGACATGGTCTTGTTGTGGCATCTCATGTTGCAACGGAATACGCTGCCGAAGCCACCGGCGAAGTACCAGGCCGGTTTTGCGTAGTTGTCCGGGGTCACTGTCGGGCCGAAGTTAAGCAGATGCGTGTTGTCGTCGGCGGGCCAGCCCGTGCAACAGCCGCCGCCGCTGTAGAACTGGGTGTTGTTGGCCTCGACGTTACTGTGCACGTTGTTGTGGCACTCGTGGCAGGTTATCGCCACGCCGTCGCTTGTACCCTGGCTCAGGTGATAGTGGTGCAGGCTTTGGCCCCAGCCTCCTCCTCCTCCCCAGCCGCCCGAGGCCCAGAAGTTAGTCCACAACTCTCCCTGGTTCAGGTAATCCGACTCTGTAAATGCGGCGTCGTGATGACAACGGAAACAAAGCCTGTCGGCGACAGACCCACCACCACCTCCGCCCCAGCCGCCCCCACCCCAGCCGCCGAAACCCGTACATGAGCCAGTACTGACAGTCGTCTGGTAGTCGGTCCTGAATAACCTCTCAAACGTAGAGCCGTGAGGACCGACCGAACCCGAGCCTACATATACCGAGTTTTTGTCTGTTGAGCGAAGGCTCGATTCCGTTATAGGCCCTCTAATAGTACTGCCTCCTGCAACGCTGTTATTATGACAGTCAGTGCAGTTAATTGTCAGGTTTCCAAGTTCCATGTCTGCAGTTGCCTGGTTTGCACAGGTAAGGCCGAATGCGGAAGAGAGCTGGTTGCAGAGTTGGATGGACGTGTTGCGCCCTGGGCTTGCCACGGGATGATAAGCGCTGTTTACCTTTGTATTATCCGCACCGTGGGCAGCGCCCATGATGGTTGTGGTGTCGAACTCAACACGTTTATTGCTATGACCGCGCTGGTCGTTAACCCCGGAGCCAGACGTGTTGCCCCTGTGTTTCAGCGTTGCAATGGCCGTACAGCCGGCCGTACCGTCTGAGGCGCCGCGAGCCTTGTAAGGCATATTGCAGTCCCAGGAATTACCGTGACACTTAAGGCATATTTCAAATATATAGGGCTGGCGTACCCCGAGTGCCGGGTCCTGCACGTTGCCGTCTATGTCTATATACCTCATGCCCTGTATCCTTCCTGCTTCACCGTCGCCGAGCACGCCTGTCGGGGCCTTAACGGCATGAGGATTGTGGCAGTCGTAGCACTCGACGTGTTTGTCTGTAACAGGCAAAGATTCGTAAACAGAGTGTCTTCCGGCAAGACCGGTAGAGTCCACCGGATGTCCGCTTCCAACGCCCGAAGAGCGTAAGTTAATCAGGGTCTGTATATCGGTTCCTGCAGGGCCACTTGCATCGTGGCAGTTCTCGCACAGGGCCTCTTCCCATGCTATGAGCTGGCGCGGTATCAGGTTGTCCGTGCTTACCGATGCGTTGTTGGCCGCAAGGTGCAGGTTGGTCGGGCTCGTGGGCACGGCGTCAGTGTCGAATTCGTTGCCGGAAGATTCAAGTATGCCGTGAGGGGTGTGGCAGTTAAGGCAGCTTCCTTTGTTTCCGTCCGGAAGTCCGTCTCTGTCCTGCCTTGGAAAAACATCTACCGGGTCGCCGGTTGTGCCGGGCCATACAAGGTCAGAACTGGTAAAATGACTGCTTGCCTTGTATATGCTTTTACCCTGATAGAACTTCCAGAAACCTGTGCCGCCGAAGAGAAACGGATCGAAGTTTATGGACTCGTGGCAGTACCAGCAAAGTTCCGCGTAGTTGCGGTTTGTCTGGTCCGTGCTTCCGTAGTCCTTCATTAACAGATAAATGTCAGGCCCGGCGTCGTTGCCTGAGCTTGGCTCGGGCTCGGTCGTGCCAAAGCTTGCATGAGGCTCGTGGCAGTGGGTGCACTCGCCTGGGGGGTATTGACCTGCCTGGAGCGCCTCGTTGTAATAAAGTCCCCAGTCCGGATTAACGCTTCTGTCTACCCCGACAAAAGGTATGGAGTCAACGGTTCCGCCGCCGTGTTTTGTGTTGTAGAAAGCTCCGCCTGTTGCGCCTGCCTTACGTACTTGTGTAAAAAAGATCAAGTCGGCGCAAAAAACACCAAGCATGAAAACTGTAAACAAGATCAATTTATATGGTCGATTCTTTATTTTATTCATAAATACTTTTGTGTGAAGTCACAATTTTTATTAACTATAAATAGGGCAAGGTAAAAAAATAGTAAGGTGCTGATTATAACATACATAATTGTGCCTTTTGCTTATCTGCCCCGACAAGCAAAAGTGGGCGCAATATATATTTACGGGAGTTTTTTTGTAAAACCGAGCAGGTCAACAGGCTTTTGTTAGTAAGATGCTCAATTCAAAAAGCCTGAACGGACCGGTATCGGCAATTATGTACTGTTCACCTGAGTGTAGATATAATCTCTTTAGTGGTTTTATTGCCTGCCGCGTCAACTGCGCTCAGGGTTACGGTTAAGGTGTTGCGCGCGCGGCGGCCTCTACCGCGCCCACCTTTCTTAAGTGAAAGTATGAAAGTAAAGTTTCCGCCCTCGTCAAGAACGACAGATCCTCCTGTGCCGTAATTACCGGCACTGTCATGGGCCTCATAAGTAACCTCTGTAAGTTGCCCGGAAGAGTCAGTCACATTACCTGATACGGTAACATCAAACATTCTCCTTGCACCTATTTTTCTTTTGATGTCTGTCTCGGCTGTTATAACAGGTGGTGTCAGGTCTATTGTGAAACTTGTCCCGGCAGGTGTTGCGTCCTCATTGCCTGCCTCGTCCCTTGCCTTTACGCTAAAACTGTGAGGGCCTTCATTAAGTCCGCTTAGCGTGGCAGTTGTGTCGATTGACCATGGCGACCACTCGCCACCGTCAATACTGTGAGAGAACTCAAGATTTTCAGTATCTGTAACGTCGTCAGAGCCTTCGAAAGTCACTTCGGTTGACGAAGAAGCAATAACCGGGTCCGGGGCAACGGTTATAACCGTATCAGGGGCGGCAATGTCCGGGGTGACCGGGAGTTCACCAGTGGTCTCTACCCGGAAGGTCCTGGTAGCGGTAGACGAATTATAATACACGTAAGAGGAGTTTGCAATCATGTCTGTCGTGTCTCCTGTAAATTCGTCAACAAGGTTGAGCCCAAGTCCTTCCGGAAGGTTCGTTGTTGTCCAGCGTATGGTGGTATCCCTGCCGGTATACATGGACCTGACAAGGAACTCCCAGCTTTCAGGAACTCCTGTGTCCCTGATATCCGTCCAGAAATACGGCGTGTCCACGCCCCACTCAGGGTGGTAGAAATAGACCTGGAGCATGCCGCTAATTATGGCCCTGTTTTCATAGGCGTTTTCAAACCCGTCTGTCGCGTCAGGGGCTGCACCAAGTATAAGTCTTCCTGATTCGTCAAGCACCGAGACGTTTATGTCCGCGCTCCACGTAAGCTCAGCCCTTGCTGGCATGGTCGTAAACGCAAGAACCATGCAAAGAACCGAAGCAATCATGAGCAATTTTTTTGTAAAACCTGACATTTTCTCTATTCCCCTTTTAAATAATTAACCTTATGGCTCAGGAACTGCCATTATATATGTGCCGTCGTCTTTTAACAGATATACCCATTGTGCCCACCATGGCCTTAGTTTTGCCGTGCAGCTGACTCCACTGCAAGTCTCCGTGCTGTACGTGGTCGAGTTGGCATAGTAGGCTATGGTGCCGTCCATCCAGCTTGCGCTCACTGCGGCGACAAAACCGTTTACCGTACCTCCGCTGCACCCTGTAGACGAGCTGAAAGTAGAGTCCTTGCATATTTTTATATCAGAAAAATTAACGTTCTTTAAATACGGGTCACCAACAAGGTTCCTGCCCTGAGAAAGGCTGATGCTTACCCAGTTGTCGGTGTTGGTAGTAACAAGTGACGTATCGTCCGTATCTTTTTCGTCAAGTATGCTCGTGTTCATGGCAAAGGCATAGATGTTCAGCCCCTTACCGTTGGTAAGGCTCGTTAAAAGAGCCGTCTGGTCCAGGGCCGACCACGAACCGCTGAACAGGCTGCCGCTGTCAAGGCCTGAGGGCGTCCATACGTAGGCAAGCGGGTATGAACTTGGATAATAAGAAAAGTTTGTTACGTCGTCTACAATCATGTCATAGAGGGTGTAAGTAGTGCCTGTTGACGGGTCATACGGTATGGATACCGTGTTATATCCGTACTTCATTGCCGTGTGCATCGCTACCGCGTTCGATATGGCAGAGACATTATCCCAGTCGTCAAGGCTCTTTATGGCAAGGTAATAAATCGTATTTGGTTTAAGGTTGTTGCTATCCGTATCCAGAGCAAGGTTAAAGGACTCGGAACTGCCGGACACTTGCGGCGTTGGCTCGCCTGTGGCCTGAGTAAGGGACGCCCAGTTCGAATCCAGATACGCAGCCGTAACGTTGGCTGAATAATCCCACGCGTCTATAAATCTAACGTCGTAGCTTGACGCGGTGCCGGTAGTATTGTCATCACCCGGAGCGGTCCACGAAAGTTTTGCCCCACGCGTGTAAACAGGCGTGGCCGCAAAGTCGTCTACGTCTGACGGGTCGGTTATGTCTGCCGGAGTAGGTGTTGCGTCGTCGGTCGTGCCTGTTGAAACGTAATCAAAGTCATCATAGGCGCAAAGCCTGTAATAATATGTCGTCTCGTTCGTAAGTGGCGTGTCCGTATATGTAAGCAGGTTACCCTGGTACACGGCAGTGCCTGTACAATCGGCAGGCGTGCCCGAGGTCGAGGATACAAGTTTATACCTGTTTGACGAGGCAAGGCCAACCCCAGAGTCTGTTGCCGCGGTCCACGTAAGTACGTTAAAGGTATTGTCAGGCATGGCCGTAAGGGTGCCGTCTGCCGGTCCCTGAGTATCCTGCTTGACCGCTTTGGAAACCGTGGTCTCTGTGTTAGTAACGTTGTCTACGGATGCGTAGCGCACGTACTGGATACAGGTCGCGCCCGCCGAGCAACTTACGTTGAACGGCACTGTATACGAGGTCCCGGGCGTGCACGTGTTTGCCGTGTCAACGCAGTAGCTGGTACTTGCAAGCCCCGAGCCAGGGGATTTATCAGTTGCAGAGAGGGTTACGCCTACCGGGCTTGCTGTTGTCCAGTTGCCAAACGTATATCCGCCCGAGGCCGAAGAAGTCGTTGTCGGAGCCACGACGTCCATGGTCCTTGCAACGGACGACGCCGTGGTTACGCCGCCCGAGGAAAACCCTCTCATGTTAAGTGTGAGCGAGTCCTCGTCCGAGCCGGTAATGTCGGTTGTCGTACAGGTATAGGTCGGGTCCGAGCCTGATACAACGCCCGGGCTCCACGTACTTCCGTCTTCTGTATAATCGCAACTTGTAACAGCGCTCCCGGCGTCGGTAAAGTCGGTTGTGAGGTTAAACGGACTGTCTACATACGTAGAGAGGTAGTCCGTACTCGTTGGCGTCACCGTGCCGGCCACCGGCGGCGTTGCGTCAGGCGTAGGGGTTGCGTTGTCGATCGCACCGCTTGAAACATTAGTAACGTTATCGTAGGCGCATACCCTGTAATAATAAGTCGTGCCGTTTGTGAGGCTTCCATGACTGTAAGCGAGGTCTGTCCCAAGATATATCTCAGTGCCGCTGTCGCAGTCGGCAGGTGTGGAGCCGGTTGCGAATACAAGCTTGTATGTGTCTGTCGAGACCATCCCGCTTGCCGAGTCGGTTGCCTCAGTCCACGTGAGTTCAACGCTTGAATCTCCTGCACTTGCCGAAAGCGTGCCGTCTGTCGGCCCCAGCGCGTCCACTGTTCTTGCAATCACGGTTGCCGTTACTGTGCCTCCAAGCGACGTTGCTTTTATATTAAGGGCAAGTACGTCTTCGTCGCTTCCTGTAATACCGGTTGCCGTACATGTGTACGGGCCTGCGCCTGATACAGTGCCGTCAAACCAGTTGCTTCCCCCGTCTTTAGTGTACTGGCAGCTTATAACAGGTGATTCCAGGTCCTGGAAAGAAGCTGCAAGGTCAAACGGGCTGTCGACATAGGTGCCGCCAAAGCTCGTGTTATAAGTCGTAACCGTGCCTGCAATAGGTGCGGTCGAGTCGGTAATCGTCGTATTGTCCCAGGCGAACATTGCAGGCCTGTAAGACACGTTCATGAGATTCTGTTCGTATTCATCGTTGCTCGGCTCGGTCCATGAACCATCGTCCCAAAGGATACCTTGAACGTCGGTGGTGGAGTCGAGACCGGTCAGCATTATGCGCTTGCTTCCGGCAAGAGGGTCGGGTACGAGTTGGATAGTATACAAAGAGCCACTCCATGTGGTGGTCGTAGTTGACGCGGAAGTAAGGGTCCCTACAGACCAGCCGCTTCCGACAGTATAGGTAATATAGTCGGCCTGGGTTCCTCCGTCGCTCCATGCAAAAAGCGCTTTGCTGCCGGTCGTTTGCCAGGCAACGTCAAGCGGCATTGCGCGCGGCTGGCCGGTAAGGAAAGACCTCTCGTTCGGCGGGCTTCCTTCCCATGCGGAACCGGTCCACATCCTGACCCATATTCCCGGTAATGTGTCTGAAACTATTATGCCTATATAATCCGAATCCCTGTCCCCTGCCGCCGCAACGAAACGGGCGGAAGGCGTACCGGATATATCCCATGGGAAAGAGAAAATCGTCGCGTCGGACGTCCACGCGCCTGTCCCTCCGGCAGAAGTCGAATATGATATGCCGTTATTGTTGTTGCCGAATATGACCATGGCGTCGCCGGTCGTGCCCTCCCACGCGCCTGCTATGACCTCTCCTGCGCTTGTCTGGGCGTTGCGGTTGGTCGTTATGTTTCCGCCGTTTGTAAAGGTCGACCCGTCCCACACGTAGGCAAAGACCTCTTCGTTGGAGTCAACGAATACCAGAAGTATCTCGTCCGAGTCCTGCTTTGGTATGAGTTTTACCCACCGAACCTCCGCATCCGAGCTTCCTGTAAGGCCCGAGTAGTCAAGCCCCTGGTTTATGCCCCAGCTTGAGCCGTTCCAGATCCTATAGGCAAGGGCCTGGTCGTCATTCGAATCGTAGTCGAATACAGTCAGGCCGTCTCCCGAGCTCTGCTCAAATGCAATATCGGCGTGACGGGTAAGGCCAGAATTAACGTTAAGAGTACTTGAGTCCCCGTAATCTGTCCAGGTCGTGCCGTCATATTGCTGCAGATAATATTTACCGTCGGCGTACACGCCTCCTATTGCGAACTGGTTCGTTAATACCGGAGATTCCTTTACTATCCTGTGATAAAGCACGTTACTTGCGTCCTGAGAGGAACTCATCTCTTCTGAGCTGTAATCACTCCCGTCCCACAGGACGCGCTTTGGCCAGCCCGTGTTGTTGCCGTCTCCGTAGGCCGCAAGGCCGGTGTTGTCGGCAACAGGTATAATACCGGTGAAGGTCTGTGGGTTGGTGCCGGTAACCCCGTCCGGGTCCACGTAGGTTACGCGCACGTCGTAAGAGAGGCTTGACACAAGCCCTGTTATGGTCGTGGTATACGGGGTTGCCGTATGAGTGTCTCCGGTAACCCAGTTGACCCATGAACCCGCGCTCGAAAGTTTGTAATCAACCGTATAGGTATTGTCGTTGTTGTCGTCGCTCAGGTACGGCATGGAAACTGCTATAGTGGTCGGGCTTGCCGCTGTAGCCGTTGCAGTACCCGCTAAAGTCCCGTCGTTTGGCGGGGTGCTTTCCTCCCACGCGAACATAAAGGGCCGGTGGGTGGCCTCAGGCGAATTGGTCTCATGAAAATAGTTAGTAGGCTCGGACCATACTCCGTCGTTCCAGAGCTGGCTTCTTATGTCGTCACCGGCGCTCAGGGCCGTAAGCATTATTCTTTTGCTGGCGCTTAAGGGGTCGCGTTTCAACCTGACCGCCACCATGTTGCCCGACCACGTAACTCCTGTTGTCGATGCGTTGTCAAGGTCGGTCTCCGACCAGGTAGTACCCGAGACCGTGTACGTCATGTATTTAACCTGAGTATCGGTACTACCGTTGCGCCAGGCAAAAAGCGCTTTACTTCCTGTGTTCTCCCATGCCACGTCAAGCGGCATATAGTAGCTGCTGGCGATCCCAAGGTCGCCGTAAGACGGCTCACTTCCGTCCCACGAAGAGCCGTTCCACATCTTCACGTAGGCCCTGTTATTATTGTCGGACGCGATGGCCCCTATATAGTTTCCATTGGGGTCGCTGCCCAGGGCCACGTACCTGTGAGTATTGCTGAGGGAATAGGCAGTAGCGTCCGAAGTCCACGCCCCGGTCCCGCCGGAAGAAGTCGAATAACGCACGTTGCTGCCGCTGCCGAAGGCGACCATAGCGTCGCCGCTTGTACCCTCCCAGGCCCCGTCTATGGGCTCACGGGTTACAGTACTTGCGCTACTGGAGAATAAATTACCGTTGGTCCAGGACGAGCCGTCCCACACGTAGGCGTAAACATTCCCGCCGCTATCGACAAAAACCAGGATCATGTCATTGGAATTAGCTTTCGGGATAAGTCTTACCCAGTAGACAACGTTAAATCCGCCGTCAAAACCCGAGTAGTCAAGTGATTGCTGGCTGCTCCAGGAAGAGCCGTCCCACGTTCTATAGGCAATAGTCCTGTTGCCGCTTCCGCTATTTTCATATACGGTAACGGCGTCGCCTGACAATTTTTCGTAAGCAATGTCGGCGAAGCGTACCTGACCGCTGTTAATGCCTGAACTGTTGAAGTTATTGTAGTCGGTCCATGTCGAGCCGTCGTACCTCTGTACGTAGAACAGGCCGTTTGAATGGATAGCGCCCATCATGTAGTCATCGGTCACTGTAGGTGATTCCCTGTTAATTATCTGGCGTATGGTATTTGAATCGCTTGAGGCCGAACCCTCCGAGCCGAAAGCCGAGCCGTCCCACTTGCGGTATCTGGGCGTGTTCACGCTGCCCTCTCCGTAAACAACAAGTCCTGTATTCAAGTCCTCCAGGTATATGCTTGATATAGTCTGCGGATTTGTGCCGTTAACACCGTCGCCGTCAACGTATGTTACCCTTACGTCGTATGTCTCGCCCGTGGTAAGTCCTGTTATGGTATCGGTGTAGGGGCTTACCGTGTGTGCAAACGGCGATGCAACGGAATTATCCCACGCAAGCCATGAACCGTCAGACGAGAGCTTGTACTCTATAGTATATGTGTTGTCTGTGTTGCTGTCTTCGGTGTAAGGCATGGTGACGTCTATGGATTGCGTACCGTTCACCGTGGCCGTTGCAGTGCCGACCGTAGTTAATGGGTCTGAGGGTGCGGTATAATCGACACGCACATACATCTCGGTTACCCATACGTCGTCCCAATCCGTATGGTAGACGATACCGACAAGGTCGTTTATCTCTGTCCAGGTCCATGCAGAACTGGTATTTGGGTTTGTTGCATAGGTGGTGCCCGACCTGGTCGCGAAGCTATCGGGAGCAGTCTGATTGCTGCCAAGATAATTTGTAGAATAGGTCTTAAGCCCGACCTGAAAGGTGGCGTCGTTCCACTGGTCAAAGTTTTCAATTACCACGTAGACCGTGACCGAATTGATAGTACCGGTAAGGGCCGGGTCGTCTATATCCATGTACAGGTATTCACCGGAGCTGTTTGACCGGGCGTAAGTTGAAGTACCGTCGTTTGTATCAAGTGCCGAGGCAGCAGCCCCTGTGAAGCTAAAGTCGTTACCAGTGCCCTCGCCAGAGGGATGCAGGTCAGCCGTGTCGGCATTTGCGGGCTGCGCCGACAATAAAAGAAATAACAGGATTATAAGCGATGACAACACAAACCACCGATGCCGCACGCCCGAAAAACAAGAGTGGGAACACACCGGTGTAAGCGTAGCTACGTCAATACTACCGTTGTTATTAGCTGTGTTATTGTTTTTTCCCCTGACAAGAGACATAACGTCTGTCCGCCCTGTAAATAATTACAATTTTAATATTAATTAAAAAATTTTAATATTAAAATAGATAAACAACCCCCCTGGAATTTATTAAATAATTAAACAGTCGCAGGGGGTGCACGGTGCCTTTTAGAGGCGTCTACATCGACGCCGGAGGTATGTTGTGTTTAATATACTAATTATAACTTATTTTAACAGGCAAAGCAACCTTGCATGTAGGACAAATACCTACTCTTGTTGTTGTGCAAACAGATGCGCAGCCGTAACCTTCGCCATGAACGGTCTCTTTTTGAAGCCTCCCGTAATCCCCTAACGGCCCGGTGTATAGTAATCGTATAAGTAGACAGTTTCCCATACGTAGTCACAAGCTCATGGCAAAAAAAAGTGCGCCTGTGCAAGACGCGCCTTTTTTGCCCCCCCCCCTTTTTATTTATTATAAAAAGCGGACTCCTGTGTACCGGGGTGACGGTAATTTTTCCTTTTTTCTCAATACTCATCGTGCTAAAATACTAAATCTGCTTTTTTTAAGACCCAAACCCGGTTTCTTCTTTTGTTTGTTGCACTTTGATATCAACTGTCGGGGGTCATGATGTTTAGTGATTTTAAGATAGGAACGCGCCTTTCCGTCGGTATTGCACTGATCGTAGTGCTCTTTACCGTGCTGGCGCTTTTCGGCATAAACCGCATGGAGCTACTCTCGCGCGACACCTCCCTTATGTACCGCCATCCCCTCACCGTCAGCACCGCACTCTTAAGAATAGAGTCGAATATAATAAGAATGCACAGGACCATGAAGGATGTGGCGCTCTCGAAGGACTCTGTTGAGATAGAAAGCCTTTCCAATGTTGTTGACAAGCTTGAAAAGACAGTCTATGACGATTTCAAGATAATAGACGAACGCTTCCTTGGTCAGAAGACCCTTTATACTCACGCCTACGACACCTTTGACGCATGGAAGCCCATACGCGACGAAGTGCTGGCCCTTATGTACTCGGATAGAAGGACTGATGCGGCCGACATTACAAAAGGCAAGGGCGCAAGGCACGTCGAGAAGATGGAAGGGGCGCTGAAGGAGCTTTCTGATTTTGCCGCGAATAAGGCAATCGAGTTCCTGAACCAGGCAGAAGCGACAAAGAGCGGCGCTCTCAGGCTCATGTATTCGCTTCTCGTAATCACGATTTTCGTCGGGGGCATCTTTGCCATTTTCCTGACGCGCAGCATCACCGGGCCCATTACGAAACTTAACAAGGCCATGCTTGAGATAGGTAGTGGGTACCTCGATACGCATGTTGATGTTAATTCAGCCGACGAGGTAGGCGAACTTGGTAAAGAGATCCAGGACGTAACGCGCAGACTCAATGAAGTGAGCGAGGTTGCCAGGGGTGTGGCCGCGGGCGACTTTTCCGGCAAGGTGATAGTTAAGGGCGGTCACGACGTGTTAGGGCTCGCCATAAACACCATGGTCGACAATTTTGCCAGCGTAACAAGGCAGGCCGAGGTTATAGCCGGGGGCGACTACTCCTCCGATATAATGCCCCGTTCGTCGATGGACACGCTCGGCATTGCGCTGCGGAACATGACGAATAGCCTTAGGGAAACCTCGGCTGATAATATAAAGCAGGATTGGTTGAAGAAGGGACTTTTAGGCGTTAACGAAACCATGCAGGGCGAGCTTGACCTGATCACCCTCGCAAGCAACGTAGTAACGTTCTTTTCTAAGTATCTCGGCGCACAGATAGGGGCCATGTATGTTGCAAGTAGTGACGGCGATACATTAAAGCTCACCGCGAGTTATGCCTTTACCGGGCCGGAAGAATTCAGTGGTATCATAAAGGTTGGAGAAGGTATTGTCGGGCAGGTGGCCCTTGATATGAAGGCTGTTTCGGTTACCGATATACCAAAAGATTATATACGCATCAGCTCCGGGACCGGAGGTTCCATACCCAGGCATTTGCTCGTAGTGCCCTTTACGTACGAAGGCAAACTAAAGGGAATAGTAGAACTCGGCTCTTTTGACCCGTTCCCGGACGACGTAATGGAGCTTATTGATGCGTCAATCGAAATAATAGGCATGGGAGTGCACGCCGCCGATACAAGGACGCAGTTGCAGTTACTCTTTGAGGAGACACAGCGCCAGGCCGAGGAGTTGCAGAGCCAGCAGGAGGAGCTAAAGAGTTCCAATGAGGAACTCGAAGAACAGACCATGGCCCTTAAGGAGTCCGAGCAAAGTTTAAAAGCGCAGCAAGAGGAACTTCAGGCAACTAACGAGGAACTGGAGGAGAAGACAGAATCCCTTGAGCGTCAAAAAGTAGAGGTGCAGGATAAAAACAATATGCTCGAGCAGACAAGGATTGAGATCGAAGAAAAGGCCGAGGACCTCAGGATATCAAGCCAGTATAAGAGTGAGTTCATGGCCAACATGTCACACGAACTCAGGACCCCGCTAAATAGTCTCCTGCTCCTTGCCAGGAATTTGAGCGAAAATAAAGATGACAACCTCTCTGATAATCAGCTTGAGTCTGCAAAGATCATTTATAACAGCGGACGAGACCTCCTGGACCTTATAAACGAGATACTGGACCTCTCGAAGATCGAGGCCGGTAAGATGGAGCTTGAGATAAGTGAGACAGAGCCGGTGGTTATCGCCGAGAGTATTATGGCAAACTTCAAGCATATGATTGAGGAAAAGGGGCTTGGGTTCAGTGTGCAAATCGATGAGGACGTGCCGGGTACTTTCCAGACCGACCCTAGGAGGTTAGGGCAGGTAATAAAGAATATTATGTCGAACTCCATAAAGTTTACCAGGGAGGGCACGATTACCGTAAGCTTCAAGAAAATCGGTCCTAACGACAAGCCCACTGCCAGTGCCCTGAAAGGTAAAGAGGGACTTGCCATTTCAATCAAGGACACGGGCATAGGCATTCATAAAGAAAAGCAGCAGGTCATTTTCGAGGCCTTTCAACAGGTCGACGGCAGCACGTCAAGGAAGTACGGCGGCACGGGCCTTGGCCTGTCAATTTCAAGGGAACTAATGAGGATACTGGGCGGCGAGATAACCCTTGAAAGTACACATAAGGAGGGATCTACGTTCACTTTGTACCTGCCGCTTGAGCTGGGCGCTGAAGTCGTTACGGCTCAGGGTACTGGTGAAAAGGGCAGGGAGAAGGCCCAAAAGCCGTTCGCGCCAGCCAAAGCCAGACCTCTCCCGCCGCCCCCATCGCCTCTAAGGGCACCGACTCCAATTGAGTACGTGCCGGACGACCGCGAGAATATTAAAGAGGGAGACCGCGTAATACTTATCGTAGAGGATGACCCGGTATTTGCCCGGATCCTCTATAAGCACTGTCATGAAAAGGATCTAAAGTGCCTGCTTGCCGGTTCGGGCGAACAGGGGATAGAGCTTGCGCATGACTATAGGCCGTCGGGCATACTGCTCGACGTAAAGCTTCCTGGAATGAGCGGACTTGAGGTACTTGACACCTTAAAGGACGACTATACGTTAAGGCACATTCCGGTACACATGATGTCGGTTCTGGACGACACAACCGAGGCCCTTAGAAAGGGCGCCATTGGATTTGTGACCAAACCTGTAACAGAAGAAGATCTGGATTCGGCCTTTACCAGGCTCGTTGAAATGGTCGGCAAGGAGCTTAAGGACCTTTTGATAATAGAGGACGACCAGGGGCTTAGAAAGGGTGTCGTAAAGCTCATGGGTAACGGGGACATTAGAATTACCGAGGCGAGTACTGGCAAGGGAGCGTTAACCGCGCTAAAAAAGAAAAGATTCGATTGTATTATCCTTGATATTGGACTGCCGGACATGACGGG
Organism: uncultured bacterium; assembly: GCA_965371305.1. Lineage (GTDB taxonomy): Bacteria > Desulfobacterota > GWC2-55-46 > GWC2-55-46 > DRQE01 > CBDUXY01. Next base: position 20,318 of record CBDUXY010000025.1, read on the forward strand.
ATTTGAGCTCCTTAAAAAACTCGAAAAGAAAAAGAACTTCGTCATCCCCCCGATTATAATTTTTACGGGAAGGGAGCTTACGAAGGAGCAGGACACAGCACTCAGGAAGTATACGGATACAATAATAATCAAGGGTGTAAAGTCAGAAGAGCGTCTTTTGGACGAGGCGTCGCTTTTCCTCCACCGTGTTGTCGCCAACATGCCTAAGAGAAAACGCAAGATGATAACCGACCTCCACGATAAGGATGTACTGTTTAAGGGCAAGAAGGTGCTGGTCGTAGACGACGACATGAGAAACGTCTTCGCTCTCAGCGCGGTGCTCAGTGAAAAAGGGGTGGAAGTGCTGAAGGCCGAGGACGGGGAGAAGGCCCTTGAGGCGCTCGCTCTGACCCCGGACGTGGACCTGGTCTTGATGGACATCATGATGCCGGTTATGGACGGCTACGAGACGATAAAGAGGATAAGGGCGCAGGATAAGTTCTGGAAGCTTCCGATCATAGCGCTTACGGCCAAGGCCATGAAAGAGGATAAGGAAAAATGCATAGCCGCGGGGGCCAACGACTATATAAGCAAGCCCGTGGATATTGACAGGCTTAAGTCCATGATGCGGGTATGGCTCTACCGATGACGTCGGTGAGCATACAAGGGGGATCAGTGCACGCCAGCGAGATCCAAGAAATCGAGGCAACGCTCCTGTTGGAAGCGATGTACCAGCGCTACGGCTATGACTTTCGGAACTACGCCA
>CBDUXY010000026.1:0-20755 GCA_965371305.1 uncultured bacterium
GTCTCTAAGTGTTCTTCTGGACCACTCATTCCCTTTGAGAATAAGATAATGCACTCTATTAACTTCTCTTCTTCCTGGGCTGTATTTATTGGACCACTATTACAAAAATTTGCGTATCCATAAAAAAACTTTCCACTTTTTGAACTTGATGACATATAAGGTGACGTCCTTAATGAACTTAATAAATCATAATAACAAATTGACTTTTTTGTAGCTCCTCGTCCCGACGCTCTCTCTGGTCTTTCTGACTTTGGTATGGCAGAACATTCAGCTATCATATCTTTCACAAAATCTAAATTCTTATCCGACTCCATTGTCTGATTTTTCAAAAAACTTGCATCTGATTTTTGTTCCTGTTCTAAATTTTTATTCGACTTCATTGCCTGATTTTTTAAAAGATCTGCATCTGGCTTTTGTACTTGTTTATTCATTGTTTGAGAGTGACTTATGCAGTAAAACTTAGTCTGTTTATCATCTGATATTTTTTCGCAGATGTCTGCTCTATTTAATCCCTTAGCAATAGATGAAAAACATTCGTTCTTTATCCCTTTTGTAAAACCACAACTAATAATTCCATAAGATGAGATTATTATGAGAACAAAACTTAAAAAAAATAAAATTTTAGCTAAAATAAATTTGACATTTTTGCTAAAACTGCCCGCAATTACTCCTCCTGAAGATAGTAGAAAAGTTAAGAAGACAAGTATGACAACAACTTCAAAAAAACCCCTCCCCATACACCCCTCACCTTCACATGAAGAAGGCAATAAAAGCATTATAAGTCCAAACAATGAAATTAATAAAAGGATACCTGGAATGATATATTTTACTTTTGAAGCTCTAACTTTGTACGATATAAAATAATTGAATAAAAAAATTCCGGAACATATTAATGTCACTATAAAAATAAAAGAATCAAAACCACCACCGAGTATCTCACGGTATCGTATAATTGATGATAATTCTGCAGGGTTGGAAATAACAATGAAAAAAAGAAAAAACGAAGTAAAAAGAATTATCACTGACAGGGGAAAATTAGAAAATATCTTATTCTTACTTATTTTCTTTTTTTTTATTAAAGTCATATGTAAAATTTGGGAGTCACTTTAGACAAACCATGCTCTATTTAAAAATAGACTTTGAGATTCAGGCTGCTTAATCATACTTATAGCCATGCCAATAATTTAAAAGAAGAAGTAATTGAGATGGGATAACAGGTTTTATAAAACAAAACTCCAGCATTTGCAGAAATGACAATCATTCGGTAGGTTGTGTTTGCGTAGTCTCAGACGTCCTTAATACCCACTCGACTGTACCATCGCCCATAATGCCTGTTATGGTGAGCTTTAATAAGCTGCTCTCCCCCTCGCCAACCGCGCGGCCTTCGGAATCAAAGCGCGGAAACTTAATGATATAACCGTCGCTCCAGGCGTCGATGGTTGGATAGAACTCCCGGTAAAAAGGGTCTTCGCCAAGGTCTATTTTTTTAATCTCTACCGGTTCAAGCCTTTTGCCAACACCGTCGGAAAGGTATAACTTCCAGATGGAGTTTTCTTGATTAAGGTCGTTCCACTGTCTTTTTGGCATATAAGTGGACACAAAAAACTCGTTGTATTCTTTCCCATCAGAAAGTTCCAGGGCAAGCAGCAAATCTTTTTTATCAGGACTCAGCTGGAAACGTCTTGCGTATTCGTCTATATAGGCTTGTCTGAACTCCCGGCTCTTGTATGTTGCATAAAAATAGACCCTTGTCTCCATGTTAATGACGACCTTTTTGTGCCTTGTCCACGCGTGCTGGGTGTTGTAATATTCAGTCGAAGCTATGCGTACTTCACTTACCGCACAGGAAGTAGATAGAAAAACCACTGCCAAAAGCACAGGTAAAAACGATAAAAAGGTCAAGGTTTTAGTTTTAGTATAGAAAAAGCGCATTTATTAAATCCTGTACTTATGTCTGTTCGTATATCTAAAAGAGTAAACTTTTTAACTCTAAAAGATAAAAAACGCATTATTAAATCTTGTACTTATGTCTGTTCGTGTATCTAAAAGAGTAAACTTTTTAACTCTAAAAGATAAAAAGCGCATTTATTAAATCCTGTACTTATGTCTGTTCGTGTATCTAAAAAGGTTATTTAAAAAGTACGAGCTGAGGCGTTGGCCTTAGCTCTGGTTTTTCAACCGGGTACTGGCCGGTAAAACAGGCATCGCAGAAACTTGCATTTTTTTGATTCACCGCCCTGTAAACGCCTTCAATGCTGAGATATCCAAGCGAATCACCGGTGATATAGTTTTTTATCTCATCAACAGTGTGATTAGCAGCTATTAATTCTTTTTCGGTCGGAGTGTCTATGCCGTAATAACACGGACAGGTCGTTGGAGGAGAACTGATCCTCATATGCACTTCGCGGGCCCCGGCGTCCCTTATCATCTTGATAATCTTGCGGCTCGTCGTGCCCCTGACTATGGAGTCGTCCACCACAACTACGCGCTTGCCTTTGATGGCTTTTTTTACGGCGTTCAGTTTTATCTTAACTCCAAAATGCCTGATCGCGTCGCGTGGTTCGATAAACGTCCTGCCCACATAGTGGTTCCTCACAAGCCCCATCTCAAACGGCAGACCCGACTCCTCGGCGTAACCAAGGGCCGCCATAACGCCTGAGTCAGGTACGGCTATAACAACGTCCGCCTCTACCGCGTGTTCCTTCGCAAGCTCACGGCCCATGTTTTTCCGCGCACTGTAGACGTCTGAGCCAAAGATATTACTGTCGGGCCTGGCAAAATAAATAAACTCGAAAATACAAGGTGTTGGCGTAACTTCCTGAAACGGTTTATAAGATTTAAGACCTGTTTTGTCGATAGAAAGTATCTCGCCCGGTTCTATGTCTCTTATGTACTCGGCCTCTACAAGGTCAAAGGCGCAGGTCTCTGAAGCAACCACCCAGGAGTCCTTTAACCTGCCAAGTGCAAGAGGGCGAAACCCTCTTGGGTCCCTTGCCGCAACAAGTCTTTTTTCCGTAAGCAGCACGATCGAATAGGCCCCTTTTACCCGGCCCAGGGCATATATAAGACGGTCGATCAGGCTGTTTTCAGTGCACGAGGCGATAAGATGTATAATCACCTCGGTGTCCATGCTGGATTGAAAAATGCTTCCGTAGGCCTCAAGCTCGTCTCTGAGTAAACCCGCGTTAATTAGATTGCCGTTATGGGCTATGGATATAGTGCCGCGCGCGTAGTCTACTATAAAGGGCTGGGCGTTTTTTATGTGCGAGTCGCCGGTGGTGGAGTACCGCACGTGTCCTATGGCAGAGGCCCCCGGAAGGGTTTTTTCAATCACATCACGGGTAAAAATATCAGATACAAGCCCCATGCTCTTGTGCGAGTTCATGCCATCGGGGCTGTTCGAAACTATGCCGGCACTTTCCTGCCCCCTGTGCTGAAGCGCGTAAAGACCTAAGTAGGCAATGTTTGCGGCCTCGGGGTGGTTGTATATGCCAACAACACCGCACTCGTCTTTGTATTTGTCGTTGTCCAGTTCCGATCTTTTATCCATGTTTATAATTACTCATTAATTAGTTTTTTTGGAGAACCGTTAATACTTCGACGTAGCTCAGTACGAACGGTATTTAATATTTATCATCATGAACCCTGTGCTGAACTTAGTTAATCATTGATTCAGAATCTCGTTTTTAAAGAAATTAACCTCATACATTTTAAAATCATTCTGCAAAATTTTCAAGCGCGCCCTTCCATCTTGATTCAAGCTCAGTAATAGAGAATGCGAGGTCGTTGATCTGCAAGGCGTTGCTGGGTCTGCCACGTGAGTCTGTTTTATTTACTACTGTTCCTATTACGATAAACGGCGCGCCAAAAGACTCTGCAACTTTTCTGACCAGCTCCGTATCACTTTCAGAAAAACTAACAACAATCCTTGACTGCGTCTCGCCAAATAGAAGCGCGTCCGTACGAATACCAGCCTCGTTTGGAATATTCACCTCTGCACCGACAGTGCCGGCAGGGTTAAAACAAGACTCAGCTATTGTAACGGCAATGCCGCCTTCCGAGACGTCGTGCGCGGATTTAATTATACCACTTGTTATGGCCCTTCTACAAGTAAGTTGCACGGCCTTTTCTTTCAATAAATTAATTTCCGGAGGCATGCCTTTATCAAGACCGTACATTGTTTTCAGATACTCACTGCCGCCAATCTCTTCAAGGGTTTCCCCAAGGAGCGCTATCACGTCGCCGTCGTCCTTAAACCACGGTGTTGTGTGTTTTGATATGTCTTCGATAAGCCCGACCATTCCAATGGTTGGGGTCGGGTAAATGGCCGTCCCGGACGTTTCGTTATAAAAACTGACGTTACCGCCTATAACAGGAGTCTCAAGGGCAATACATGCCTTCTTAAGCCCCTTTACGGCCTCCACGAACTGCCACATGACGTCCGGGCGCTCCGGGTTACCGAAGTTAAGGCAATCCGTTACTGCAAGCGGGGTTGCGCCGACCGCGCTTAAGTTCCTGGCCGCCTCTGCTACGGCAATCTTGGCTCCTGTTTCCGGGTCAAGATAAACATAACGCGAGTTGCAATCAACCGTCATGGCAAGGGCTTTGTTTGTGCCTTTTATGCGCAGCAGGGCTGAGTCGGCACCAGGGCGAATAACGGTATCGGTCCTGACCATATGGTCGTATTGTTCATATATCCAGCTTTTGCTTGCTATGTTAAGAGACGAAAGAAGGGTCAGAAGAACCTTACTCATGTCGTGCGGTAATGGCACTTCATTAAGATCAAGCGTTTGCACTTCGTCCTGCCATGTGGGTCGCGCGTAAGGCCTGTCATACATCGGGGCCTCATCCGTAAGCGCAGGTATCGGCATCTCTGCCGCAAGTTCACCGTCGTCAAGTATACGGATCATACCCGTGTCCGTTACCTTGCCAATGACACTTGCCTCAAGGTCCCATTTTTTATAGATATCCATGACGGCCTGTTCCCGTCCCTGTTTTACTACAAGCAACATGCGCTCCTGGCTCTCCGAGAGCAAAACTTCGTAAGGTGTCATGCCCTGTTCGCGGCGCGGTACTTTTGCTACGTCTATCTCTATGCCCGTGCCCGAGCGCCCTGCCATCTCAACACTTGACGAGGTAAGCCCGGCAGCCCCCATATCCTGAATACCGACGATATGGTCTGTTTTAAATACCTCAAGACACGCTTCAAGTAGTAATTTCTCAGTAAACGGGTCTCCGACCTGAACGGTCGGACGGCGCTCTTCCCCGCCCTCGCCAAACACGTCACTTGCCATAGTGGCCCCGTGTATGCCGTCTCTACCTGTGCTTGACCCGACATAAAGCACCGGGTTGCCAACACCTGACGCAAAACCTCTAAAAATCTTGTCGTGTTTTACTATACCGACGGTCATTGCGTTTACAAGGCAGTTGCCATTATATGATTCGTGAAAATAGACCTCTCCGGCAATAGTCGGCACACCCATACAGTTGCCGTACCCGGCTATGCCTTCTACAACGCCGTCGAGCAGGTATTTTGTTTTGGGATGATCGGGCGAGCCGAAACGAAGCGAGTTAAGCAGGGCAACGGGCCTTGCGCCCATTGTAAAGACGTCCCTGAGTATACCTCCAACGCCTGTAGCCGCGCCCTGGTAAGGTTCTATGAAAGAGGGGTGGTTGTGGCTCTCCATCTTAAAACACGCTGCCAGATTGTCGCCTATGTCCACGATACCCGCGTTTTCACCCGGCCCTTGAAGGACGTGCTCTCCTTCGGTCGGGAAACCGGAGAGATGTTTTTTAGAAGATTTATACGAGCAGTGCTCGCTCCACATAACAGAGAATACGCCAAGCTCGGTCATGTTCGGCTCGCGCCCCATAAGCTCGATTATACGCGCGTATTCTTCTTTTGAAAGGCCGTGTTCCGTAATTTCTGCTTCGGTAATTTTCAAATCTATTCCCCGCCTTTATTCCCGCATGGCGGGCTTAATGCCACGCAACTTGGCTCGGATGTTTTCAGCAACATCATTCCTTTTGATACCCGGTAGCTATCTGCAAGGTAGTTTGCTGATATGAGAGTAAATAATTTACCCTAAAAGGCAGGAAATCTCAAGGTGATAATTGGAAAAATATTAGATTTCACACAACGTCATAAGTAGACAAACACGCAGGGCGCCAAAATAAATCTATCCAACGCAGACAAAGGCGCTACGAAGACGAGGTGCTGCGCACGGCAAATGATACAATATTGATTTGTATCTCTGCAGCTCCGTAAGCAAGAAGGCTATTTACTAAATTTGCTCACCGCAGGTGTGAGGCGTACTTTGAGGTCCGCCGCAACTACGACCAATGAAATAAATAGACGAGAAACGCAGTTATGCGAAGTTATGACGATCCAAATAACTACTCAGAAACCCCGGCAAGCCTTTTTAACCCTGCCTTCCTGGCGATACTGACCGCATCTTCAAATTCCCGGGTCGTTATACACCTGTCGAACGGAGGGAATTCTCCGGCCATATAGCAGGGCCTGTACTGGTCCATTACATTTACGTATGAGTGGGGGGAGATCTCTTTTGATATAAATTCCATTACCTTCCCTGTGGCGGCAAGGTCTTCGGGAAGCACCAGGTGGCGCACGATAAGTCCCTTTTGGGCAACACCCCTGGTGTCTACAACAAGGTCACCAACTTGCCTGTGCATCTCTTTAACGGATTCACTGCACATTTCGACATAATTTTTTGTGTTTGAAAAGGTTTCCGCCGCATCGTTATCCCCGTATTTTATGTCCGGCATGTAGATATCGAAGATACCGTCAAGCAGCCTTATGGTCTCGATTGATTCATATCCGCCGCAGTTATAAACAAGCGGTATGAAAAGTCCGTTTTCGATTGCCTTTGGCAGGGCAGAAACTATATACGTTATCTGGTGGGTCGGAGTTACGAAGTTTATGTTATGGCAGCCGCGCCTTTGTAGTGTGGTCATCACGTCCGAGAGCTCATCAAGCGTAACCTCGCGGCCCTGGCCCTGGTGGCTTATGTCGTAATTTTGACAAAAAACACACTCTAAATTGCAATAGGTCAAGAAAATAGTCCCACTCCCGCCCCACCCTACAAGGGGCGGTTCTTCACCAAAATGCTCGCCAGTGCTCGATATGACAGGCTGGGATCCGACCTTACAAGCGCCTCTTTCGCCAATAGACCTGATGACGCGGCACTTCATCGGACAAATAACACACGAATCCATAAGCGTATTCAGCTTCTGAATGCGCCTTTGAAGCTCGCCTGTTTCATATAATGCCAAGTAAGATGAATGCATACCTATTATTTATTACGTTATTATAACCACAAATATTAATATAACACATTTTGCAACATGATTTCGGTAAAATTACAAAAAAAGCAGGACCATGCTATTAAAGTTGTTTATAAACACCTGACAATGCGCCTGATTTTTAACTTTTTGTTTTCAGTCAATATCCGTGCCATCCGAACCCTAACCGTATATGCCTGGCTCTGTTGCTTTGCATTTTCGCGAATTGGCTAAAACACCTGACTCTTCCAGAACAGAAGACTTTTTCACCTCATTAAGCTTTTTTGTATTCAACACCTGCTCAAGCAAAGGACTCATCCGGCGTATCTGACCAGACATAAGTATCATCTTCCATAGTGGTTCCATTTTTTTCCAACCTGCCGAATAAGCCATATGCCTGAGCTGCCTCTTGAGGGTCGGTTTTGTTCTTGCGCCTCTGTATATGGCGCTCCAGCGGTAAAAATCCCTGTAAGAGTCCTGGTAACCCTGTTCAAGCTCTTTAACGGTCAGGCGCGCCGGTCGGTACACGGCGTGACGCGTGTCGTAGAGGTCCCAGTTGCTATGCAGGAGCCGCCGCTGCCGCTTCATCCGCTCGTAAACAGGCGTGCCCGGATAAGGGGTGAGTATATGGAAAGTCGCAGTCTCAATACCCTGCGATACGGCCCAGTCCACTGTTCTTTTAAACACGTCCGGCCCGTCGTCGTCCATGCCATAGACAAAACTGCCGTTAACCATAACGCCTAAGTCTCTAAGGACTTTAATTGCATCGTTATAATTTATCCCGACGTTTTGGTGCTTATTCTGACGCCTTAAATTACTCTGACCAAGGGTTTCAAACCCGATAAAAACACTACGCAACCCCGCGTCCCTTGCTTTTTTCATAAGAAGGGGCTTTTTTAAGACCGTATCTATCGTCGCGGCGCACTGCCAGACGCGCCCCATGCCCATAAGACCGTCTAAGAGTGAATCAACAAACCGCTCGTCCGCAAAAAGGTTATTATCGAGAAAATACAGGTGGCTTCCGGGAAGTTCGTTTATCTCTGTAATGGCTTTATGGACAGCCATTTTGTAATACTGCCGCCCCCCCTTAAAAAAACTTTCCTTGAAGCAAAACTCACAGTGGTTCGGACACCCGCGAGTGACCACAATTGAGTTCGGCACAAGGTAAAGACTTCTTTTAATGAGGTCGCGCCTTGGTGACGGCACGTCGATTAAGCTGCGAGAAGTCGATTGGTAACGTTTTTTAGGGAACCCGCGTCTGAAATCTTTCAGGAACTCGGGGAAAGTATCCTCACCAGGGCCAAGAAAAATAGTGTCGGCATGTTTTTGCGCCTCATCAGGCATTGAGGTTACGTGAAGGCTGCCGAGTACAACATAAGCACCCCTGTTTCTGTAATAATCAGCTATCCGGTACGCCTTGTACGCCGAGGTAATATAGACCTGTATAACAACAAGGTCGGGCGAGTCGTTCAGTTTGAGCTTTTCAACATGTTGGTCCACTATCTCAATATTATCGTCGGGATTAAAAAAAGCTGCAAGGGCTGCAAGCCCAAGAGGAGGGAAAAGAGAGTATTTTACAGGTCTGAAGAGCGGTGCGTCCGCCTCTGCAAGAGACGGCAAGATCATTTTGACTTTCATTGAATAGGTTTCTCCTTGATATCGCGCGATGTGACCGGCCTTACTGACAAACGTATATTCAGTCCGGTGTTGTGGCAGGATTTTAAGTATGAACGGTTAAAGATTGACTGTGGAACTATCTTATATAATAGACTCAGCTTTCACTTAATTGAAAGGTTGAGAGGGAAAAAGAGAGGTGTTTAAAATTATAAGAGTGCTAAAGAGTAAAAAAGGTTTAAAAGATTTTCAAAGATAATGGTATTTTTTTGTTTCAGATACAAAAAAGTGGTCTGATATTACAATTATTGCGGAATTCATATGATTATTAATACAATAGATGAGCAAGAAAACAGAAAGATAGGAAGATAGAAAAATAAGATTGGGTGATTGATGAAAAATCCATGCAGGTTAGAGCGGTAAATAATGATACCGGCACGCGCGGCACGCAACAAGACCGTAAACTGATAACTACCTGCTCTACAGGTCTCTTTCCAACTTTGAAAAAATACAGCCGCAGTATTTTTGTCTATACAGACCCATTTTTTTGCTCTCTGCAATGCCGCTTTGCCACCCGACCCTGAAGTCCTCGTACAGGAACTCGACACCGTGCCTCTCCTGCATCTTTTGTCCGAACTCTATCAGACCTTCGTGGTCCTGGTATCTGCTATAGAGCAACGAAGAGGAAAAAGCGTCAAAACCTGCGTTTTTGGCTGTTTCGGCTGTTTTATCCATCCTGATGCTATAACAATGAGTACACCTGGCCTGTTTTTCTATCTTTATTGGGGATTTTGGGTCGTTCTGGCGTTTCACATCAAAAAACGGTGCAGGCTCATATTCACTGTGAAATATTACCTCTATCTCCATGAGTTTGCTAAGTTTTATGGCAGCGTCAAGTCTCTTTTTAAATTCCCCTACCGGATGGATGTTCGGGTTATAAAAAAAACCTGTGACCTTAAAATCACCTTCAAGGATTTTTTGCAGCGGATAGATGGAACACGGCCCGCAACACATATGGACTAATATACGTTTCATTTTTTTAAGCTGGATTGGTTACTCTCTAAAGCAGGTTTCCCTGTTGGTCGTCACCGTTGCTGCCTGAAGTCGGTGTAGTGGTTGCGTAAGACGTCTGAGGGGTATATTTTCTGCCGACATGGTGGTAGGCAAGCTCCGTTGCCACCCTGCCCCTGGGAGTCCTGTGTATAAAACCTTCCTGAATAAGATACGGCTCACAAAGGTCTTCGAGCGCGTCGCGGTCCTCGTGAATGGCAGCGGCAAGCGAGCCGATGCCGACCGGTCCGCCTCCGAACTTGTCTATTATAGCCAAAAGTATGCGGCGGTCCATCTTATCGAACCCGCGAGAGTCTATCTCAAGCATAGATAACGCATTAGCTGCAACGTCTTTTGTTATCACCCCGTCGTGTTTGACCTCTGCAAAGTCCCTTACACGCCGCAGAAGCCTGTTTGCAATACGCGGAGTGCCGCGCGAGCACCTGGCTATTTCATATGCGCCGTCCGGGGTGATATCTATGCGCAGTATTACGCTTGAACGAGTCACTATCTCTTCAAGCTCCTCGGGACTGTAAAAATCAAGCCTTATTATAACGCCGAACCTGTCTCTAAGCGGGGAAGTAAGCAGCCCTGCCCTTGTTGTAGCGCCTATAAGGGTAAAACCCGGTATATCGAGCTTCACGGAGCGGGCGGAAGGGCCCTGACCGATTATAAGGTCTATCTGGTAGTCTTCCATGGCCGGGTAGAGGGTTTCTTCCACGACGTTCGGGAGGCGATGTATCTCGTCGATAAATAAGACATCCCGGTGCTCCAAGTTTGTTAAAATGGCTGCAAGGTCTCCTGCCTTCTCAATGGTCGGGCCTGAGGTGGTGCGTATGTTTGCATTAAGTTCCTGGCTTATGATGTGAGAGAGAGTTGTTTTGCCTAAACCAGGAGGCCCGTAGAACAGCACGTGGTCAAGTGCTTCGCCCCGGGCGCGCGCAGCCTCGATAAAGATCTTTAAATTGTCCTTTATCTTTGTCTGCCCAATATACTCATCAAGCGTCTTTGGCCTCAGGCTAAGCTCAAAACCCTCGTCTTCAACGAGTTTTGCAGGTAATATTTCAGCGTCTTTAGCGTCCATTTTCATTAAATCCATTAAAGATATTTTATTTAAAAATTAACATGTTATAACTGTTTTAATGCCTTTCTAAGAAGCGCGTCAAATCCGGCGTCAGGGTTCTCCTCCCTTGCAGCCTTTGCAGCGTCCTGGGCCGCCACAGGCTTAAACCCAAGGTTTTCCAGAGCCGAGACAACGTCCTCGAGGGCAACGTCAAGGCCTTCTGGTCCCTCCCCCCCCCCTTCCTTAATTCTCTCTTTCAGTCCAGGCGCAATTACCTTATCTTTAAGTTCAAGTATAAGACGCTCAGCCGTTTTTTTACCTACTCCGGGCAGTGCAACAAGGGCCGCCACGTTTCTTTCGATAATGGCAAGGGAGAGTTCATCCGCCCCGGCCCCGGATAAGATATTGCGAGCAAGTTTAGGGCCAACCCCTGAGACCGACGTAAGCAGGGTGAAAATGTCGCGCTCTCCGGTCGTATAAAACCCATATAATTTAATTGCATCTTCTTTTATGAAAAGCAGCGTTATGAGTGTTGCGTCCTCCCCCACCTCCGGCAACTTTGAATAAGTCGAAAGAGGCACGGTCACTTCATAACCAAGCCCACCCGCGCCTGCTTCAATGACAACGGTTTCTATATTCTTTTCAAGGAGTTTTCCGCTTATGCGTGCTATCATATTTTATTTTTTTTAATCTCGATAAATTGCTTTTATGTAAAATCAAAATAATAAAGGGTCAGAACCAAAAGAGATCAGGTAGTCGCCAACTTCTGCTTAAGCTTAGCTAATCGCTCAGGATTATGGTGTATATGGCAGATAGAGACGGCAAGCGCGTCTGCAGCGTCGGACTCGGGCGTAGTGCCGGTCTTAAGCAGCATGGCGACCATCTTTTGAACCTGGTCCTTGGTGGCGCCGCCGTAACCGACAACAGCAAGCTTAATGGTCTTTGGGCTGTATTCATGCACCGGAGCGCCGAAGGTTGCGGCACTTAAGAGGGCAACGCCCCTTGCGTGACCAAGAGTGATTGCGCTTTTTGCGTTTATTGCAGTAAACACAGTCTCAATGGCAACGCAGTCAGGCTCGTACTCATTTATTAACTCATTAAGCGACTCTGAGATATTTTTAAGGCGCAGGGGAAGCGCCTTACCTGTCCCGCCCTTGATCACCCCGTTACAGACGTGAATGAGGCTCCCGCCCCGGCCTTTATCAACAATGCCGTAGCCCGTCTTAATAGTGCCCGGGTCTATCCCTAAAACCCTCATCTTAGAAGCCCCCTCCCTCAATGCTTATTAGTGAAACTTTAGCTCGGCAAATCTAAAAGCTACTTGCTGAATTCGCCCACCGCAGGTGCTGCGCATGGCGAATAGTGCAATATTTATTTGTGTTTTTTTAGTTCCGTAATTTCAAAAGTTAATAGTGAAATCTGCCCACCGCAGGTGCTACTCACCTTCCATGTCTTCGGCAGGCATGTCGAAGTTAGCGTAAACGTCTTGCACGTCGTCAAGGTCCTCAAGGCTCTCAATCAGTTTAAGCACCCTTCGGGCGACCTTGCCCTCTACTTTAACGGTGTTTTTCGGTATGCGCGTTAACTCGGAAAACGAATATTTAAGTTCTTCTCCGTCAAAAGCTTCCTTTACGTTAAAAAACTCCGTTGACTCGCAAAGGACCTCAAAGACCTCGTCTTCTTCGTTAGCCACCACGTCTTCGGCCCCTGCCTCCAGGGCTACTTCCATAAGCCTTTCTTCTTCCACAGAATTAATGGGAAAAACAAAAAAACCCTTTTGTTCAAATATCCAGCCCACAGAGCCGCTCTCACCAAGGTTTCCCGCGTGTTTCGTAAAGGCATGGCGCACCTCGCCAGCCGTGCGGTTCTTATTGTCCGTCATGTAGCACACTATAATGGCAACACCGGCCGGGCCGTACCCCTCGTACATGCCCTCTTCGTAGCTAACGCCTTCAAGCTCCCCGGAGCCTTTCTTGATGGCACGCTCAATGTTGTCGGCAGGAAGATTATCCGCCTTGCCCTTTTCTATAGCGTTCCTGAGGCGCGGGTTTGAGCCAAGGTCGCTCCCCCCCATCTTTGCGGCAATCATTATCTCTTTGACGTGTTTTGAAAACACCTTGCCGCGCTTGGCATCGGTTGCAGCTTTCTTGTGTTTTATGTTAGCCCATTTGGAATGTCCGGCCATTTACCAGCTCCCTTGACTATTCTATACGCAGCCGCCGGGGCTGAGAGTTTTTCCAAAAAATTATTAAAAAAACAGTGTCTTTTAGAAAAAAGAAGAACTTACAGATCGTTCTGCAAAAATCAATGCAAGCAATAACTAGTCCTCTACATCTTTTAACATAAAACGGCTTTATTGTAAACCACACGCCACGCGTCCCCTGACGCTTGAACACGGCGGTTAGTGTGATATTTATTTATCTTATACTTAATTCAGTAATTTCAAAAGTTAATTGCGCAATTTACGCAACGTGGGTGCTGTGCACGGCGAATAGTGGAATATTTATTTGCGTGTTTTCAGTTCCACAGTCGTAAAAGTTAATTGCGAAATTTGCGCAACATGGGTGTTTGCTCACTACAGATGCCTTCTTCCACACCCAACTCCTTCATCTTCATTAAAAGCGTGTTTCTGTGTATCTTCATGAACTCTGCGGTTTTTTTTCTGCTCCATCCCTTGCTCTCCAGAACCTTTATAATATATTGTCTTTCAAACGCCTTTACCGCCTCTTTAAAATCCTTTATCTCATACAACGAACGCATGGCGAACTGCTCATTGGCATGCAGTATTTCAAGCGGCAGATCAGCCCTGGTAATCTCGCAGTTATCTTTTGAAAACACCACAAGCCTTTCAATTATGTTTTCAAGCTCCCTCACGTTACCCGGCCACGAATACTTATAAAAAGCGTCAATAGCCTTATTAGTAATATCCTCTATATGTTTGTTGTTCTTTGCGCAATATTTGCCAAGGAAGTACTCGACCAGAATCGGTATATCCTCCATCCTCTCACGAAGCGGGGGTAACGTAATCGGCACGACGTTTAATCTGTAATAAAGGTCTTCTCGAAAAGAGCCGTTTTCAACCATTTCTTCAAGGTTTGCATTGGTGGCTGCAATAATTCTGATGTCAACTTCTACTTCCGTAACCCCGCCAACACGTATGAATGACTGCTCCTGAATAACCCGAAGCAGTTTTGCCTGGAGGTCCAGCGGCAAGGTTGAGACTTCATCAAGAAAGAACGTACCTTCATGCGCGTATTCGAATTTTCCTATTTTTCTGACATGCGCCCCTGTAAAAGCGCCTTTTTCGTGCCCGAACAACTCGCTCTCCACAAGCCCGCCATGAAGTAAAGCGCCGCAATGCACCGCGACAAAGGGCCGTTCACTCCTTTCACTTGATGCGTGCAGCGCCCTTGCTACAAGCTCCTTACCCGTTCCACTCTCACCCCTTACAAGTACGTTTGAGGAAGTCCGGCTAACTTTTGAGACAAGGGTAAAGACCTCTTTCATGAGCGGGTTAATGCTTATCATTGCCTCATAACCAAGCTCGATTTGCAGTTCATTTCTGAGAAAGTTAACCTCTGACTTGAGATTAATCCTGTCTGTGTAGCGCTTGATGGTTGAAAGTATCTCCTCTGTAACGATTGGCTTGGAAATAAAATCATAAGCCCCCATTCTGAGCAGCGCCATGGTTTTTTCTGATGAAGCAGCGCCAGACATAACAATGACTTCAATGTCGCTGTCCAACTTCTTTATTTGTTTTATAAATTCACAGTTATCGATTTCAAACAGGTCGGTGTCGATAAGTACAAGGTCGGTAGCGGTGTTCGTAATGAGCTTGATTGTCTGCTGACAATTAGAGGCGAAAATAACCTTGCACATCCGGGATAAGATAGAGTCAAGAGTTTTTTTTAAGATACCATTACTGGTTACTATAAGTACAACCGGTTGCTTCATAAGATAGACTCAACTTTATTATAAGTGCTGCGCACGGCGAATGGTGCAATATTCATTTGTGTATTTTTAGTTCCGTAACCATAGAAGTTGATTACTGAATTCGCCCACCGCAGGTGCTGCGCACAGCGAATGGTGCAATATTCATTTGTGTATTTTTAGTTCCGTAACCATAAAAGCTAATTACTGAATTCGCCCACCGCAGGTGCTGCGCACGGCGTATTTAGCAACATTCATTTGTAACTATTTAGCTCCGTAAGTCCGGAAACTAATTACTCTATCTGCCCTCCGCAGGTGCTGCGTACGGCGTATTTAGCAACAGTCATTCTAATTATTACGACCCGTCCAATAAAAAAGCCTGTTAATGAATTCGCCCACCGCAGGTGTCAGGATTCTATACCGTAGGACTTCATCTTCCTGTACAGGTGGCTTCTCTCAACCCCGATTGCTTTGGCCGTTTGTGCAACGTTACCATCAAATTCCTCAAGTTTTTTAATAATAAAGTCCCTTTCAAATTCCACTCTCGCCTCTTTCAGGGTTGAATTAAGGGAATTTGCTTCGACAGAGCCGCGCCTGCCCCTTATATAAGCGGGTATGTCTTCATCGCATATCTCAGGCGTTGCAGACATTATGACGAGCCTTTCCATCAGGTTTTTAAGTTCCCTTATATTGCCGGGCCAGTTGTAACTCGTAAGCCACTTCATGCTCTCTTTAGTTATGCTTGGCGATTCCCTGCCGCTGTCCTTGGAAAACATGGCCAGGAAATGATTTACAAATATGGGGATATCACGTGTCCTTTCCCTCAAAGGTGGTACGTAAAAAGGTATGACGTTAAGCCTGTAAAAGAGGTCTTCGCGAAAATTACCTTTTTTAATTTCTTCATTCAAGTCCTTGTTGGTCGCGGCAATAACTCTGGCGTCAACGGTTATGTTCTTTGTACCGCCCACGCGTTCAAACGTCCTGTCCTCGAGTATACGCAAAACTTTGGCTTGAGTCTTAAGGCTCATATCCCCTATCTCATCAAGAAAAACCGTACCTTTGTCTGCCACATCAAACTTGCCTTTTTTCGAGCTCACCGCTCCTGTAAAAGCCCCTTTTTCATGCCCGAACAGCTCGCTTTCTATAAGTTCCTCCGGTATTGCCGCGCAGTTTACCGCTACAAAAGGCTTTGTCGAACGGTTGGAGAGAAAGTGCAGGTTCCTTGCCACAAGTTCCTTACCAGTGCCGTTTTCGCCTGTTATGAGCACCCAGGAATTGGTCGAAGCAACACGCTCTATGCCGCGTTTCAGTTCAACGATGCTCTTTGATTCACCAAGGATTTTGTATTTTTTCATCTGGGCTTGCAGGAGTTCTCTGTTCGCTTCTCTGAGCCTTTTCTGCTCAAGGGCGTGCTCAATGGTAAGAACGACTTTTTCAAGAGAAAGAGGTTTTTCAAGGAAATCGTAAGCCCCGAGCTTCGTAGCCTTTACCGCGGTTTCAACCGTGCCGTGCCCTGAGATCATAATTACCGGAAGATACTGGTTTATCTTTTTTATTTCCCTTAAGGCGTCTATGCCGTCCATCTTGGGCAGCCATATGTCGAGCAGGACCAGGTCCGGCAGAGTTGATGCGATACGCTTTAGCCCGGCCTCTGCGCTCGCCGCCGAACCCACCTCGTAACCCTCGTCCGAAAGCACGCCTTCAAGAGAGTCGCGAATACTTTTTTCATCGTCTATAATCAGGATTGAATTCATGCAACCTCTCCGGCTTTAACAGGTAGTTCGATTATGAATCTCGTACCGTGCGGTTTATTGTCCCTTACCCTTATATAACCGTTATGATCCGATATTATATCATTAACGATTGCAAGGCCAAGCCCTGTTCCCGACTTCTTGGTCGAAAAATACGGCTCAAAAAGTCTCGCCTTGTCTTCCGGCGCAATGCCCGTGCCCGTATCCGACACCTCAAGCCTGACAAGCTTAAACTCCTGCTCGTAATGCGTTTTCACCCGGATCTCCCCATCACCGTCTATTGAAGCCACCGCGTTTTCAAGCAAATTGGCAATGGCTCTTTTTATCTGGTCCCGGTCGATCTCAAGCACCGGAATGTTGGGGTCAAAATCACTGTTAAACCGTATATTCTTATGCCCTGTCTTGTATATTGCCATAGTGTCCTCTGCAATTTCATTAAGGTCGTTTGGCGTTGGATTTGCCGCAGGCATCCTGGCAAAACTTGAGAATTCGTTAACAAGGGTCTTTAACTCTTTGACTTCGCTTATAATGGTCTTGGTACAAGTGTCGAATATCTTTGAATCATCAGAGAATTGATTGAGATATTTTTTACGAAGCCTCTGGGCGGAAAGTTGAATAGGGGTAAGAGGGTTTTTGATCTCATGAGCAATACGCCTTGCAACCTCTTTCCAGGCAAGCATCCTTTGAGTCTTCAGGAGGTGCGTTAAGTCGTCAAGCACAACCACCATGCCGAGGTACTGTCCGCTTTCGTCTCTAAGCGCGTTAAGATTAACAAGCACGGTTATCAACTTGTCCGTGTGTTTAACCTTCATCTGACGTTCAAGGGACTCAAGGCCGTGTTCACTCATGTCCTTTATCATCTCTTTAAAGTGGACAATGTCTTCCGCCCTGAGCACGTCTTTGTAGTCTTTACCCGTAGCAGCCATCTGCCCGACGTCGAGTATTTCGCCGGCAACCTTGTTCATAGAGGTAATGCGGCCAAGCTTGTCGATTGAAATAACACCGGCCGGAATGTTGCCCATGACAATTTCATTATAGCGGCGCCTTTCCTCAAGCTCGATGTTAGCGCTCCTGAGCGTGAGGTTTGCCTCTTCCACCCTTGTCTTCCCGGCCTTCAGGTCCTCCGTCATTCTGTTAAACGACTTAACCAGCGACCCTATCTCGTCCCTTGAAGTAACGTTAATTTTAAAGTCAAGGTTTCCGCTTGCAACGGCGTGCGTGCCTTCGGCCAACTCAAATATCGGTACAGTTATGGCCTTGGCCAGGTACTGCCCTATCCATATGCCAAAAAATACGATCAGCAGCGTGATTATAAGGAGAATGGTGAAATAACCCACCTTCATCGGATTTTTTAATATTTTCTGCTGCTTGTACTTCTCAAAGACAGCGGATATTTCCTTCATCCTGTTAATGGTATTCATTGGCATGTAATAACTAACAACCACAGCGCCAAGGGCCTGGTCCACGCCCAGATCGTCAGTCTTTATCACAGGGACAATCGCACGGACCACCTCACCCACATCAAGGGTCTGAACAAAACTCCTAGCCCCTTCATTTAAGGTTTTACCCACTTCTTCCACGGCAATTGCCGGAACCATGTTCTGATTAACGTCTGCGGAAATGGCATAAGCGATTCTCTCACCGTTTGCAGAGTACACTGCGACTGTTGAATAATCGCTCTCCCCTATCTTTTCCTCTATAAAAGCCCTGAGAGGTTCTGTGTCGGGTTCGAGGTCGTCGGTTGGTTCGGAAGGGTATATGTTTTTATCCAATATAGACGTGGACAAACGTGTTGCCCCGCCAAGCATCTTATCAGACGTGTTATTGTAAAAACCCTTGGCAAGTTCAAGCGATTCAGACAGTCCGTGCTCAACTCCAATTTCAAACCAGTTATCAATACTCTTATTAACAAACCCGATTACCACAATGAAAAGAAGGAGCGTTGGCACAATGGTGAGACCGACAA
The DNA here is from genome assembly GCA_965371305.1 of uncultured bacterium. GTDB lineage: Bacteria > Desulfobacterota > GWC2-55-46 > GWC2-55-46 > DRQE01 > CBDUXY01. The sequence goes on from CBDUXY010000026.1 coordinate 18,677, forward strand.
AAGAGGCAATCAGCTTTGTCCTGAGTTTTGAGCCAAATAGCTTGCGCCGACTCTCCAGGAATATCTTAACCACATTTCTGAGAATCAGGAAAATCAGTAGTCCAAGCAGAAGTATGTTTATATTTATTAGACCATAGACAAATATGTTGGTCGCAATCGGAAGGTCTCCACTTATGATGGAGATGTGCGACTCAAGGTAGGTTAGAACAATAATGGCAGGTATGACGACCAGAATTATATAAAATTCTCTGTGACGCCTTTTTTTCTCGCTAACTTTTAATTCCTTCTGTTCCTGTTCCATTTATCTTTATATTTTTAAGGTAGTTAAATATTCTTCATTAACGCTGTCTCTAAAGTTTCTCTTATGGCGTGAATTCATATATATACCAATCTGTTTCAAAGTCCCACAAATGGACGAAAAAGAGCATATAATTTAGAAGGCTTGGAAGGTTTACAGTGTCGAGTTCAGCTTTTATGGCAAACGTATAGGCAGTGCCCGGTTTAAGAGCGGGCAACGGGGAGACGTTAATGTCTTCACCACTTATCATTAATTTTTTCATCTCTTCAAAATCTTTTGTCTTCTCAGTGCGGTTTTTCTCTCCAAGAGTAATCACGTACTCTTCTTTGAGTGAGTCGTATTTTACCGTGTGGTTGAAATTCCAGATCCCGATAGTTTCGTCAAACCAGAGATTTTTCTGCCGGTTAAGCCTGATGATATAGGTAAAGGTAGTCGGTATGCCGCTGTTGATTGCCTCTTCGATGTCTTTTGTAAAGGCGTCACGCACGACAAAGTTAATCATAGGTGTGCCCTTAAAATGTACTTCGACGTCCTCTATCCTTGCCTCGCTTGCAAATGCAGGAGTTGACAGGACAAAACTGAAAAACAAGAAAGCTAAGAAAAATAATTTAAGGTTTTTTTTCATATCGAAAATACAAATCCTTTAAACAAAATGATAATCTACTAATATATCGGATATTATCGTGAAAAGCAAGTAGAGCGGGGCCGGAGACTGCTTAAATTACTCGAAAAAAAAGTGCACACTCAAACCCCGGGGCCATCAATTAACGTTGTTAATTTTATCCACTACTCTGCCCTCAACTTCATCTATAAAAAGTTTGAGCTCGGTCCTTCCGAAAAGCAGTTCAGGGGCTTCGGTACTTACCATGCCCGTCACCTTCTCAAGCATCTGTGGTGAAAGCGAGTCCATCTGTGCCTTTATGACTTCCATGATCTTATCCCTATCCTCCCGGGCCTGCTCAGGATACACCCACAACCAGAAGCCATGTGTCATATCGTGATAAATAAACGGCAGGTTCGCATACATGAGCAAATCACACGACGGACACTTAACCGTATTAAAGTCGGATAAAAAGACCTCTGCCTTGAGCTTTGGCTCAAGCGTTACGTTAACACTCACATAATGCAAGGCATGAAACACCTCGCCACATCCGCACGTAAACGGACTATTAGCTTTCTTTGACATTAACTACTCCGGATATTTATATTATTTTATATTATTTAAGATAAAAAAAGAAGGGTACCGTTAAGGAGATAAAGAAGTGTTGTTAGAATTATAAACACGGTTAAGGTTTGTTTATAAAGCGAACCGGGGAGAACGCTTAACTTGGTGAAACATCATTTTTTTCTGCTCGGCGCGATAATAAGCCCTGTGTTATAATTTCTTTTCTTATACGTTTCCTGAACTCAGCCTCATCAACCTTAAACTTAAAAGCCTTCTTGCCATTTATAAACACGGTCGGCACGTGCTTTGAATACCTTCTATTCAAATCAACGTCGCTTGCGATATCAACGACCGTGAACTGAAAGGGTATGTCGCTGTTTACCCTGCCAATTACTTCTTGCGCATCTGTGCAAAGTTTGCACCCATCTTTAGAATAACATTCAATAATCAGATTACTCATAAGCCACCTGTTTTCCCTGTCCTGTCATCCCCCCTCCCCCCCTGCCCCTGTCGATTAAGAACAGAATTAACCAAAAATTTGCAAAACCAGTGATAATTATCCTGCAATAATAGCAAATGATTCTGTAAAAATAAATACCCCTGGTACAATCAGAAA
>CBDUXY010000027.1:0-20598 GCA_965371305.1 uncultured bacterium
ACAATAAAACTAATAAATACCTTTTCATCAAATCACCTTAAGACACAAAAGAAGTGAATAAATAACTCTTAATAAGTTGCTCAGTTGATTTTCTAAAACCTTTCAATCCGCCAAATACCGTCGCTGTCAAGCACCATGTAAACAGGGTACATATACGTATTGCCGTCGTCCTCTTTTACAAAGTTCTCACACTTGGCCACACCTTCTTCAACCGACATGACTACCAGTTCTTCCGTCCTGTTGAATACCTGGTCAAGCTTTGACGACAACTTCTCAAACGCCTTTGCATACCTGGGGCGGGAAGATTCCACAAAAAAACCAAGCGCTCCTTCCGTATCTCCACTTAGAAGCTCTGCCTTCATACCGTCCCATTTGGCGCCGAGTATCAACTGCATATCTTCGCGTGTAAACACGTTCACAACGGCAGTCGTGCTTGATGTATTACCGACCGAATCCGTTACGGTTAACTCAGGCAGATACAACCCGGACTCTGAATAACTCCAGGTCGCCTCCGAAAGGTCCGCCCCTGACTCGTCCTCAAATCCGTCCCCGTCAAAGTCCCATGAATAACTAACGACCGGGTTCGGTCCTGAAACATCGGCATCGAACGTGACATCAAACATACCGGACTCATGAGACGGCGTCCCGCTTCCCGGTCTTGCCGAAAGCCTTATGCTCATATCACCCTGCTGCCCGGTGATTGAAATCGAATCCTGTGCTCGCAGACCGCAGGCGTCTGTGGCCATAACAGTCAGGGTGTTTGCGCCGAGTTGAAACGGAACCGATCCGGCAAACTCATCGCCATAGACCTGAACAGGCTCGGTGCCCGAACCATCGGTCCCTTCACTCGTTACCGAGACTCCGGTCTCGCCTGATGTGTTATAAAGTACTCCGGTTACTACGGTCGGTGAGGAATTGATACTCGTCCCCGGTTCAGGCGAGGTAAAACTAACGCCAAGGCAGTTAGCCGTGCAAACAATCTCTACCGTTATAAACCCATTTGCCCCGCTTGCAAGTTTTATGTCAAGGGTGTTGTCAGGAAGTACGGTAATAGACTTATCAATCCTGTCCACACGCTGGTTGAACTCATTCTCCTTTACGATCTCATCTCCGTTAAACGTAATGGAAGCCGAGCTTATCGCGTCTTCACCGCTAACGCCGTTAAGTACCACCATGGCGTAAGTCGCCCCTGTGTTGCAAACTGGGACCAATTCAGTGTAAAGGTTGGGACTACCCGAAGACCTGTCAAATTTTTTGCTGAAAAGCGGAAGCGACTCAGAGGCGTGAGATACTGTAGTTAAGAACAAAAATACAGGCAATAATATTACAAAAACGCCAAAGATCCTTTTAAACATTGTAAAACCCTCCTGTACAAGAATTAACAACAAACGTAAAAAGTCATCTTTTGGAATATATAACAACCGTAATTTGTATCAATAGTACTGCTCAAGCAAAAATCCGTCAAGTTAAACTTAAAAAAAGCTTAAAAAGGGGTAATCAAAAGGAACAGTTGGAGTTTAAATAATAAAAAAAGAATAGAAAATGGCGGGTTTTTTTAAAATTTTTAAAATTACTGATTACCCGATTTATTCGGAATTTTGCGCGGATTTTACGGAAGGGTCGTCGTTGTCATTGCCGTCCGGAGCGTCGTCCGGGTCGACGTGTCCAAAACCGTCATCTTCATACACGGAACTATCTACATACAACGGCGGTTCGTCGTCCTGCGCAGCCGCCGTATGGTCACTCCCGTAGCCTTTGCCGCCGCCGCCTTTAATGGCAACCGCGATGAACTTGTAGAAGTAATCCCAGCCCGAGTACAGGGTTATGGCAAGAGCAAGGTAGAGCGCTATCATACCGAACAGGTGGCAGTTAAAGCCAAAGTAGGGGTAGTGGAGTATCAGAGCGGTTATGGCCACTATCTGTGTTACGGTCTTGGCCTTGCCAAGCGGACTTGCGGCAATGACCGTGCCTGACTCGACCGCCATGGTGCGAAGCCCTGTGATGGCTATCTCGCGCGCAATGATAAGCGCAACAATCCAACCCGGAGCACGCCCGAGTGAGACAAGCATAACCAGCCCGGTCATTATGATCAATTTATCGGCAAGCGGGTCGAGGAACTTTCCAAGGGTCGTCACGGTGCCGGTCTTTCTTGCTATGTAGCCGTCGAGCCAGTCGGTCGAACACACGGCTACAAACACCACCGCGGCAATGAATCCCATCCCTTTGCCGGATGGGAGAAGCAATAAAATAAGGATTGGCGTTGCCACGATCCTGACCATTGATAGTTTGTTCGGCAGGGTCCAGACTTCGCTTTTAAGATTACTCACGTTACCTCACGATTTTTGCGAATATTTTTTGATAAGCAAGGACTTTCTTAACGTAGTTGCGGGTCTCCTTATAAGGAGGTATCTTGTTATACTTGCGCACAGCCGTCTCACCGGCGTTATAGGCGGCAATTACAAGCTTAAGCTCGCTAAATCTATTCATAAGATAAAACAGGTACTTTACTCCGCCCTCGATATTCTCTCGCGGGTCGAAAATATCCTTAACCCCCATAAGTTTTGCGGTCGCCGGCATAAGCTGCATAAGTCCTGTTGCGCCTTTGCTTGAAACGACATTTGGATTAAAGTCGCTCTCCACCTTAACTATGGCCCTTACCAGCACAGGGTCCACTCCGTACTTTTTCGACATCTCTCTGATTATATTATCATAAGAGGTATAGACAGGCTTTTTCTTATCACTGCGCTCTGCCATGAACCAATTGAACTTCTTTGATTTCGGCGTGTCGGTTATATGCAAAACACCGCTGGAGTCCGTATAAGTATAAAAATCGGCCCTTGCCTCGGTCGGAACAAAAAGACACAAGAGAACGAAAAAAAATATAATATATGAAAAAATCCTCATGCAGTCGCACTCCTCGCGGGATTTAAACAATTTGCCAGCTTTTGGCAGTGTGTCATCTCTATAATTTTATATTCAATAACAGAAAAGGGCAAGCTTTTTCTGTAAAAAAATATAACTATTAATACTCCAAGGAAAAACATGTACAACAGGCGGTGGAATATTTTTGACTTTTAAACTGAATTATCTTAAAATATAGGATATAGATACAGGGTATGGAGTTTAACTAAATTCAGTGGGGGGAAAATATATGACGAGTACTGAAAAAAGGAAAAGCAAAAGAATTGAGATCTGCACCAAGATAAAATTCGGCCCTGAGGTTCCACCCGACAAATTATCTCTGGTTACCGACCTATCGCAGGGTGGAATATGTTTTATGACAAACCATACTTACAACCTCGGCACCAAACTCTACCTTACGATAAATATTAATTCCAAATCATATGATTGCGAGGGCATTGTATCGTGGGTCAAGAGGAATTCACCACCTATTGAAAGTCACGCAAAACACAGCATAGGCATTAAATTCGACAAAGCAGACCTTGAGCTGTTGCAGGTCTACAACAAGCAACTCGAAACAACTGACTTTGTGGAGACCAGCTAACGCTGCCTTCGTTTTTTCAAGATTGAGGTTACTTTACCATGTCTGACAAACCACCAAAAAGTCCCGCAGACAAGAGAGCGAGCAAGAGAGTTCCCTTTCGTCACACTGTGGAGTATGGGCGGCACATCCCACCTGACAAGATATCGATCGTAACCGACCTGTCAGACGGCGGAGTGTGTATACAGACAAACACCGTTTACAAACCCGGCACCAGGGTATACATTGCCATCCGCATTGGAAAGGAAGTATATGCGGCTGAAGGTATTGTGGCATGGGCAAAAAAAGCCCCAAGGGCGCTTGCTTATCACGTAAAAAGCGGCATGGGCATAAGCTTCACCAGAGTGGAAGAAGCGCTCCTTGAAGCATATGATAAAAAACTTGAGGTCACGGCCTACGTCAACCCCAGAGAAAAAAAATAAAGGCAGGACAGAGATGTCAAACGATTCGCAAGAAGACATTGAAGACAAAAGAAAAAGCAAACGCATACCCTTTAACAAAAGCGTACACTACGGCCATGATTTTCCACCCGACAGGATTTCAATTGTAACGGACCTGTCGAAAGGAGGCGTATTTATAAAGTCAAAAAAAATGTTCGATATCGGCACAAGGGTATTTATGGCAATACGCATTGGGGAACAGGTCTTTGAAGCCGAGGGTGTTGTAACATGGATAAACAACGAACCTCCTTCCATAGTCAAGCTTGTAAGGAACGGCATGGGTATTCAATTCGAAACGGTAGACAAGAGGCTAATTGAAGTATACAACAAAAATGTCGAGGTCGTTGCAATTATAGAACCGATCACCAAAGATTAAGCCAAAAACCTGCCGCCAACCGAGCAGTAAAGATAGTTTAACCGTGTTAACTAACGACCCGGTATTGAGCCTGCTCTGAGCTGTTTACACATTAGATCTACCCCTGGCTACCGGCAATTACGGAGAAAAATCATAAAAGCGCCTGGACTGAAAAGTATATGAACGGCAACTTAAACGTTCAGAGGGATCGTTATTATCTGAAATAAATGACCAGGCAGGGCATAAGAACAAAGCAGACCAAGGCGCAACGAAGGTGAGTGCTGCGCACGGCAAATGGTGCAACATTCATTGTAAATAACATCGGCCCGTCCGATAAAAAAAGTCTGTTTACTGATTTGCTCACCGCAGGTGCGAGGCGTACTTTATGTACGCAGCAACGAGGACCAAAACAATAAACAGAGGAGCAACGTAGGTATGAGAAGTTATGGCGCCCTGTGTATAGATTAAAAAACACCCGGAGGAAAGATGCAAGAAACATCAAACAATAAGAGAAGCAGCAAGAGAATACCGTTTTTCCACAGCGTGCACTACGGTGAACAGACTCACGGAGATAAGATTTCCCTGGTAACCAACCTCTGCACAGGAGGCCTGTTTATTAAGGATAACCTTGTACTTGCCCCGGACACTCAGGTCCACATAGCTATCCGCGTTGACAAGGAAGTCTACGAAGCCCGAGGTACCGTTGCATGGTCAAACAACCTTCGCCCCTCTCTCGCGCGCGTTACGGAAAACGGCATGGGCATTAAATTCGACAAGGTAGACGAAAGATTAATCAAGACGTACAACGACGAGATCAAAACAACGGTCGCCATAAATCCGGTCAACAATTAATTTAATTACAGAGCGCTTAAAAAAACCAGATTAAAAGAGGAAGGCATGGAAGACACATACATTAACAAGAGAAAAAGCAGGCGCATCCCCTTTAACCAGAGCGTGTACTACGCCGAGCGGCTTCAAGCAGAAGGCAGAAGAGGCGTTATCACGCAGTTATCAAACGGCGGCCTGTTCATAAAAGACTCGCACGTGCTTCAAGAAAACTCGCGCGTTTACATGACCATATATGTCGACGACAAGACATATGAGGCCGAAGGCACCGTTGCCTGGACAAACGACGAACCGCCTATGTTCGGCTCCCTGGTGGAAAACGGCATGGGCATAAAATTTGACAAAGTAGACGCACGGCTTCTTATGGTCTACAAGCAAAAACTTGAATTTATGTCGAAGTAAGTGGGTGAGTTGTCGCGTATCATAGGTGAACTACCCTTGACAAAGCCGCCTTGCGGGTGAGACTGTGGGCACAGCCCACAGTCAATGGCTTTCAATTTGTCAGGTGTTGTTATTACGACCAACAGTTATGACTACATTTCCGATCTTGTGTCCTTTTTCGACATACCTGTGAGCCTCGGAAATCTGATCTAATGCATAACGCCTATCTATGACCGACCTTATCTTCCCCGCCTCAATAAGCTCTTTAAGTGAGATTAAGTCTTCAGCCTTTTCGCTTGCTAACCCAAAAACTATTTTCTTGCTACTTGTAATAGTAGTCCATAACCCTTGAACCATCAGCGTCAGGCCAAGGTTAGCCAATATAAAAGTTCCTTTTTTCTTTAGCGCTCTTATACTGCGTAAGAACGAACTCTTGCTTATTATGTCAAAAATAACGTCATAGCTCTCGCCGTTTTCAGTAAAGTCTTTCACCGTGTAATCCATGACATGGTCTGCCCCAATGGAGCGCAGCATGTCTAATTTACCCTTGCTATCCACGGCAGTTACTTCTGCCCCCATTGATTTGGCAATCTGTATAGCAAAGGTACCAATAGTTCCACCAGCGCCGTTTATCAAAACTTTCTGCCCTTTCTGAATATTACCCTTTCTAAGAAAATGCAATGCATTAAGCCCCCCAAGGGGGACAGTCGCGGCCTGCTCGAATGTCATGTTAGCAGGCTTTATTGCAATCGATCCATCTTCAGGCAGACATATGTACTCACAGTAAGCGCCAAACCCACAATACCCAAAAACCTGGTCACCCTTCCTGAATTTTTTCACATCTTTGCCGACTGATTCAACAACACCTGAGAGTTCCTGGCCAAGTATCTTTTTCCTTGGTCTTATGATGCCTGTAAATATGCGTATGGGAAGCCACAAAGAAGTCGGTATTTTTTTAAAGCTTCGAACTTCACAGTCCCCTGCCGTTACTGTTGTCGCTCGTACTCTTATCAGTACTTCATTATCTCTGGGCGTTGATTTTTCTAACTCTTTTAATTCAAGAACGTCGGGTAATCCGTATTTATCATATACAATCGCTTTCATAGAAATAAAAGTGGATGGATGTACTAACTCGGTTTTATTTTTTGGTTGGCGCAACCCACCCGACGTGGCTATTTATAATTTCTTATTGTTTTTCTACTGGATACCCGGCCTCTACCCACGCATTAAACCCGCCCGCAAGCACACTTACTTTAGTATATCCCTTACCCATTAACATGAACGCAATACTTGCGCTCGACTCTTCGTTTGGTCACGTGCAGTATGTAACTATGTTCGTGTCAAAATTTTCCGGCAACCCCTCGCCCCTGTATAACTCCGGCAGGGGTTTTATTACGGCTCCCTTTATGGAAATGGGATTTTGCTTGTTTCCAATACCTCGCCTAACGTCTATAATGAACACCCCTTGTTCGCCTGAAATCAAGGTGTTTAACTGCTCCGGCGTTATCCTTGGTACATCACTATCCGCAGCTTTACTAAAACCCGGCAGCGACAGCAGGCATACAAATAAAATCACAAAAGATAACCTTATTCCTATGGCTTTCATTTTATTTGGTATCTCCTTTTTTAGTTATATTGTGGGCGCAGACAGACCTGCGTAGCTACTCTCGATAAAAAAATTCATTTCCCGGCTATTTTTGCAGCTTCTTCTATCCACTTTGCCAAGCGTTCCTTTGTAGTATATTTGTATGCCTTGAAACCATTGGCTTCAATTTGTGATGGGATACTTCCTGGAGAGCCAGTTAGTCCATGTTGGTCTTTCAAGTGATGAATTTGGACTGCCACGAGGCCATTACCCTTATCCAGTGACTTATCAATTTCATAGTTAATATATTTCCTACTCGCTGTGCCGTACGTAACGCAAACCACTGTGACTGACGTGTTAAACAAGGCTTTATCAATCATTTTCTTTATTTCTTTGTCCCCTTTTTTCTTGGCCTCTTCCCATAGTGAAGCGTCTTGAAATCCTGCAGCAGCTGTTCCAATAATGTTATGCATATTTCTAATTTGATTCACTTTCCACACATATCTATAGTCGAAACTAAAAAATACCCTTCTTGCCATAGTTACCTCCTGTAATTAAGCTAAATATATCTAATTACGATGGTGATGGTTGCTATTATAGCTCCATGGAAAATAAGAAGCGTTCTTGAAAACATTACGGCTACCCAAGAACCCACTTCTTTATTAACAGGGGTTGTATGCATGGAAAAATCTATCTGGGAGCTATCCTTAAGCCTGACATAGTCGTACAACTTACGAAAACGCCTTTCTTCTCTCAAATAAAATCCATCCAGAACCCAAAAAGCTATTGATGGAAAATAAGCTAACAGCACGAAAGATTTGTTTGAGTCTGCGCCTGATGCTGCCAAAGCAAAAAGAGCCGAAACCAGAATAACACTCCACCCTTTGAGAAAAAAGGAATTAACCGTCTGTCGTTTAATAATTCCTTGAATCAATTCTAAATGTTTTATCTTGTTATCCATACAACCAATCTATATTAACCATGAGTTTTGTAGGCTGGGTTGAGGCACGAAACCCAGCGTTATAAATCAGCCGTGATTGTTGGGTATCACTGCGTTCAACCCAACCTACCCGACTTAACTTTGTTTTATACTAGCATCGCCAGTCATAACAATTGAACAACCTTCACCTAGCTGAATAGATGTTCCTTGGCTTTTCATCTCTGTATTTTCACCAATAACAGTTTGCCCTGTTGCTCCGGCCCCGCCTCCTGTTACTAAGACTTGAGCCTTGAGTGTGGCACCTGCAATATTAACTGTGCCATGTGCATGATCGAATTTAATTCCCCTCAATGCCTCTAACAAACCGCCATCAACATTGATATCTCCTTCTTTAGCACAAGCATCGATTACACCTACAGCTTCTCTAAATATTTGCTCAATATCAGATATAGTTTCCGTTGACTTCAACTTTTCCTCTAATTCTGGCTTCTCTGAAAACACAGTTAAGAAGAACTTCTTCACCGCATCAGTAGAAAAGTTCGCGAGCATTCCTGATGCAATTCCTGCAATGATATTGCTTATGATTTGTTCCATATTTTCTCCCTATAGCACTAACATTAGTTTGCAGATAGAAAAATATCTACCTGATTTAATAAATACCTGACCAGTTTGTAGGGTGGGCTGCGCCCACCATTACAGGGTTCAGGTTGCAAACCTGAACCCGCTGGATTCCCGCGTGCGCGAGAATGACAACAACACTCCACAGGGCATTTAGAACAAAGCAGACCAAGGCGTGACGATGGAGAGGTGTGAGGCGTACCAGGTGGTACGTCGCAACACCGAGCCAAGGAGCAACACCGGTATGCAAAGTTATAATGCTCTGTCTTCCTGCCCTGCCCTTGCCCGTGTTTTGGCTTTAGCAATTCGCTCGACTTCGGCGATAAGGGTTTCCACAAGCTCGGACTCCGGTACTTTTTTGAGTATCTTGCCGCCTGTATAAAGCAGCGCCACACCGTCGCCCCCTGCTATGCCAACATCGGCCTCTATGGCCTCGCCAGGACCGTTCACAACACAACCCATAACAGCAACCTTCACGGGTTCGGTTATGTGGGAAAGCCTTTGCTCGACCTCGCGGGCTAATGTTACGCAGTCTATTTTTATGCGTCCGCAGGTGGGGCACGACACTACCGTCACCCCGCGCTCCCGAATGCCAAGGGATTTTAAGATCTCCCAACCGACGCGGACCTCTTCCACCGGATCGCCTGTAAGGGAAACTCGCATGGTATCGCCAAGCCCCTCGGAGAGCAAAATACCCAGGCCCACGGCCGACTTTACGGCACCCGAAAAGACCGTGCCTGCCTCAGTAATACCCACATGAAACGGGTAGTCTACAAGCTTGGCAAGCTCTCTGTAAGCGTTTATGGTTGTTAAAACATTCGACGCCTTAAGTGAAATCTTTATATCGTAAAAATCCATTTTTTCAAGTATGTTAATATGCCTGGTGGCACTTTCCACTAATGCCTCGGGCGTTGGAAGGCCGTATTTTTCAAGCAGGTCTTTTTCAAGCGAGCCCGAGTTAACCCCTATGCGTATGGGCACGCCATTATCCGCCGCCGCGCGAACGACCTTTTTTATCCTGTCTTCGGAGCCGATGTTTCCCGGATTCAGTCGCAGGCAATCAACTCCCGCGGCTATTGATTTCAGCGCCAGCCGCCAGTCAAAATGAATGTCAGCAATAAGCGGAATGTCTATTGACTGCTTTATTTCAGAAAGTACGTCTGCCGCGGCCTCGTCCGGCACGGCAACGCGCACTATCTCGCATCCGGCGGACTGAAGCGCGTGGATCTGCGCGACTGTTGCATCCACGTCGTCGGTCTTTGTGTTGGTCATGGACTGAACCGACACCGGCGCGCTGGCGCCGACCGCTACGTCGCCTATCATCAACTGTCTTGTCTCTCTTCTTTGCATATTTTTTTAGATTACTATAGTTTACAGGAATTTACAATTCAGAAACACTCCCCCCCCCTCCCCCACACCATCACAGCTTGACAATACTCCGCCTGTTGATACAATCTTAGTTATGCCTTATACTTACCTCGAACACACAGCAGACATGGGAATCAGGGCCGAAGGAGACACCCTGGAACAGGCCTTCGAGTCCGCCGCAGAAGGCATGCTTGCGCTCATGTATGATCCAAAGACTGTTGGCTCGGACAAGGAAGTGCCGCTTGGAGCAAGCGCGCCCGACCTGGCTGAGATGTTTATAGAAGTCTTAAACGAACTGCTCTTTATTCAGGATAAAAACCTGCTTGCCCTGAAGGGGCTTAAGGACTGCGAAATAACAGAAATAGACGGCTTGTACACATTCACGGGCACGGCAACAGGTACTGAGTTTACAGATCAAATAGCTATAAGGACAGAGGTAAAAGCGGCGACTTACTCGGGCCTCTCCTATGAATTCAAGCGCGGCACGCACAGGTTTGAGTGCGTACTCGACCTATAGACAGGCAGGATAAGGTGTCGGTTTCTACCAGAAAAAGCTCCATAAACATACAGCGCATCACCCCTTACCTGTGGGAGATGGAACAAACAGGCAGCATGCTTGTTCCGGGCTTCATCTATACCGACTCGGACGGCATAGCGGGGCTTATCAAGGACTATGAGGAAAAACGTACTGGAAACTTCACGCCGGCTCTGCAGCAGGTACAAAACGTCGCCTGTCTTCCTGGTATAGTCAAAGGCTCGCTTGCCATGGCCGACATACACCCTGGCTACGGGTTCCCCATTGGGGGGGTGGGGGCCTTTGACATGGACGACGGCGTAATCAGCGTCGCGGGTGTTGGATTTGACATAAACTGCGGCGTCAGGGTGTTAAAGACCCCGGTTCACAAAGACGAAATCGAGCCTGTAAAACAGACCCTTGCAAACCAGCTCTTCCGGGACGTACCTTCGGGGCTTGGCTCCAGAGGAGAAATTAAACTAACCGAAGACGAAATAGACGAATTACTAATTCGCGGCCCTGAGTACGTCGTGGAGCGGGGCTACGGCCTTAAAGAAGACATTGTGTATACGGAAGAGCGCGGGTGCGTAAAAAATGCCAACCCGGAGCATGTAAGCCAAAAAGCAAAGCAGCGGCAGTTTCGTCAGGTCGGCACACTTGGAAGCGGCAACCACTACCTTGAGGTGCAATACGTCGAGAAGATCTACGACACAGAGGCTGCCCGGGTTTACGGGCTGGAGCAAGGACAAGTCTTAATTTCAATTCACTGCGGAAGCCGCGCCCTTGGGCACCAGATAGGCACCGACTACTTAAAAACCCTCTCCCTGGCAAGCAAGAAATACAACATACCAATCAGGGAGCGCGAGCTCGTATGCGCGCCAATATCAAGCGAAGAAGGTAAGCGCTACATGAGTGCCGTGAACTGCGGCATAAACTGCGCCTTTGCCAACCGCCAGGCAATCGGGCACCTCGCGCGCCTTGCCTTTGCAAGGATAATGAAAATTACTCCGGAAGCCGTAAAAGTACTCTACGACGTTGCGCATAACACGTGCAAGGTAGAGACCCACAAAGTAGACGGTAAAGACAAGGAATTGCTGGTACACAGAAAAGGCGCAACAAGGGCGTTTGGTCCGGGACGCACCGAGGTGCCCGAGGCGTACAGACATGTCGGTCAACCCCTGCTCGTCGGTGGCAGCATGGGTACGGCCTCATATATACTGCGCGGAACAGCGCTCGGTATGGAAGAGTGTTTCGGAAGCGCCGTGCACGGGGCGGGGCGGGCGCTTTCACGGATGAAAGCAAAAAAACGCTGGCGCGCAGCAGACATAATCCGCGAACTCGGGGAAAAGGGAATTGTTATAAAATCAAGAAGTAAAACAAGAGTTGCCGAAGAGGCTCCCGGAGCGTACAAGGACGTAGACCGGGTAGTGGATATAATGGACAAAGCAGGGGTAAACAAGAAAGTAGCGCGCCTGAAGCCTGTTATAGGAATAAAGGGATAGAAAACCGGCCGCCACAACCCTGTATTATGGCTGCGCCGTATCAAAAGGGATAAGGGAGCAGGCCGCAGTAATTGTCGCGGCAGGCCGCGACAATTTAAACCCGCCATACTGGATTAAGACGGGGGGAAACTGAAAGACTGAAAGACTAAAAATCCTCTTCAAGATACAAAGTGTCTTCTTTTTTGTTCTTTTTCAAAAGCAGCGGACACTCGCAATAAGGACAGAAAATATTTTCCCCGACAGCCTCATCACCTGTAATGGGGATCTCACAGTCACAAGTCGGACAGATTAGCTCTTCCTGTTTTTTCATGTCGTCTCGTCCTCGCCGGTTGTTTGATAACATGGTACTAAAAAAAACTGCCACCATGCAGGATTTAAAAATCTCTATCTAATTATCATTCTTTAGACCCGCTTTTGTCAAGTTGAAATTTTCAGCTTTTATCTAAAAAAATTTGATTCACACCTGTCAATCTGATAAAATAGAGTTCTAAACAAATAATTATTCACTTACCGGTAATCAGACCACACATCTTACGACGAACCCACCACTTCCGGAATTTTTCAGACAAGCCAGCACTTATAATCAGGGTCACCATGAACGAACTCATATTATGGCTAATTAGCATGGAGACTTCAGCAGGCAGTTTTTACAAATTTGCCGCCCAGGAGTTCTCCCACGACCCCGAACTCAGTGAGTTCCTGAACACCCTTGCCGCCGACGAGATCCGGCATTATGAAATAATCACTCAAGTCGCCGAACACATAAAAACACTGCCTGATTTTTCCTACTTCATGACGGTTAATCAGAAAAAACAGGATGAACTTATTGGATATTTATTCAAATGCAGGCAAGACCTGAATGAAAAAAAAATCGACGAACAAAAGCTGCTTTATTGTATTGCAAGAGTAGAATTTTCCGAGTGGAACTATGTTTTTATTTACGCGGTTGCCGCCCTTAAGAACTACTCAAAGCAATTCCTGCCCAAAGTGGCTGACATGGACCATCATAAAAAAAGCATTGAAAGGTTTTTGAAGGCTCGTTCAAACTCACCGCAATTGCTGGAGGAATTCATAAAACTCCCTAAATTCCTGGACGTAAACCTGCTTATAGTTGAGGACTCTGAACCTGCCTCGGAACTACTTAAAGCCGTGCTTGCAGAAGAGGGAAATATTGAGGTAGCAACAAGCGCTCACCAGGCCCTTCTTATGCTTCCGAGCAAATACTACTCTGCCATCATTTCAAGCATAGAGACAACACTTACCGAGGAAGTGGATTTTTACTGCCGGCTTGAAGAAAAGTATCCCGGCATAAACAAGCGCCTTATCTTCTTTTCATCCAATACCGACACATCACGGATAAACGTATTTGACCGACACAAAATAAACTACATAACAAAGCCTGCTCCGATTGGTGAGATCAGAAAACAGGTGGCGCAGATACTGGATAAGAGAAGCGAATAAACGCGGCGCGCCCTGTTACATTTCCCGACCTGCCCCTTTGCCCGTGCCTTGTCCTGTTTTTTTGCTGCGTTTAATAAATGGTACGATCAATAGCAACCCGGAAAAATCCTGCCGCTGGGCAAATCAAGGTTGACTATTGAGGTTTAAGTTGTTACTTTGTCTGTCATCAATTAATCAAACAAATGGGGGATCGTCTAACGGCAGGACTGCGGTTTCTGGTGCCGCCTATTCAGGTTCGAATCCTGGTCCCCCAGCCAATTTTCTTCTATATAATCAAGGGGTTAGCTGAAAAGCTAACCCCTTTTTTTGTAGCCCCAATATAGCCTCAACACCCTCCTTCAAGACTTCAACTTACATTAAGACAGAAACGCCGCTTTTTCACCCGGCAAACCGCGTCTGTTCTGACAAATGCCTCTTTTTTAAAAATTAAAAAATCTTTTAAATAAAAGAACTTGCATCAGGCGCAAGCAATCTGATATATTATCGGATACTTTTTTGTCTGTTTTAAGAAAACTAAATCCGCCATGTGGGCTCAAATCCACCATGTGGGCTCAAACCCACCATGTGGGTGGAAAATAAAAATGCCGCCAAAGAAAAAGAAAAATAAAAAAGAGCAAAAACAGATAACTTCAACCGTAGACAACACCACGAACTTATCTGGATCAAGCTCTTCTGAGAGCGAAAGCTCGCACTACGTGCCTGACACGGTTCATCCTGCAATTCCGTGGAACCTGACCCCGCGCCAGCTTGAGTTATATCTGCTCATAGCCATTCTCGGCGTCGGTGCGATACTCAGGGGCATCTACCTCTACCAGATAGCAAACGGCCCGACTTTCAACTTTCCGAGCCTTGACGCCGCCTTCTACGACCACTGGGCGCGAGGACTTGCCTTTGGCGACTGGGCCATACCAAAGGGGGCTGGAAATCCTAATATAGGCGAACTGGTCTATCATAAGTTCCCGATGTACCCGTGGTTCCTGACGGTCGTTTATAAACTTTTCGGCCCCGGATACATGGCTCCGAGAATAATACAGATGATGCTTGGGCTTGGCAGCGCCTACATTGCCTATCTGATGTCAAGAAGGTGGTTTGGCCCGTTCGTTGCTCTCCTTACCGCGACCCTTACGTCAACATACTGGTTATTTATATTTTATGAAGGCGAGATATACCCGACAGCGCTGTTTGTGTTTTTCCTTATGCTCACTATGTACAGCGCGGCACTTCTGGTCGAGAAACTTACCCTAAAACGCTGCCTTATAACAGGAATACTCTTTGGCTTTACCGCACTTACGCGCGGTAACGTGCTTATATTTGCGCCGGTCCTTGCCTTCTGGCTTGCATGGATAGTCTATAAGAGGCTTGACTTCAAACGCGTTATCTACATGTGCGCAGCTTTGACCATCGGGGTGTTGCTTGTAATATCCCCGATAACCATACGCAACTACGTAGTTGGAGATGATTTTGTCCTGATCTCCTCCAAAGGCGGCATAAATTTATTATTAGGCAATAATAAGTATTGCGACGGGGTACTTCCGACCATTCCAAACCTAATGGAACTCACCGGCTCTCCCACCTGGACCCCGTTTGAATACCCTAAGATGGTCAACGGACTTAGAAGGAAACTTGGCAGACCGGACATGAAGTACTCAGAGGCCTCGGCATACTGGGCGGGTCTTGCAAAAAAATACATTAAAGAACACCCCGGCAGAACGCTTTACATGACATTTCATAAAGCACTGCTTTACTGGGGGCCGCTTGAGGTCTCAAACCCGATGGAAGTCCATTTTGCAAGACAGCACTCCCCAATTCTGCGAAAAATTCCAGGCAACTTCCACATGACCCTGTCGCTTTTCATAATAGGAGTGGCGTTGCTGATTCAGGAAATCAGGCGAAGACGTCGCATTAGCAGGCACAATACAGAGGAGGACAGGACCACCAGAAACCTTAATGAAGTAATGGTGCTATTTCTCCTGTTTATATTTACGTACTTCCTCTCAATCCTGCCATTTCTCGTGTCTTCACGCTACAGAACCCCCATTTTGCCGTTTATGTTCATTTTCGGCGGGTATGGTATTTACCGTATTGCGCAAATATTTCTTGCGCACGACTACAAAAGGGTCAGCAGGTGGGGTGTAGCATGGTTCATACTGTTTGTACTTGCCGGAATTAACTGGCCGAACTACCAGCCTGACATCTCCAGGTGGTACTTTTCCAATGGCGTCGCCTATGGAAGAGCCGATAACTTCAAGATGTCGAGAAAGGAATTTGCAAAGTCTGCCGCCGCCAACCCGCGCTTTGCCGAGGCCCATTACAACCTTGGTAACGTTGCATTCAAGCAGGGCAAATTTGAAGAGGCAGTTGAGTTCTACGACGAGGCCATAAAACAGAACGCGCAGCTTGCAGCTGTCTACAGTAACCTTGGAGTCACGCATTTCCGCCTTAAAAACTATAAAAAGGCAATTATAAACCTTCAAGAAGCCCTAAAGCGCGACCCTAACTACAAACCGGCCAAAGACAATCTGAAAAGAGTAATGAACATACTTAAAAAGAAAAAAATTATAAAGAAAGTCAACAAAAAGAAAAAAAGAAGAAGAAAAAAGACATAGCCAGGCCTTTAGCTTTCGACTGAGGCTCTGGCGATAAAAATAACATTGTGGTAAATCCATCGCTGCTGTTTTATGTAAACAACCAGCCCCAGGCTGACTGACAGAGTTGACACAGCACATTTTAACTGGTAACTTATACGTCCTTGCAAGCTGTTTTACAAGGCATAAATACACACAGGGTCCCATCGTCTAGAGGCCCAGGACACCGCCCTCTCAAGGCGGAGACACGGGTTCGACTCCCGTTGGGACTGCCAATAAAATCAAGGGGTTACGGAGTTTTCCGTAGCCCTTTTCTTTTGGAGTGTGATAAAATCGTGATAACTTTCCTCCAAAAGTCCCACAGCACTTGTAAGATGCACCGGGGTGATATGGGCATAGCGTCTTGTCATCCTTGTGTCCTTGTGCCCCATGAGGTCAGCTAATGTGTCTATATCGACACCTGCCTGACGGTTCCATGATGCAAAACAGTGCCTCAAATCGTGGAATCTAAAGTCCTCTATTCCTGCCAGATCCAAGGCCTTCTTAATTGCCCTCTGTATCTCCCTTTTATAGTGAGGTCTATTGTCCTCTCTGTAAAAGATATATGGGCTTTTGATGTTGACAACCTTCATGGCTCTCTTTAAGACCTCCAAAGCAGGAGTTGCTATAGGGATTACCAGCTTCTCCCCGTTCTTTGTCTCCTCACCCTCTAGCGTAATGGTCCTTGCAACAAGGTTCACCTGAGTCCTTTTAAGGTGAATTATATTACCCTGTCTCATCCCAGTCCAGGCAGCAACAGCAACTATATCCTTTAGCCAGTTGTCACAGCAATTCAGGAGCTTATGAAATTCCTCAAAGGACAAGTGTCTCGTCCTTTTCTTATCTGCTTTCGGCTCCATTTCTATCGGTGGAACTTCTTTGATCCACAACCATCGTTTCTTAGCCAGATTGAGCATTCTTCTCATAATACTCAGTTGCCGATTAATAGTCGCTGGCTTTACTCCCTTTGCTTTTCTCATCTGCTTGAAATCGTCTATCAAAGCAGGATTAATCTCAGCAAGGGTATAAGAGCCGAAAAACTTTTTAAGCTGATCCAGATAACTCTGTGTAGACCTCCAACTCTTCAGTTCCTTAAAGACTTGCGCCTCGTATTTCTCTGCAAGCTCTTTGAAGGTTCTTTTCTTACCTTCATCTACATCAAACCACTTGCCCTCTACTACCTGCGTTTGCACCTTCGCATAAACCTTCTGCGCAAGACGCTTGTCTGTGGTTTCGGTAGACCTTCTTACCTGCCTACCTTTATGAGTAAAACTTATCCACCAGACCTTATGTTTGTCTCTTCTATAAAGTCCCATCAATCAACCTCCTTTCCGGATTGACTGGTCTGGTTTCCCCTTTGAGGGATATTATATCTTATTAGCCGTGACTTCATCAATAGCTTTCCTTACTATATTATTAGCATCTGAGCAACTTGAAACCCTTTTGCGTTTTTTAGGTTTCTTTTCGGAGACGTTGTTTTCTTTCTTGTGCTTTTCAAGCCAGTCCTCAACTTCTTTTGGATTAAACCGCACAAGCTGTCCTATTTTGTAATGTGGAATGTCTCCCTTTGCAGCCCAAAGATAAATGGTTGCTTCTTTTATGCTAGTCAACTCTGATAACTCTTTTACTGTAATAAGTTTCATGGTCTTCACCCTACATTATTTTCTGCGACATAAAGAACAGCCTTCTCTTCTCTCAACTTGTTTCAGTATCTCCGGCACAAAACCTCCAAGAAATAATTGTCTGAAATTCCAGTTCCTTTTTCTTTTCATAATCGTAGAGTCAACAGAGAATAGAACGAACCCGGATATAATTTTTACCAGATCAATTACTGCCGGAGTATTCGGGCATGGTTCTCTCTCGTTGTTCACGGCATTTGGTAGTGCGCATCCAATGCAGGCCTTGCCCGGTTCCTGAATAAATACATATCCAGTATTTGCATTCTGGTCCAGGCCGGTGAAAACAACCGGCGCTTTGTCGTAAAAATATCTCGATATAAATATCCTTGTCTCGTCATTATCAGGGGCGCATATCACAATGTTGCAATTGCAATCTACCTTGTCTTCTATTGCCTTCTGGACCATAAAGGGATAGGCCGCTATTAGACTTTTGCTTACTCCTTCCTTGACTAAGTTTCTTGCCAGGGAGATGGCCTTATTCTTGTAGAGGTCTTCTTTGTAAAAGAACTGTCTGGACAAGTTTGACAACTCAACAGTATCACCGTCGAATATCTTTAAAGCGCCTACTCCTTTTCTGACAAGACCCTGACCAATTTCACCGCCAAGACCTCCTGCGCCAATTTGAATAACTTTAAGTCTATTCATAATTGACTGGTCAAAACCCTTCACCCGCTCCTGTCGGTCTGTTGCACTTTCAGACGGGTCTGAGGTTTTTACTTCTCTTGATATAAACCTAGTTGACTTCAGTAATGCGATAGATTTTTTCATTTATCTTCTCCACTCCGTTTCCATAGATATTTATTTCAAAATCTTTCGATGAAAAAAACCTGACAAAGCCATCTCTGCTAAAAATGGCTCCGATGCATTCATAACCGCCCCTCGCGAGTAATCTATCAAGCGTCATGTCGGTGCCAGACGGATGTATTGAACGAACGCCGTTTCCAGGATGTATATGGAAGCAACCCCACAACTTGAACTCGTGCCTGCTTAAATAAATAAGTGCCTCCCTGACTGCTTCGGTATCGGCCTTGGCATAAACAGTGCTTTGTTGTTCAAGTGTAAAGTCAACTATCCTGTCCAGTACCTTTGTTCCTTTTATCTCCGGCCCAGTTACGAAGTGCAGGGACTCAACCGGTCTTTTATTTAAAAGCTTAAAACTATCTCTAAGAAATAACGAGCTTACCGAGTAGACCTTTTCCTTGTTGTCTTTATTGATGTTGCGCTCAAAATGCTTGGCTATCAGTGCATTTATTTCAGAAACCACAAGCATATGCTGATGCATGGCTTTTATCATATCTTTTGGCTTTCTTTTGGTCAGTCGCTGAAGATCCTTTACAAGCATACTGGTATCTTCGATAATCCTTTTTCTGGACGATCTCATTTGCTGTTTGTATTTTCTGTTTTTTAAAAACTTCATCGTCTTCTTCTCCTTTTTCTTTCTCTTTGTTTTTCCCTTTCCCTTTGTTCACGGAAGCATTCCGATAATAGTTGCTCAACTGTTATGATGCCCGAGCTTATATCCTTTGGTTTCTTGCTAAAATGAATAAGATATTTACCCATTCCTTTGTGCCTGAAACATGCCCAGTGATCGCTGTTCATCAAAGCTTCAGGAGGGTCGAAAATATAGAAGATGTATCTATTCTGGTAGCCCTCTTCGATGGATCCGCTCCATCTGCCGTCGTCTGTAATGAAGTAGCCTTCATACGTATTGTTAATGTCATTGAACTTTTTCCAGCCTCTCTCCTGCCAGTAAGGACGTTCTCTGTCTCCACTGACAACACCTACCCTTTTTCTCTTCGACCTCCTCTTGTTAGGCAACTTGCCGGGATGCCTGGCACGATACCTGCTACGATATATACCAGCAGGGCTACTTGAAGAACTGGCAGGAGAGTTACCAGAAGAATTAATACTCCTGACACCTAAAACCCGAACACTTTTTTTTTGAACCCGTTTATCACGTATTTCATGTCAGGCCTACCAACCCATTTATCGGTAATGTAATCGCTGATCCACCGTACAAATTTATGCCACTTGGCTGGAGGAGTTTCGCCCCGTAAACCAACTGACACATCTTCAGGCGTAGCATAGAACTTCTCCAAGTCCGTAGCCTCGGTATACAGGTCGGTCTCGGGACCCATAAGCTCTCCGCCTTTTCTTGACAGTTGATAGCCCTTCAGTCCCGTCTCGCTTAAGACCTCCCTTACCGTCGCACCCTCTGTTAGTGCGAGATCCTTTATTTCACCGCTTGCCGCTACAACTATTGACACTTGCTTTTCCATCTTTCAGTACCTCCCTTTTTTTGTTTTTATTCCGTTTTTTTATTCCGCATTAAATTCCGCCTTATTCCCTGTTTTTTAAGGTGTTTGTGTGCGGAATAAAATCCTCTTTGACCTGAAATCTTACTTTCTTCAGTAGACTCTTATTTAATTCCCTAAGTGCCTTCTTTTCTATCCTGTCGGATATTTTTTGATTGATTGAGATAATTCGCACCTCATCACAACCGACGCTAAGGTCGCGTATGACATTTTCTACTGCATGTTTTGCGGACATCTGTACCTCGTTGGCTATCGTGTACCTGGTCTTTATATTCTGAGCGAGAACATCGATCTTCTTTCCATTGATGCAATGTTCCTTTATCGCTATCCAGCCGATTGACTGAAAATAGTCTTTTATATCGTCTTGCATTTCATTGTGGGCATCACTTCGCATCAACATACTCCTTACCGGCAACTGTCAGCTTAAGCTCTTTAACAGGCCTGCCCCTGCCACCGGTTTGTCTAACT
>CBDUXY010000028.1:0-20596 GCA_965371305.1 uncultured bacterium
GCTGGATGAGTATGTTTATATACGGGGTTGGCTACCATATACTTCCGCGTTTCAGCGGTGCTGTGCTGTGGAGCGAGCGGCTCTCACTTGCCCACCTCTGGACTGCCAACATAGGCCTTATCGGCATGGCGGCCGGTTGGTACGTTGCAAGCCGCGGCGGCGGGTTAATGGTGTTGCATGGTTTTTCAATATTAGAGGGCGTCTCAATTGTATTTTTCGCCCTGAACATGTTCCTCACGATAAAAGCTGCGCCGCCGCCACCACAAAGGAAGGCGTAAAAAAAACATTGCCGGGACGCCCCGGAAGTTCTTTCGACACTTTTAAAAACACACAATATACACAGGAGGACGTAGCATGTCTGAACAAACAATAACAAAAGAAATGAGCATCGGCGACGTCATGGAAAAATTTCCAACGACCGAACCGGTTTTTCAAAAATGGTTTGGAGCCGGATGTTTCACCTGTCCCGGAGCAAAAACCGAAGACATCGGCTTTGGCGCGACCATGCACGGCGTGGACGTCGAAGACGTACTTAAAGACTTAAACGAAGCACTGAACTAAAATAAACTCCCCGGCTGCAAAAGAGACGGGATCAGACTGAATCATAACGGAATAAGCCTCGCACAAGGCTGCGGGGTCAGACCCGTCATGCGGGTAAAACTACCCGGCTGCAAGAGAGACGGGATCAAACTGAATCATGACGGAATAAGCCTCGCACAAGACAGTGGACTTAAACCCGCCATGCGGGTGAAACAAAAATCCATATACGTGGAGTTCGCACATGACAAGTGAAACAAGCACGCCTGTTACAGAAGATATGACGGTCAATAACACCATAAAAGACTATCCTCCAACCATAGAGGTATTCACACGCTTTGGCATTGATTCGTGTTGCGGAGGGGCGGTGAGCATAAAAGAAGCTGCAGCAAGGGACGGCGCTGCGCTTGATGAAATAATGTCCGCACTCAACCTGGCAGCACAATAAAGAAACGCGCTTAACCCTACCCGCTACCAGAACAACGGCGGCGGCGTACGGGGTGAAAGTACGTCTATGGCTGCCGGTCTTTTTCCAGTCTTTTCTCTTTTGCCTGTTATCCTGTTACATATATATTGCATCTTACGTACTCGTCTCGCTGTTTTTTTCATTCATTGAAACACCCGTACAAAATAAAAACAAACTTTGTACCTTCTCATAATAAGGAGATAAAAAAATGACAGTCGCAACTAAGATCACAAAACAAACCGTACTTGACGCGCTTCAAACGGTCATGGACCCGGAACTGAATAAAGACCTTGTAACGCTTGGCATGATTCAAAAAGTAGAGGTCGATGGCAATAACGTAAGCTTCGACCTGGTGCTTACCACCCCGGCCTGTCCGCTTAAAAAAGAAATCGAAGACTCAGCAAAATCTGCAGTCACGGCCATAGAAGGCGTGGGGAACATAACAATAAAAATGGGCGCTAACGTGCCGAACGCAAAGGCCCCTGCCGCCGGCAAATCCGCGGCAGGACTGCCCGTGAAAGAACCCATACCGGGAGTTAAAAACACACTGGCCGTTGCAAGCGGCAAAGGCGGGGTCGGCAAGTCCACCGTTGCCGTTAATATAGCACTCTCTCTGTCCCGGCAGGGCGCAAAGGTCGGCCTGCTCGACATAGACATATACGGGCCGAGTATTCCCATGATGATGGGCATTCACGAAGAACTTAAGGCAACGGAGAACGAAAAACTCGTACCTCCCGAGAGCCATGGAATAAAACTCATGAGCGTCGGGTTTATGATTGACGAAGAGACCCCGCTTATCTGGAGAGGTCCGCTTGTAATGCAGCTTGTCTCGCAGTTCCTTAAAGGTGTCTTATGGGGTGAGCTCGACTACCTTGTAATCGACCTTCCTCCGGGCACGGGCGACGCACAACTGACCCTTGTCCAGACCATACCGCTTACCGGCGTGCTCGTCGTAACAACGCCTCAGGACGTTGCCCTTATAGACGCGCGGCGCGCCATACAGATGTTCAACAAAGTAGAGGTCCCGATACTCGGCATAGTCGAGAAC
The DNA here is from genome assembly GCA_965371305.1 of uncultured bacterium. GTDB lineage: Bacteria > Desulfobacterota > GWC2-55-46 > GWC2-55-46 > DRQE01 > CBDUXY01. The sequence goes on from CBDUXY010000028.1 coordinate 2,052, forward strand.
ATGAGTACTTTTGTCTGCCCTCACTGCGGAGAGGAGACAAAAATATTCAGCAGCGGCGGGGGCGAAAAAACAAGCGAGCGTTACGAAGTCCCGCTTCTCGGCACTATTCCAATAGACCTTGCCATAAGGGAGTGCGGGGACGCAGGGGAGCCGATCGTGTCGGCAAGGCCTGACTCACCAGAGGCCCTGGCCTTTAACGAGATAGCGCAGAAAGTAGCAAGCCGCGTAAGTATAGTTGACTTAACTTAGTTGGCTATCGTGGTAAACCCGGCCTGGTTGGCTGTCATGATAAATCCGTCGTAATTGGGCGGCAAGGTTAGTTGACCTGGCATAATCAGTTGGTGCGCATAGTTAACCCGGCATAACTTCTCTGGCATAGAGTGTCTTGCCGGGTTATAATGCGCCTATGAATTCAAACTGGATTACCATACTGGGCCTTGTAGCCGCAACATGCACGACCATCTCTTTCCTGCCTCAGGTGGTTAAGATCATCAAGTTAAAAGAGACGCGGGACATCTCCCTTTGGATGTATGTTATACTTGCGGCCGGTGTCGTCTTGTGGCTCTCCTACGGCATACTTAACAAAGACCTGCCGCTCGTTATAGCAAACTCCCTGACCCTGACCTTTACCGTGATTATCATCGCGCTTAAACTTAAATACGGATAAGGTATGAGCATAACTCCTGAGACCGGACTCCCGCGATTGCGGGTTCAATTTTGTAAATTGAACCCATAAATCCTCGCTCTCTGCGTAAAAAAAAGGTTCAGGTTGCAAACCTGAACCCGCTACCGTAAAAACATTTGACCCTGGTTCCCTGTTTTCGCAGGAATGAGAAAAAACAAGAATATCAAAACGCCCTAATCCTCTGTTGAAATAAGTATGCTATGCAACACTCCGTCCGTGAAGTAAAACTCCGTATAAAGAAACTCACCCATCGGGTCCAGATACCTGAAGACAGTTCCGGTCTTTACACCGAGCTTTTCGGCAATAGGGGGGACGTAGCCTGCCACACCAACCTCTTCAAGTTCTATCTTCACCAAGGGAAGCCGGTAGGTTTCAAGCACCTTGTCCATCGAATCTCCCAGAGCCACCCCCTTTCCAGTCGTCACTTTGCCAAAAGATGTTTTTGCCGTGGTCTTTTCTCCGCAAACATTTTTTCTCGTAACCAGTACCTGCTCGACGTAACGCATGACGTCTTTACCGTAATAACGGGAGAGTTTAACAGTCATCCATTGGTTGTCGTCACGGACGTAGTAGGTGCGCGAGACGATGTAGGTCTCGGCGGCGGTTTTATTAATAACAGGTTTTGTTGCCTTAACAGTCTTTGTCGGCTCTTCCGGCTTTTCTGAACCTTCCGGCTTTGCAGACATTACCGGTTTTTCCTGCTCTTCCGGTTTTTTTGGCTCTATCGGCTTTGATTTGGTAACACAGCCAGGGCCGTAAATGTAAACAAGCTCGATGTCGCGCAGTTTATCAACGCGCAGGTTAAAATCAAACGGACCAATCTTTGCTTCGGTATCGTACTCGGCAAACACCGCCGAAGAAGAAAAACAGAGCCCGGCAACGATAATGATCATTATTATTTTTGAAAGAAACTTCATTCCGACCTCAAATAGACTTGGTAAAACACATAACATGTGTCGTAAGCGACTTTTTCATATATAATTCCCAACCTGGAGTCCAAATTACGCAAACAAGAATGACAAGAAAACGAAATCCTGAAACAAGTTCAGGATGACAAACTTACTCTACCACCCCGACAAGGTCTGCAATTTTTCTGACCCCGTGCCGTTTCATATAGTCCTCAATGCCCAGAGCTACCTTAACCCCACTGTCCGGGTCTATAAAACTTGCCGTACCTACCTGTACGGCACTTGCTCCGGCAAGGATAAACTCGAGTGCGTCACGCGCCGTAACTATTCCGCCAACACCTACAAGCGGTACACGGGCGACCTTTGCAGCTTCCCACACCATACGCACGGCAACCGGCCTTATGGCAGGGCCGGAAAGCCCGCCGGTCGTCGTAGCGAGTACGGCGCGTCTTTTCTCCACGTCAACGGCCATGCCGGTAAGTGTGTTTATAAGGGAGATAGAGTCCGTGCCCGCGTCCTGCACGGCCCTTACCATGGCCTTTATATCGGTTACGTTAGGAGACAACTTTGTCATGACATGCAGGCCTGTCACCTTCTTTACCGCCCGCACGACACGCGCGGCCTCTTTCGGCTCCGTGCCGAACACTATACCACCCTTCTTCACGTTCGGGCACGATATGTTTATCTCAAGCGCATGCACGCCTTTTACCGTACTGAGTCTCCGTGCGACTTCCGTGTACTCACGCACTGTCTCGCCAAATATATTCGCTATGACAGGGGTCTTGAACTTCCTAAGGGACGGCATTTTCTCGTTTATGAAAACATCCACCCCGACGTTTTGAAGTCCTATTGCGTTAAGCATCCCGCTTGGTGTCTCGGCAATACGAGGCGGCGGGTTGCCGTCCCTCGGCCTGAGCGAAAGCCCCTTTACGACTATAGCGCCAAGCCCTTTAAGATCCGTGTAAGGGGTAAATTCAAGGCCGTACCCAAACGTACCCGAAGCCGTCATTACCGGGTTCCTGAGTTTCAACCCGGCTCCAAGGTCAACACGGAGAGACGGTTTCCTACGTTTTACTATATTACTGCTCATTCTATATTCCTTACTCAATCAGTTTTGATAAATAACTGTGCTCTATCGGCCAATTCAACTGCCCGTAGCTTCTGTTCTGATTTCATTTTTGGCCAATTAATAATATTTGCATGAAGATAGTGCGATTCTGGGTCTGTATCTGGAGTCACTTCCAAACCACTAACTTCTCCTACCTGTGCAACAGTAACATCACCTCGAGCTAAAAGAGGCTTGCCACGTTTATTGGCCACCTCGACCTGACCTATATTCCATATTTCAGCTTCTGTAAGAGAGTCTATACGATATATTGAAAGTTCTAAATGTGGATACGGTATGAAAGCGGAATATTTAATCCTGTTTTTGGTGAAATCATTTTTTGATAAAATATAACGAGAAATTGTCTCAGTAAAAGAAACTGGTTGCACCCAAACCACCTAACTGAACAAGCGTTGTATATTACTAATTACTTCCTGCGGCAAAGATTCAATAAAACGCTCATCGCCATGAGTTCTGTTCCCTTTTCCAAATATTCCAGCATAAGTGATACTACCATCACCTGCAAGGCTAATAACAAACACATAGCCTTTCTCACGATACCACTCCATGCCAATCTCACCTGAAGCCTCTGGAACAATTTCTGGTAAAGGAAGAGTCAAAGGGAGGTGTTCCAAAACTTTCAATGCTTCCAGGTATGCTTTTTTAGATATTGGTGCTGCGTCATACCCATCCCAGTTTGGTTCAGAACATTCCTCAAACACCTCTCTCAATGACAAAATTAGATTCTCCCACTCTATTTCCTGATTTGAAGAATCTGTTTTACCATACTTGAAACTATCGTTACTACCACTGGAAGCCATATTGGTTGCAGAATATTTATTTGGTGTTATTGCTAAATTCATCTGCACAACTCCTTTGTTTGTTCTGTGATACTCTTAAAAAAAATATCGTTTTTAAAATTGCGTAATTTATCAATAGTATCCCATGCTTCTTTAGAATCAATGTCAAACTCACCCTCTTTAAAAACATCTATGTCTAAAATTACAGGAACAATATCTTGATTAATTACAGGCTCCAACGCTTGGGCAATAATAGCTGTAGCCCCTAACGCAGGTTCTGGCATAACTAATCGTGTTAAAAAACTACTAATTTCTGTAGGCAATTCTGGTGGTATTTGTGGTAACGCAGTCAAATACTCGCCAAAATCTTTTAACGAAGAAAATGGTATTTCTATACGATTAATATAACGTAACGCAACCCTTGTTATAACTTCAGGGGAAGCTATACTTACATATAATTGCCAAAGCCTCTCGGCTTCCTCACGCAGTGCATCCCAAGTTTCATATGGCTTTAATCTGCTAAGAGTAAATCCGTCCAACCTTGACTGTAATATTTGTTTTTTATCTTTAGAAAAATACCTGTAACCAATATGTCTAATATCTCCAGTTGCTGCCTCAAAAGCTTCACCTGCCTTTATTGTTACACTACCCTTCTTCAATTCTTGAACTTGAGGATATAGTTCATCAACCAATGGATGCAATGCTTGCAACTTGGCTACATTGATATCGGATGGTAACTTAACCCTAATGTCAATAAGCGCTTCTACAATTGGTGCATTATTCAAGTGTTCTTGTTTTACCATTATCTACCCTTACATTAAATAATTGTAATCACTTTTAAACTTTATCAAAATCGCTACGCAATTACAAACAACAACATTAGAACCCTAAACCCGTTCCCAGTCTATCTCTCGCGCCTCAAACACAGGGCCGTCCGAGCAGACCATCTTGTATTTTTTCCCGTCATGAGAGCACCCAGGCGCTGCACTGACCGCACACCCGAGGCACACGCCTATGCCGCAGGCCATTGCGGACTCAAGAGACACGTAACACCGCGCCCCGGCCTCAAGTGCAAGGGCGGCTACGGCCTTTAACATCCCAGTCGGGCCACAGGCATATACAACCGAGTTTTCATCATAAATCTCTTTTTTTAATATATTCGTAACAAAACCTTTTTCACCAACCGACCCGTCCTCTGTTGCGACATGCACTTTGATACCTGACTTTGATATAACCCGGCAAAGCCCGGCATCCTCGGCCCCGCGCGCCCCGTAAAAAAGCCGGAGATTTTTTCTTTTTTCTTTCGCCACTGCGTCAACCACCATGTGAAACGGGGCAAGCCCTATGCCTCCTGCAACCATAATCAGGTTTTTCGAATCTATGGATAATGTTTTCTCCGCGTCCGGGAAACCCCTGCCAAGAGGCCCCATTACGTCAAGGGCCGTCCCCTTTTTCAAGGCTGCCATTGCTTTCGTACCCCTGCCAACCACTTTATATAATAACTCTATTACACCGTCTTTTGCCCTTGCGATACTAAACGGCCTCCTGAGTATCGGGTCTGTGGAACTCGACGGGTCTGTCACCCGGAGCATAACGAACTGCCCTGGCGCGGCCTCTCCCGCCGCCTGCCACGAAAGCGACATTATATAATACTCACCGGCTACGTTTTTATTAGTTTTTATTACAGCTTCACTCATTGATTGGTTTTCCTGTTTCTCATGGTGGCTACTTAACCACTCTGGCAGCCCACTCAGGACCTTCGCACCAAGTAGGCTATTCTTGTCCGCTTAACTGCCCCTGCCTGCCTCTCAGTCCTGCTCGCGCACAACGCTCCTGAGTTCCTTTCTCATAACGATTGCGTCTTCGTCGCCGTAGTAGTTTTTTCTCACATACGCATCGGTAAAACCAAGGTCCTCGTAAAGCTTCTTTGCAGCATAATTAGAGCGTCTTACTTCAAGTGTTATCTCGGCGACTTCGCACTCATCTATATAATCAAGGATAAAAGACATAAGCGCCCTTGCAAACCCCCTGCCCCTTAGTTCCGGATCTACCGCAATCGTCAGTATATGGGCCTCGCCCACGACAATCCAGAACACGACGTACCCGACCACTCGTTCGCACCCCTCCAGAGTCGCCTTCTGTACAAAACAGTGGGAGATTTCATTTCCAAGTTCGTTCTCATAAAGCTCTCTTGACCAGGGGCGTGGAAAAGACTGCGACTCTATGCGCAAAACGTCGTTTAAATCATCCTCTACCATAGGGACGAATTGTAAGGAAGCAGTTATGTCTTGCTCAATATGCAAAGCAGGGATTCATGTATTTTTCTTGAAAGTGTAAAGAAAAAAAACCGTTGACACAGATTTATAACAAGGTAACGGTTCTTTAGTTAATACGCGGGTTTATCTACGCAGTTATTTACAGTTAGTGGCGAATATCAGGTGCCAGAAATCAAGTTTTTTTAGCTTGAATTTTTTATCTACCCGAAGGCCCGCCTTATTTATAAACTCGTTCAGGCACAGGTCCGACCTCCAGCCAATCTTCTCACTGACCGGCGTTATCATCTTGCCGAAACCGGCAAGCATCTTGTTTGAACTCTGAAAGTGGTTTACGACCACAACGGCGCCGCCGTCCTTGCAAACACGCCTTACTTCTTTCATAAGCTTATAGGGGTCGGACACAACACTTACTACGTGGGAGATCAAGACGTGATCAAAACTATTGTCACGGAAGTTAAGGTTCATCGCATCCATCTCAACGAGCTTGATGTTATCGAGCCCCCGCTCGCGTACCTTCCTGGACGCCACCTTCAGCATAGCCCTTGAACGGTCAATGCCAACGACATTACAGCTACTCGGGAACAGGTCAAGTGAAAGCCCCGTGCCCACTCCAACGTCAAGCACGTTTTCACCCGGCTTAAAGTCCATGGTATTAATAGCGCGTTCTATTCTCGGAAAAAAGAACCTTTTAAACAGGGCGTCGTAAACATTTGAATAACCCCTTTTATACTCCTTGATCTTCTTGGTCTGTTCGAGCTCCAAAATCCCTCCCGAAAAAGATATAAATCATTAAATGAAAATGAAGAGTAAACCACCCCTTAGCCAAGCTACGAGGTATCAATAGGTGGTATGTTTGAAAAAAATCTCACATCAAGCTGCGGGGCACTAAACCCACATGGTGGCTTGTAGCCCGCCATGCGGGTAAAACATCCTATTACGCTACGCTTTAATATAACTTAAACTGTAACTGTGTACAATATTTTTTCTTAGTAAACCTGATTTTTTTTGTTTTTTAAATTCGTATCAAGACACTTAAGTGATTCCCGCAATCTTAAAACAATAGGTCCTTACCACCCTTACCGGTAGAAAACACTTAACATAACTCCAGCATAATCCTTAAATACAAAAAAAAAACGCCCTGTCAGTATGACAGGGCGCAATAAATAACAAAAATATATATTTTTAATAGCCAGGCTTAGGGTCTGAAAAACTAAAAAACCATACTTTGCTTATGGCTTCTATAGTTTGCAAAGACCTTGTCCCTGTAACGGCGCGGCAGGTTTTTTCCGCCCCTAAGGCGCCTTGCCACATAGGTTGGGCCTGCATTATAAGCGGCAAGCGCCTTTGAGTTGTTATGTTCAAACCTCTCAAGCAGGCTTGCGTAATAGTGCACACCCATCTTTACGTTTTTATAAGGGTCGTAAAGGGTCTTATCACCCTCCCACTTGATATTAAGCTCTTCGGCCAGACTGTATCCTGTCGCAGGCACGACCTGCATCAACCCGAGCGCACCCTTGTTGGACTTTGCCCAGTTATAATAAGTGCTCTCCGTTTCTATAAGCGCAAGTATCAACATTGGATCGAGCCCGTTTTTCCTGCTCTGCTCTATTATGTATGTTGCAAGCCTTGCCTCTTCAACCCTGCTAAGTCCTGTCTTGTGCTTCCTGAGCACACTTCCCACATACAGCTTCTCACTTTGCTCAGCCGTGATGGTTTTTTTCTCCTCACCGCTGTTTGCCGAATAATGTGAGATCACAACCGCGGACTCAACACTGAGCGTCATGAAAACAGACAGCACAACGTTTCTTATAAAGTTATTTTTCCCGAATTTACGCATTTTTTACTCCAAATAGTAGATTTAACCAGTCAGTATATTTTAATCTTACTGAAATGTCAAGCAAAATCAGAGACAAAGGGCATGAAAAAATCTAACAAATAGAGCGGGGCATGTATGAGAAATCGCGCAGCACGGACGCTAAAAGACGCGTAAACTAAAACCAAGACGTCAGGGCCGGTCGTCTATTAAGCAATCTGGCGGCTAACAAGGCAAGTAATCTGCCAGGTATTGTGCAGTTAATCGGGTCGATAGTTTTTAGTATTTAAGGATTTGAGTGAACAGAGCACGGAGGTAGCGGACAGAACACCCCGGCCTGCAGCTCAGGCGACAGGGACTGTAGAGTGACTTGCAGGAGCCTGCGCCTTAACGTCTTTCACGTTAAGGTTAAGGGTGGCGGCGCCGCGGAATCTATCCATGTAAGGGTGAAAAGCCACGTCAAAACCAGGTCCGCTTAACGGATGCATCTCGCCCATGTTAAAGGCGATTGCCTCCTGGGTACGACCGTCCTGCCTCAGCACCATCTTCAAATGCTTCTCTCCCACAACGCGAGATGAAACCACATCTGCTCCTTTTGTATAGAGCAGCGGTTTTGCGTTAGAACGGCCAAAGGGCTGTAGCCGGTCAAGCTCCGAAATAAGCCTTTGACTTAACGCACTAAGAGACACCTCACAGTCAACTCTTACGACCGGAACAAGGTCTTCGTCGGTAAGCGAGTTATTAAAAAAGTCTATAAAAACTTTTTTAAATTCCTCGAGGTTCTCTCTTTTTATCGAAAACCCGGCCGCAGCCCTGTGTCCTCCGAACCTCTCTAAAAGCGAGGCTGCTTCCTTAAGTCCTCCCATCACGTCCGAGCCGTGAATTCCCCTCACTGAGCCGCGCCCGGTGTCTCCGTCCATTGCAATAAGCGCGCTTGGCCTGAAAAACCTCTCCACCATGCGCGAAGCAACAATGCCTATAACGCCCGGATGCCAGTCGTTGGAAGAAAGCACGATAGCATTCTCCACGCTGTTATCTATTAAACTCTCCTGCACCATCGACGTCGCCCGCGTCACAATACGGCTCTCCATGGCACGTCTGTCCGTGTTTACCGCGTCAAGTTCTCTGGCAAGCTTCGCGGCCACGTGCGGGTCCTGCGTTGTAAGCAGGCGGAAGGCCATGTCGGCGCTCTTGAGCCTTCCGGCGGCGTTAATCCTTGGGGCAAGCTGAAAAGCAATTTTTTCCGCACTCACCTGCGAAGGAGGCACGCCGCAAACGTCCATAAGCGCAAGCAACCCGGGACTTCGCGTCCCTGAAAGCACAGAAAGCCCGTGGCTTACGAATATCCTGTTCTCGTCGGTAAGCGGCACCATGTCGGCGACCGTACCTATGCTGACAATATCGAGCAGTCTCTTTAAATTCGGCTGCGTCCTGCCTGACTTAAACCACCCATTCTCCCGAAGCCTTGTCCTCATGGCTATGACGAGGTTAAATGCAACTCCGACCCCGGCGAGCCCCTTAAACGGAAAAGCGCAATCAGGGCGCATGGGGTTTAAAAAAGCGCTCGCCTTTGGCCCTCCGTCAAGCGGCACCTCGTGGTGGTCGGTCACTATCACGTCAAGCCCGATTGTGCGGGCGAACTCGATCTCCTCGCTATTTGAAGTGCCGCAGTCAACCGTAATGACAAGCCCCACCCCCTGCCCTCGAAGACGCTGAAGGGCCTTTTTGTTGAGCCCGTAGCCCTCGCTCTTTCTGTCAGGAATGTAGGAGATAATCTTCACCCCTACCTTTTCAAAGAAAAGATACAAAAGCGCGCTTGCCGTCGCACCGTCAACGTCAAAATCCCCGTAAACGGCAATCTGTTCGCCAAGATCTATTGCGCGAATAATGCGGGAAGTGGCAAGGTCCATATCTTTCATCAGAAACGGGTCGTGAAGTTTGCCCATGTCGGGAGATAAAAATGAAAAAGCCTTGTCACAATCGACAAGGCCTCTGTTTATAAGAAGCTGGGCCGTTACTGGCAGGATATCAAGCTCGGAAACAAGAGTTTCTACGAGTTCCTTATTTACAGGACTTAAGTTCCATCGTTTTTTCATAGGATTACGGTTACAATTAATTGGGGACGGATAAATGCCCTGCACTAAGTCCGGAGAAAGCCCGCACGGCTCTGCGCCTGACATGCCGCGCCTGATTTATTTAAAGCCTTGACGTACTCTACGCCAGGCCTACTTAACGTCGAGGTCGAGTATTTCTTTTATCTTCTCGGCAAGTTTCTTTGGCGTCGTGGTCATCTTCGGTAAAATTTCAGTAATACCAAACATCGAGAGTCTGGATATCTGTTCCGGATTCATGTTGCCTGAGAGCAAAACCACTTTTATGCCCTTCCACTCATCCTTGCTCCTTAGCATATGAAGGAATTTTTCCCCATCCATACCCTTCATCATATAGTCGAAAATAATTACGTCGGGTTTGCACGCCTCAACGGCCTTAATAGCGTCCGCACCGTTTGAGACTTCCCTGACGGCAAGCCCCATGAGCATGAGCTTGTTTTTTGCCATTGTCCTTGCCGCAGCGCTATCGTCGGCAACAAGTACCTTCTGGCGGGTGTCGGCGGCAATGGCCTCCCCGGCCCCGGTCGTGTCCATGCTCCCTTCTATGTATTTTGCAAGGATAAGCCTGTCGGACTCCGCAAGGTCTATAAACTCAACACCGATGGCAAGACCTACGTGCACGTATTGAACTTTGCCGCTCACCTTTATCTCCTTGGCCCCTGGGAAAGGAGTAAAGGTAAGTTCCACCACAGTGCCCTGTGGAAACGGGATCGAGGTATGTATGAACATACCACCTTCACTTATGTCCAGGGTGTCGGCCTTTACCGCGTTATTGATAAAGACGTCGAACTTGACCCTGAGCCTTGAGTGTATGCGATTTTCAAACTGTGCCTCTTCCATACCACCTCGCGTAATGCTAATTTAGTTCACTATTAAATATAACATTCGTAAACGCTTAATGTCAAAAAAAATTTCGCCTCGGGGACACGTGGTCTGCCCGGCCTGCACGGACAGGGCGGGCCAGAGGACAGGTAGGCAGGGAATCGGGCCTGCGCGCGCAAATTCATATACCGTCGATTGTATGTACGATTGCGGTTAATGAATGGGGCCGCACCGGTGCGCATGAACTTTAAGATGAAAAAATGACGAAGGAAAAACGGCGCCAGGTAGCGGCGCCGTTAAAAAGATCAAAGAAGAAAATTTTTTAAAAAAACTACGCCTTCTGATCTGCCGGTTTTGCCGAACCGGCCTTGACCCTGTCCTTCCAGATCAGCACCAGCGGGCTTGCAACAAACATCGACGAGTAAGTTCCAACAATCACACCAAGCAAGAGGGCAAGAGAGAAGTCGTGAATCACCTCTCCACCGAGGAAAAACAGCGCCAGAAGCACGAGAAGCGTAGTGCCGGACGTAACGACGGTGCGTCCCAGGACCTCGTTTATGCTCCTGTTCACAAGCACATCAAAATGCCCTTGCACACCCTTTCTGAGGTTTTCACGTATCCTGTCGAATAAAACGACGCTGTCATTAAGAGAGTATCCGGCAAGCGTCAGCAGGGCCGTTATTATAGTAAGGTTTATCTCCTTATCGAGTATGAAGAGGATACCCATAACTGCGAGCACGTCGTGAAAAGTAGCGATAACTCCGGCCACGGCAAAACTGAATTCAAAACGCCATGCAACATACAGGAGTATACTAAAAAGGGATATGGCGATTGCCCAGAGGGCGTCTTTCTGGAGTTTTTTACCGACTGTAGGACCGACCTCTGTAACGCTGTCAACGATAAAAGGGTTACCCGGCATGCCTGCCTTAAACACGGAGCCTACGCTTTGCGCAACACCCTTTATACCCTTTTCAACACCAACCTTTACAAGCAACTTGTTCGTTCCAAGAATCTGTTGCAGATCTGCATCAGGGAAACCACCCTTTGCAAGCACGGCTCTGACCGTCTCCATTTGAAGAGATTTTTCAAATCGAAGCTGCACTGCGACTCCGCCAGAGAAGTCAGTGCCAAGGTTGGCCTTTCCCATTGGGATGGCAAGAGCCCCCACTATGCCTATTAATGCAAGTATCGCTGATATCACAAAACATACCTTGCGCTTACCTGTAAAATCTATATTCGTATTGTTCAAAAACTGCATAACTTCTCAGGTATCTCCTGTGTTATTTGTCCTGCCTGAATTGTTCAAACGTTAATTTTACAAACGTCAAATACTTACTTTCTTCACCCTCATCTTTTCGCTCTGAAAATCGAACAGGAGCTTTGTCCCCACAAGCGAGGTAAAGAGGTTAATGAGTATGCCAAGAGAAAGGGTTACGGCGAAACCTTTTATCGGCCCGCTCCCGAACTGGAACAGGACGGCAGCCGTTATAAGGGTGGTTACGTTTGAGTCGACAATAGTCCACCAGGCCCTGTCATAACCCGCGTTCACGGCAGACCTCGGAGTCCTGCCCGCCTTAAGCTCTTCCCTTATCCTCTCGAATATAAGCACGTTCGAGTCAACCCCCATGCCTATGGTAAGCAGTATTCCGGCGATGCCCGGAAGAGTGAGGGTTGCGTTGAACCAGGCCATTGCCCCGAGCAGCATTATTATATTTAAAAATACCGCGAAGTTAGCGATTACGCCTGAGAACTTATAGTATATAATCATGAACACGAACACAAGAACACCGCCAAAAACAATGGCCTTCAGACCCGCCTCAATCGAATCCCTGCCAAGCGTTGGCCCGACCGTAACGTTCTGAACTATCTCAACAGGCACGGAGAGTGAACCCGCGCGAAGCACAACGGCCAGGTCCCTTGCCGTATTAACCGTAAAGCCGCCCTCTATGCTTGCCCTTCCGCCTGCGATCCTGTCCCTTATTACCGGGGCCGAATACACGTTGCCGTCAAGTATAATGGCCATCCTTTTGTCAACGTTTCTTTCCGTTATCCTCTCGAAAAGACGCGCCCCCCCCGAGTTAAAGGTAATGGCAACGTAGGGCTTGTTCATGGTCTGATCAAAGGCCACCCTTGCGTCAGAGAGCATGTCTCCTGTAAGCAACACGTCACTCTTTACAAGGTAGGGAATCTTTATAACCGTCATGCTGATCGGGTCCGTCTTTTTCTCATACATCAGCTCCGAGCCAAACGGCGCGCCGTACTTTATGGCCTCTGACACGTCGTTCTCCTCATCAAGCATCCTGAACTCAAGCACGGCCGTTTTCCCTATAAGGTCAAGAGCCCTCTTTGTGTCTTTTATGCCGGCAAGCTGCACCACTATCTCACGCTCGCCTTGTTTCTGTATAATTGGTTCGGCAACGCCGAATTCATCTATCCTGTTCCTTAACACCTCAAGGACCTGCTCAAGGGCGCCGTCCCGAATACGGGCGGCCTCTGAGTCCGCAAGCTTAAAGAGCAACTTGCCGTTCTCGTCCTTCGGGTCCTGAAACACCCGGAACTCATCCTTAACAAGGGCCTTTATAACGCCTGGTTCGGTACCAGCCTTTAGCGTTATAACAACCGTATCCTTGCCGCGCTTTGCTACAACTACGCCGTCTTTTAAACCCCTTTCGCTAAAAAGCCCTGCCATGCCTTTAGCCATCGTCTGGGTGTAGTTCGAGACCGCCTCGTCCCTGTCAACGTCAAGCACAAGGTGCATGCCGCCCTGCAAATCAAGGCCAAGCACGATCCTGGGCACCTTATCGGCCCAGAAAGAAGGCAGCAACTTGCTAACCGGAGTTGAGGGCAGAAAAAGAATAAGGGCAAGCAGAGTAAAGCCGCCAAGCAACGCAATGCGCGCCGAGATACTTTTCATCTTACCGCCCCCGTTAGAACCGGATCATTAGAATCAATCATTAACAACACGAAAAATAAAACCTCCACATATCATAAAATTCAGGAAAACTCTAATTCATTCCCTTTGTTCGTCATTGCGAGCGAAGGGTCAGAGACCCCATAAGAAGCAATCTCGTCTTTAAAGAAATTAGCCACCTGGAGATTTCCTCAAAGCTTCGCCTGTCCTGAGCACAGTCGAAGCCTGTGATGAGTCTTGTCGAACCAGACTCCTCGAAGTAACGCTAAAAAACAATAACTCTTCAGAGGTCCCATAACATTTAAGCCGCCTCTGTTACTTAAGAGCCGGAGTTCTTCAGCTTGTTTTTCTAACCGACACAGAGTCCTTATCAACCTTGAGCCTTACGTTCTCTGCAACCTCGACCATAACAACGTCGTCATTTACGCTTATAATCTTGCCGTAGATTCCGCCGCGCATCAGCACGTTATCGCCTTTTTTAAGCTTCTCAATCATTTCCTTGCGGATCTTGGCGTTTTTTTGCTGAGGCCTTATCATAAAGAAATAAAATATCGCAGCAAGAGCGAATATGGGGACAAAACTCATGATATTCGCCCCGCCAGATGCGCCCTCTGCCGCGTGGGCAGTTGCTACCGGAAAAATATAAAGCACTGTGTTACCTCCAAATTTTTTTACCCGCATGGCGGGTTTAATCTCCCCACAGATTACTGCAAGGTTTTTTTGCTTACTTCCTTTTAAAACCCCGTTGCTTACGAAAAAGTGTTTTCTCCCGCATGGCGGGTTTAATCTCCCCACAGATTACTGCAAGGTTTTTTGCTTACTTCCTTTTAAAACCCCGTTGCTTACGGTTAAGCGTTTTGCTTATCACCACAGCAACTAACAATTACGCTTACTGAAAAAATCTTTCTTAAACCCTGCAAAACGCCCTTCACTAGTGGCCTCTCTCATATCAGCCATTAACGTTGCGTAGTGATGCAGATTGTGTATCGTATTAAGGCGCATCCCAAGGATCTCGCCTGACATGAAGAGATGTCTCAGGTACGCCCTTGAGTAATTTTTACATGTGTAACAACCGCACTCGCTATCAATCGGATTGTGATCACACGAATGTTGACTGTTCTTTATAACCAATTTTCCACTGCTTGTAAAGAGAGTTCCTGTCCTTGCACTTCTTGTAGGTAAAACACAGTCAAACATATCCACGCCTGACTCTACAGCAAGTACCAGATCCTCCGGTGTTCCAACCCCCATCAGATACCTCGCAGCGTTGTCCGGGATATACGGAATCACCGTATTTACCATGGCGCTCATGAGCTCCTTACCCTCACCAACGCTAAGCCCGCCTATGGCGTAGCCGTCAAAACCAAGGTCAACTATGGCCTTTGCGCTCTCTTCTCTTAAATCCTCGTACATGCCGCCCTGGATAATGCCGAACAGGGCTTGCCTATGTTTGCTACCTGCTTCGGCGGCCTTTAATTCACCGACCCCTGATTCATGCGCCTTCTTACACCGCTCGGCCCAACGGTGCGTAAGCTCCATGGACTTTTTTGTTTCAGCGTGGGTGCTCGGGTGCGACGTACAGTCGTCAAAGGCCATAATAATATCAGCCCCAAGCGAACGCTGAATCTCAATTGACTTCTCAGGACTCAGGAAACACCGGGTGCCGTCTATATGGGATGAAAACTCAACGCCTTCTTCTTTGATCTTTCGAAGGTTTGAGAGGCTAAAGACCTGATAACCACCACTGTCGGTTAATAAAGCCCCTTTCCAGTTCATAAACTCGTGCAGCCCGCCGAACTCCGCTATCAGGTCGTGCCCCGGCCTTAAGTACAGATGATAGGTATTACCGAGTATAATGTCAAATCCCATGGCCCGCAGCTCTTCAGGGGTCATGGCCTTTACCGTTGCCTTCGTGCCGACAGGCATGAACACGGGCGTCTCAATTACCGCGTGTGGCGTGGTAATCCGGCCGCGCCTTGCGCCTGACGGGTCTTTTTTTATGAGTTCAAAATTAAAATTTGTCATAACAATAAATACTCACACAATCATCTTCTTACATCATCTGGAAAAAGAAACCGCGAAGATAAAACTTTTCGTCCATTTTCTGGAGATGAATCGGAAGTAAATCCAAAGTACACTTACCAACTTTTTTTCTTTCAAGTTTTGCACTATAAAACTTACTATCAGGATACTCTGGAAATTGCTTCACAATATCAAAATCATAAATTGGACCAAACATTGCAATATATGCATAAGGCGTTATAAAAAGAAAATCACCATTCTTTTTACACATATCTAGCTCTTCCGTATTTATTAGGGCAAATAGTGCATTATATCCATAACTGTTCTTATCAAGAAGTTCATCTATCGCAACTTTTTTTGTGAAATATGTGTCACCTTCAACGACACCTTTCTCAGGAAACAAGTCAAAAAGTTTTTCGACTTCTTTTTTCTCAATAGCAGACATTATTTTTAAAACAATCTCTTTGATTTCCTTCTCTGGAAAATTATCATTAATATCTCTACGGTAATTCAAACCACACGATAACAACAGAAAACAAAGTGAAAATATTATCATAGAGACACATATTTTGTTTTTGACAAAGATATTCATTATTCTCACTTTAATCCATTAGAGCAATATCATACAGTCGCAGTAGCTGAAAAACCTGTATTCCCGCTCTACCGCCTGCTCGTACGCAGAAAGCACAACTTCCCTTCCTGCAAACGCCGAAACAAGCATCAGTAGGGTTGAACAGGGAAGGTGGAAGTTGGTAATAAGCGCGCTTATTACATTAAATTCATAACCAGGAAAAATAGTAAGCGAGGTGCCGCCCTCAAGCACCGGCTCCTCGGCAACACCCGCTTTAAACGCCGACTCCACGGCACGCGTTACGGTCGTACCGACTGCAACCACGCGGCGGTTTTCTTGTTTCGCCTTAACAATCAAATCCGCGACTTCCGGCCCTATGGAATAAAACTCCTCCGGCACGGTGTGGTCGGTCACATCATCCACCCGGACCGGCATGAACGTCGCAGGCCCGGTGTGCAGGGTAACATGTCTTACGTCAACACCCTTTTTCTTTATGCCGCTTAACATGGATTCGTCAAAATGAAGCCCTGCGGTCGGGGCGGCAACCGCTCCGTCACGCCTGGCAAAAACCGTCTGATAGCGAAGCGTGTCAATGTCTTCGGCCCGACGGTTAAGGTAAGGCGGAATAGGTATTTCACCGATGGCCTTTACCCTTTCAAGCACGTCTCCGGGCGAAAACAAAAGCGTCCAAAGGCCGTTTTCGTCTTTTTCGACTGCGTGAGCCTCAAGGTTGCCGTTGCCGTTATCCTTGGCATCACCAAACACAAGCACGCCGCCCTGTTTAAGTCCTTTTGAGGATTTAATTATACACTGCCACAGTTCCCGCTCCCCTTCATCTGCGACCTTACGGATGACCAGGGCCTCGACCTTGCCGCCGGTTTGTTTTTTCCTGCCAAGAAGCCGGGCCGGAATGACGCGCGTGTCGTTTAATAACAATAAATCGCCGGGCACAAGCAAGTCAGGGACATCGGAAAAACTCCTGTGCTCAACGTCGCCTGAGTCCCTGTGCAACACAAGCAACCGCGACGCCGCGCGCTCGGGAAGCGGATACCTTGCTATTAATTTCTCCGGGAGGTTGTAGTTGAAGTCCGAGGTTTTCATTGGTGTTATTTATGCATCTAAAAAAAGTGAAGGCAAACGGTCTGAAATTAATACACCTTCTTCAGCTTCGTCCCCTTATAATAGTGTTTTAATATTTTCTTATAACTCGCGCCGTGCTCGGCCATGCCTTTTGCGCCCCACTGAGATAAGCCCACACCGTGCCCCGATCCCCTGCCGGTAAACACAAAAACGCCCCTGCGTTTTTTTACCTTAAAAAGCGTACTCTTCAGAAAACCGTAACCAAGGGCGCGACGAAGCTCCTCGCCCGTCATAACAACACGGCCTTTTTTCCCTTTTATAACAATACGCACGACACGGCCCGTGCGGGTTTTCCTGCCGATTACGACCTTCTTTACAACCCCTATGTTGTGCCCGGCAGCTTTAAGTTTGTCTCCAAGCGACCTGGCGGTAAGGGAGAGCACCCATCCATAGTTGGGCGCTCTTTTATCGTACTTACTCTTGACACTCCTCAAGTACGGGTAGTCGTCTTTCCATACATTTTTCGAAGACTCTGTAACACCCCCCGCGCTTGAATGAAAAACCGTAAGCGCCGGTACGCCGTTAAAGGTAAGCACCTGGCCTCTTGTCGCTTTAACCGCCCGGCGTGAAGCAGCGTCCTCTTTCCCTGCCCCTGTATAGACCTGGTCCATGTGCGTGCCTGTTAGATGATAAAGCTCGCCTGCTCTGCGCTCTTTCTGGTAAAGGGCGTAAGTCCTGGAGATAACCGCCTGGGTCTTTAAGGCCTCGACGTGCCACTTGCTTGAGACTTCGTTGTTTATGATGCCGGTGACGTAATGCTCAAGCGAAAGCTCGCTTATGACGATAAAACCCCTCTCTCGCTTCCTCACCTCGATCACGCCGCGGTAAGGTTTTTTATTTATATTGATGAACTTTTTCTTCGGACGAAGGTGAAGCGGCAGCCTCACTGGCTTGCCGTTTAAGGTAATGTTATTATAGCCTGACTTCTTTAAGACAACCGTACCGTAACCAACGGCGCCTGTAATAAGCAAGTTCCCTGCGTCTTCAATCACAAGCACCCTGACGGTCCCGGCACCACTTTGCCTGTCGGCACGGGCCTTGACCGCGCACCCGGCAGACAAGACCACGCACATGAGCAGCAAAAAGACAAAACACCTTAACCCTGGCCTTAGCTTCTTAATCATATTCCCCTGTCTGCCCGTGCGCCGCACCTGCGGTGGGCAGATTTAGCAATTAGCTTTTTAAATCTACGGAACATAAATCACACAAATAAACATTATACTATACGCCGTGCGCCGCACCTGCGGTGGGCAGATTTATAAACACGCTTTTTTTTGCAAAACGTAATCAACGACTATTCTAACACTCGCCGTGAGCGCAGCACCTGCGGTGGGCAAATTTAGCAATTAGCTTTTTAAATCCACAGAACTTAAATCACACA
>CBDUXY010000029.1:0-20261 GCA_965371305.1 uncultured bacterium
ACGCCCACAAACGCTCCCTTTTCCCTATACCGTAGATTTTGATTTAAAATGCAATAATTAAAAACAACGACCACCTGCTGCATGAAAATTTCAACGCCGTCATGGAGCGCATATCAACAAAGCTGGAAGTTTTTATGGGCAAGCTCGACATGCTGGTATTACAGAACTACAAACGCAGCCAGAAAATTTTCTACTTAATGCTCGCCGTATGGATACTGGTATTTTCACTTTCCGCCCTGTGGATCGCATTCATAGAAAAAAAGCGTAAAAGAGCAGAAAATGAACTTGAGGAGAGCAGGGGCAGGTACGTAGCTCTGCTCGATACCGCTGCCGAAGGCATTATCATTATAAATACCCAGGGGATTGTCAGGTCGTTTAACAAAGCCGCGGAAAAGATATTCGGTTACAAGGCAGAGGAGGTAACCGGCAAGAACGTATCCATGCTGATGCCGGAACCGTACAAAAATGAACACGACGGTTATTTGGAAAATTATTTAAAGACCGGACAGAAAAAAATAATCGGCCTGGGGCGCGAGGTAGAGGGCCGACGCAGCAGCGGTGAGGTCTTTCCCGTATACCTCTCGGTAAGCGAGTTAAAATTAGGCGGTACTTTCCTGTTCATGGGCATAATAAGAGACATTACGGAGCGCAAGCGCGATGAGGAGGAAATACAAAAGCTCTCACGCGCAGTAGAGCAAAGCCCGGCAATTGTAATGATTACCGACCCTGACGCCAACATCGAGTACGTTAATCCAAAATTCACTGAACTGACAGGCTATACGTTTGAAAGCGTAAAAGGGAAAAACCCACGCATCCTGAAGTCAGGGCACACCACGAATGAGGATTATAAGAATCTATGGGAAACCATCACAAGCGGCGGAGAGTGGCGCGGGGAGTTTCTTAACAAGAAAAAAAGCGGGGAACTTTACTGGGAATCCGCTCACATCTCATCGATAAAAGACCACAACGGCAAGACCACTCATTACCTTGCGGTAAAAGAAGATATTACCGAGAGAAAAAGTCTTGAAGAAGAACTAAAACGCCTTGCCACCACAGACCAGCTCACCCTTGCCTACAACAGGGTCAAGTTCGACGAAATAATGGAGCGCGAGATGGAAAACGTCAAAAGATACGGCAGGCCCATGTCTGTTGTGATGTTCGACATAGACTACTTCAAGAACGTTAACGATAAATACGGACACGCCGCCGGCGACTACGTATTAAAGACCATAGCGGATATAGTTAGAATAAATAACAGAAAGACCGACTACCTCGTAAGGTGGGGGGGCGAGGAATTCATCGTTATAGCGCCGGAGGCGGACATCAAAATGGCACTAAAGGCCGCAGAAAGGATCCGCTCGGCCATAGAGAGTTATGAATTTAAAGACGTTGGAACCGTAACGGTAAGCATAGGCGTTACCCGGTTCATTGAAAAAGACTCGGCCGGGTCAGTAGTAGACAGGGCCGACCAAGCCCTTTACAGGGCAAAAAAATCCGGCAGGAACAGGGTCGAAACCGCCTGACACCCGCATGGCGGGTTTAAGCCGACAATAGCCATTCGTTCCGTTTTGAGAAAAAAATCTGTTTATGGATTTGCCCACCGCAGGTGCTGCGCACGGCAGATAGCGTGAAATATTTATTTGTGTATCCCAGGTTCCGTAACTTTATAAGCTAATTACTAAATCTGTGATCGCAGGTGCTGCACACGGCAGATAGCGCAACAGTTATTTGTAAATTAAAAGAACCACTCTACGCAAAAGCTAATTGCTAAATCTATGATCGCAGGTGCTGCGCACGGCAGGCGCAACAGGGTGGTTTAATATACGCTGTCCTTTGCGCGCTTCAGGAGTTTCTTCGGTACCTTGAATTTAAGTTTTCTGGCAACCCGCTCGTTTATGGCAAGCTTAAGCGAGCGCGGCTTCTGCAGACGTGCTTTATCATTGCCCTTGCCTTTTAACAGCTTCATCGTTAATTTTCCCGCCTGCCGACCCATGTCCTCGCTGTCAAACGACAGAGAAAATAGAGCGCCGTTTTTAACATACTTCTCGGAAATACCGATAATAGGCAAAGATTTTTGCTGTGAATAACGGAACATATACTCTATGGAAGCCTGGGTAATGGCGGTCGTGTCAGGCACCATCCACAACGCATCAATCCTGCCCCCCATCTCCGAAAGGGCGTCAATAAACTGAGGGCCCGAGCTTATCGGGACCGCCTCAAGCGTTATGCCAAGACGTACCGCAGCAGCCTTCCCGTTATCAATAACGTCCTGGGTCTTCTTTGGATCGTAGATAACTCCTATACGCTTAAGCCCCGGCTTTATCTGCTTCATAACTGAAAACTGATCCTCTGCCGGGGCGTTCATGCTTATACCGTAAAAGTTCGGGCTATGACTATCCCAGTCGCTGCCCATAACAACGTCCGGATTAAGCACGAAAGTAAAGATAACCGGCAGGTCGCCGAATTCATCCTTGACCAGGCTCAGCGCGTCCGTACCCATTGTAAACACAAGCTCAGAGTCCTTATCCCTTACGAGCCATAACAATTGTTCATGGTTGTTGCCCGACCTCTTGCGACGCACCACATACTCCGATACATTTGCGTCCACAGACGACTTAAAGCCCTTTAGAGCATCTCTGTAAGGTTTTATATCGATGCTCTTTATAGCTGCCACCTCTGCAGCTGACGAGTCAGGTCGCAGCACAAAAAGCGTCAAAACCACCAGAACAGCCAGGACAAAACACTGCGTTACTTTCCTGACGGCAACCGTCAAGACTCTCGCTTTATTCTCTCCTATGTATGCTCTAAAAAGTTTCATTTTTTTCACCAGCATGGCGGGTTTAATATCCCGTAGTCTGCCATGAGGTTTTCCCCACTATACACCTTTTGATACCCCGTAGCTTTTTGCGAGGTAGTTCACTTTGTAAAATCAAGCAGCATGCGCCGCAAAAAAACCTGCCTTAAAATTTATACCTCGCCTCAAGCATATACTGGGCACTTTCACGAGGGAAATCAGCCACCAGCGTGCCAACAGGCGCACTGTCCTCGTACTTCTCATTAAAAACATTATATCCGGACAGGGCAAACTCAAGCCCCTTGTCGATAAAATTCTTTGCTATAAGGTTAACGTCAACGACCGTATACCCGGCAACGTCACTTCTCGCGTCCCCCCCGGCCCTTGGCTTCTGACCCATCATAAGCACGTTTACGTTTGCGTTTACCCTTTTGGTAACGGCAACGTCCGCCCCTATGTTGCCCCTGTGTCTGGCAACGTCCGGGATCTCTCTACCCGTATCCCGATCCTCGGTATCCTGATAAGTATAGTTGGCGTAAATGGTGGAACCGTTTTTTAAAAATCTTCTTTTTATCTCCGTCTCTATACCCCACACGCGCGCAGGCCCAATATTGGTGTACACGCCTATGCCGCTTACCAGCACAATGGCTATCCTGTCGCTGTAGGTATTACGAAAAGCGCTTACCCTGGTCGTTGTATGACCTTTATATGTATTGCCGACGCTTATCTCAAACGTCTCCATCTCCTCTGGTTTTAGATTCCTGTTGCCAAGCTCAACCGGGTTATTCCTGTTGTACAGCTCAAGCATTGAAGGCGCCCTGAAGGCCGTGGCGTAAAGGAGCTTTAAGTCCCAGCCCTTCTTAAATTCCCAGACCACGGCTGCCCTCGGGTTCGTGGAATTACCAACGTCAGAGTATTTGTCGTGCCTTATCCCGGCGGTCAGGGCAACCGTGTCGGTAACGTCCCATACGTCCTGCAAATAAAATGCCCATACGTCGCGGTCGATATTGTCGTTCCAATTACATAGATGAGTCACGTCGTATTCCACGGGAAAAGGCGACGGAGTAAGGGCAGGGCAAGCGCCTGCACTCAGATCAAAATTAGAGCGCGTCTTAACGTCAAACTGCTTACGATTTTCCATTAACATTCCAACGGTAAGAAGGTTCTTATCCGTAATGCCGTAGTCGGCCATAAGCTCTGCCCCCAGTGTCCTCTCCTTAAGGCTCGGTGTGCCTATTGCTCCATCCGGGTATACAATTGGCGGCAACGGCGCGGGTAGAGGTATGACCGTTCCCTCGGGAAATATCTCCCAGAAGTACTTCCACTTGCCGTAGTCGTAATAAGTCCTTGCGGTAACATTCAGCCTGTTATCCAACAAATCCTTTTTGTAGGAAAGGTCCACAAAGTACTGTGTTGCGTCGAACCTGTTCTCATCCGTAAGCACGTATGCCGTGCCAACGTAAGGCCCTTTTTCCCTTTCCACTACCCTGGCGTTCAGGGTAAAACCCTTGTAAGAGAGTTTTAACTGTCCGTCAAGTTTGTCTTCAAAGTCGTCTGTGTGCCCGGAACGGCCAAACATGTCTTTTTTAACGCCAAGCTCGTCTCCTTCGGTGGTCAGATAATCGAGCATCAGGGCAAAGTCAAGTTCGCCTAAAACTTTTCCTACCTGTAAATTGTATCTTTGAGTGTCAAAAGTACCCGCCCCGACAGACAAAATCACCCCGTCTATATCAGCGCCGTTTTTTGTAACCACGTTTATAACGCCGCTTATGGCATTGGACCCGTAAAGGGCGGAGCCGGGGCCGCGTATCACCTCTATCCTCTTTACGTTTGCCACAGAGAGGTTGTCGAAGTTCCACACGTAGCCGCCGGAATAATTATCGTTCATGGAATGACCGTCTATCAGGAACTTTACCTTCTCGTTTCTCGTACCTCGTATGCCCCTTACTTCAAGGACCTCGTATCCTATACGGCTTTTGGTTATGCCGAACCCGGGCACCCTTTTAAGTACGTCCGTAATGTCCCTCGCCCCCATGTTTCGCACGTCTCTGCCGGTAAACACCGTTGCAATGGCCGGGGCCTTTTTAAGCGTCAGAGGATGCTTCGTTGCCGTAATAATAAGATCTTCATCTTCAAAAAACAGGAACAGGTCCTGCTCAACTGCGGCAACAGTATCGTACGCCTGCTCGTTCCGGGCACGGACATTGGCGGGACTCAACACAACAAGCGCCGCCGCAATCAAGATTAGCTGTAACTGTAAAAACCTTTTCATATACATTTTCCCATATCCCTGCAGGATAGCAAAAAAGAGCAAACAAAGACCATATCTTAATACTACATTTAAAATACGCGTTAGATATTTGAATATTATAACATTTTTAGGCACTTAACTCACCATAAATGATTTAACAAATGCGTCCTATTGCTGCGGCGCAACCTAAAATCTATACGTCACATCGGCCATTACACTCACCCCGTCCCTTGGCAGGTCTCCGGGCACGGTAATGTCCTCGGGGTCTTCATACTTCTCGTCAAATATATTGTGGCCTGAGAGCCTTAACTCCAAGTCTTTATAAAAACCCGTTGCAATGAGCGTTGCGTCAACCAGAGTGTAGGACGCAAGCGCATCGCGCGGGTCGCCCATGGCCCTTGGCCTTTCGCCACTCCAGAATACGTTCAGGTTCGCATTGAAGTTCTCTGTAATTGCAATGTCCGCCCCAACGTTACCCTTATGCTTTGCGACGTTTGCAAGCACTCTGTGTGTGTCCCTGTCCTCTGTGTCCTGATAGGTATAGTTCGCATATATCTTCGAGCCGTTCTTTAATACCGCCTTCTCAAGCTCCCCCTCTATACCCCACACACGCGCACCGCCCGTGTTGGCGTATACCAGAAAGCTCGGACCCGGACTCAGCACCCCTTCTATTCTTTCTGTGAAAGTATTGTGAAACCAGCTTACCCTGGCGCTTGTACCGGCCCTGTCGGTGTGACCAAGGCTCACCTCAAAGGTTTCCATCTCCTCGGGCTTCAGATCCGGGTTACCAAGAATGGAAGGGTTGTTTATGATATACAGTTCCTGAAAATGCGGCGCACGGAAGGCCGTGGCATACATGAGTTTCAGGTCCCAGCGTTCTTTGAACTCCCAGACCAGCGCGGCCCTTGGATTAGTAGTGCCACCGAAGTCGGAATAATTATCGTGTCTTACGCCAAGGGTCAGAGAGAGGTCGTCGCTTATGTCCCATATGTCCTGTAGATATACGGCCTTTATATACCGGGTCTCGTTCCGGGCATGCGCGCCCCACGATGTAATATCCATGATTGATCCAAGCGGGGCGAAGGTTATAGGATGGAAGTTGGTAATAGACCTTATATCATATTGCTCCTGCTTCTCGAATGAAGCGCCTATAGTAAGTAGATTTTTCTTCCCAAGCCGCCAGTCCGTCTGTGTCTCGACACCGAAGTCCTTTTCCTTGCCCAGTGGATTACCTATCATGCCGTCAGGGTAGCCCGGAAAACCCTCCGGGAATATCTCCCAGTAGATATCGTACTCATGGTGGCGGTAATAGGCCTTTACCGTAAGAGCAAGCTTTTCGTCAAGGAACGAACGTCTGTAGCTCAGTTCGGCAAGATAATTCTCTAAATCCTGTTCACTTTCGTTATTTACCGCCTTACCAGCGCCCAGAAAACCACCTTTTTTTTGCATAATATGCTTAAAGTTAAGAGCAAGGTCTTTATAGGAAAGACGCAACTGAGTGTCTAACTTCTTAAGAAAATCCTCTGTATCTCCGGAGTTGCCTATGGAGTCGGCACCAACATTAAGTTTGTCTCCATCTGTCGTTATGTAGTCAATGGTAAAGGCAACGTCCAGGTCGTTGCCGTACTTTTTTCCTGCCTCGAAATAATACTTCTGCGTATTGAAGCTCCCGCCCCCGGCGCTCACGGCCGCCCCGTCAATGTCCTCGCCCTTCTTAGTAATAATATTTATTATGGCCGACATGGCGTCAGTCCCGTAAAGGGCCGAGCTCGGGCCGCGTATGACCTCAATCCTCTTTACGTTATCCACACTCAGGCTGTCGTAGTTCCATGCCGCCCCGCCGCTCAGGTTGTTTACCGACACACCGTCTATCAGGAACTTTACCTGCTCCGAGCGGAAGCCGAGGAGCCCCCTTACCTCGATATTGTCGGGACCGTAGAAGCTCTTGGAGACACCTATACCCGGCACACGCTTTAAGACGTCCATGATGTCTCGCGCGCCCATGAGGCGTATATCCCGAGCCGTAAAGACGGTCGCTACGGCAGGTGCTTTCTTAAGCGTCTGGGGCTGCTTCGTAGCCGTAACGATAAGGTCTTCCTGCTCGAAGAACAAACCCAGTTCCGGATCCACCGCCGCTAATTGCCCGTTGCCGTTATCCGGCGCAGCTATAGCATGCGCAGGCCACAACAGACAGGCCAGAACAACCAATATCATTAATGTCGTTAAAAAACTTTTCATATATGCCTGTTTAAAAATCCTTTAGTCTCTTCATCATAAAACATGCCTAAAACCTGTACGTTGCCTCAGCCATGACACTCGCCCCGTCCCTCGGAAAATCGCCCGGCACTGCAATAACTGATGGGTCTTCATACTTCTCGTCTAATATATTGTGGCCCGAGAGCCTTAACTCAAGTCCCTTGTAAAAGTTCTTCGCTATGAGCGTTGCGTCAACCAGAGTGTAGGGCGCAAGCGCATCTCGCGGGTCGCCTGCCGCCCTTGGTCTCTCGCCGCTCCAGAAAACATTCAGGTTCGCATCGAAGTTCTCTGTGATTGTAATGTCAGCCCCGACGTTACCCTTGTGCTTGGCTACATTTGCAAGTTCCCTATGTGTTTCCCTGTCCTCGGCGTTTTGATAAGTATAATTAGCGTACATCTTCGAGCCGTTATTAAATAAAACCTTTTCAAGCTCCGTCTCTATACCCCACACGCGCGCGCCGGCAGTGTTATCAAACTGCAGAGGAGGACCACCTGTAGCCTGTATGTTATCTTCAAAAATATTATAAAACCCGCTTACCCTCACGCTAGTACCTTTACGGTCTGTACGGCCAAGGCTCACCTCATAGGTCTTCATCTTCTCGGGATTCAGGTCCGGGTTACCAAGTAGCGACGGATTATTAACAAGGTAAAGCTCACCAAATGACGGTGCGCGGAAGGCAGTAGCATACATGAGCTTTAAATCCCAATGCTCTTCAAACTCCCATACCAGCGCTACCCTTGGATTAGTAGTGTTTCCAAAGTCCGAGTAATGATCGTGCCTTACTCCGAGGGTCAATGAAATGTCATCTGTTATGTCCCAGATGTCTTGCAAATACACGGCCTTCACATCGCGGTCCTCATTCAGTCCATAATTGGCCCATGAACTCACATCAGTCATCTTTCCAAGAGGGGCGCCTGTCAGAGGATTAAAGTTAGTAATACGTTTTATGTCAAAGTTTTTGCGTTCCTCATAAGACGCCCCAATGGTCAATAGATTAGAGTCGCTTACCCTGTAGTCAAATTGTAGCTCTATGCCGTAGTCCCTCTCCTTCTGGCTCGGCATACCCATCATACCGTCTGGAAATGGGGGTAACACGCCCTCTGAGATCAACTCGTAACGGGCCTGAAAATCCAGGTAACGCACAAACGTCTTTGCCGTAAGATCAAGCCTGCCATCAAGCAAAGAACGTCTATAGCTAAGCTCGGAGAAGAATTTTTCTAAAATAATCTCACTTTCGTTATTCACAGCCGGGATGGCGCCAAGGTATACCCCCTTGTTCCTTCTTATATATTTGGTATTAAGGGCAAACTCCTTGTAGGAGAGGCGCAACTGGGCATCAAAACGTCTATCAAAGTCGTCAGTATCACCGCTGTTGCCGAACATATCTGAATCTATACGGTGTTTGTCCCCGTCCGTAGTAAGGTAATCAAGTGACAGGGCCGCACCAAGGCCATTAAAAACCCTTCCTGCCTGCAGGTTGTATCTCTTTGTGTTGAAGCTGCCACCTCCGGCCAACAGGGTTACCCCGTTTATATCTTTGCCTTCTTTTGTAATAACATTAATAACAGCCAAAAATGCGTCAGTGCCGTAAAGGGCCGAACCAGGGCCTCGTATGACTTCTATCCTCTTAACATTGTCAAGAGTCAGGTTATCAAGAGCCCACGTGGCTCCGCCACTGAGTTCATTAAGCGATACCCCGTCAATGAGCAACTTTACCTTTTCCGAACGAAGGCCTATAATCCCCCTGGCCTCTATCTCATCAAGCCCGTAAAAGTTCTTTGAAATACCTATGCCCGGCACACGCTTTAACACGTCCATGATGTCGCGCGCACCCATGTTGCGGATGTCCCTTGCAGTAAAAACAGTCGCAATGGCAGGTGCTTGCTTAAGCGTCTGGGGCTGCTTGGTAGCCGTAACGATAAGGTCCTCCTGCTCGAAGAACAAACCCAATTCCGGATCCACCGCGGCTAACTGAGCACTGCCGTTATCCGGCGCAGCATCTGCACCGGCAACCGCGCCAGTACCCTGCGCAGCAACCACCGCGCCAGGGCAGAGCAAACACAATAACGAAATAGTTATCATTAATAATTTGTTCATAACCGCATTCATAACCTCGCATGATGCAATAAACTCTTAAGTAGTCCACACTTGATAAAAAATATTCTCTATCTTATTATTATCTACTATACAGGGCATAATTTATATGTTTTTTCAAATACAGCCCTGTGACCTTCAGCCTTATACAAAACTAAAACCTGTACGTTGCCTCAGCCATGACACTTGCCCCGTCTCTTGGAAAGTCTCCCGGCACGGTAATATCCGACGGGTCTTCGTACTTCTCATCTAATATGTTGTGCCCGGATAGACGAAGCTCCAGACCCTTATAAAAGTTCCTGGCAATAATTGTAGCGTCCACAAGGCTGTAGGCCGCAAGGCCGTCGCGCGAATCACCGGAAGCCCTTGGTCTCTCACCACTCCAGAAAACATTCAGGTTGGCTTTAAAATACCTTGCAAAGGCAATGTCCGCCCCGACGTTGCCCTTGTGTCTTGCAACGTTTGCAAGCCTCCTGTTCGTGTCCGTGTCCTCAGCGTTCTGAAAAGTGTAGTTCGCATATACCCTCGAACGATTTTTAAATAACGCCCTCTCAAGCTCCGCCTCTATGCCCCAGATGCGCGCCCCGCCAGTGTTTTCAAATATCAGGATGCTCGGACCAGGGTTAAGGACGGTGTCTATCTTGTCCCGAAAGGAGTTGTGAAACCAGCTTACCCTCGCACTCGTGCCCTCCCTATGCGTGTGCCCGAGGCTTACCTCGTAAGTCTCAAGCCTCTCCGGTTCCAGATCCGGGTTGCCGAGCACTGCTGGATTGTTTATGAAGTACAGCTCCGAGAACGAAGGCGCTCTGAAGGCCGTTGCGTACATAAGCTTCATATCCCAGCGCTTTTTAAACTGCCATACCACTGCCGCCCTTGGATTAGTCGTGCCTCCGAAGCCGGAGTAGTGGTCGTGCCTTATGCCAAGCGTAACAGACAAATCGTCCGTGACGTCCCATATATTTTGAAGATACAGGGCCTTGACGTAACGGTCCTTTTCCTGATTAAAGTTAGCCCAGGCGCTTACGTTCGTCATGCCTCCGAGCGGGACGTTGGTCAGGGGGTTGAAATTGGTGATGCGTTGTACGTCCGTCTGCTCTTTTTTCTCCATGGAGGTACCGACGGTAAGGAGGTTGTTGTCGCCGAGCTTGTAGTCAAGCAGAAGCTCGGTACCGTAGTACCGTTCCGAGGATTTCGGCATGGCTAGCATACCGTTTGGAAACGCACCGAATGGAAATACCGAACCCTCGGGAAATAACTCCCACCGTGCCTCTATGTCGAAGTGGCGGTAATAAGCCTTTATCGTTACGTCAAGGGTATCGTCAAGGAGGTGGCTTCTGTAACTCAGTTCCGTAAACAGGTCGTCGGCCATGGCCTTACTGTCATTATTTACCGCCTGGGTCGGACCGAGGTACGGGCCCTTTTTTCTCGTCACGTACCTGGAGTTAAGGGCAAAGTCTTTGTAGGAGAGGCGAAGCTGCGCATCGAACCTCCTGTCGAAGTCCTCGGCGTCCCCGCTGTTA
Source organism: uncultured bacterium (assembly GCA_965371305.1). Lineage (GTDB taxonomy): Bacteria > Desulfobacterota > GWC2-55-46 > GWC2-55-46 > DRQE01 > CBDUXY01. The sequence continues at coordinate 10,917 of CBDUXY010000029.1, forward strand.
CCGATAGAGTCGCTTTCTATACGGTTCTTGTCGCCGTCTGTCGTAAGGTAGTCCATGGACAGGGCCGCGCCCAGGTCTCCGAAGCGCCTGCCCGCCTGAAAATTGTATTTTTTCGTATTAAAGCTACCACCCGCTGCAGAGAGCGTAACACCGTCCATGTCAGCGCTGTTTTTCGTAATAATGTTTACGACCGCAGAGAAGGCGTCGGTACCGTAGAGGGCCGAACCAGGACTGCGTATCACCTCCACCCTCTTTATGTTATCGACCGAGAGGTTATCGTAGGTCCATGTAGCCCCGCCCGAAAGACTGTTTACTGAAACGCCGTCTATCATGAACAAGACCTTTTCCGAACGAAAGCCTATAATACCCCTTACCTCAATCTCATTGAGGCCGTAAAAATTCTTGGTAATGCCTATTCCCGGCACACGTTTCAATATATCCATTATATCACGCGCACCCATGTTTCGTATATCCCTGGCCGTGAAAACGGTAGCTATGGCAGGGGCCTTCTTTAGTGTTTGCAAGTGCCTGGTCGGACCGATTATAAGGTCTTCCTTTTCGAAGAAAAGCAGCATCTCATCAGCTGCCGTAGCCACTTCATATCCCTCACGCCCCGCCTCACTACCCTCAAGCCCGGCAGCAAGTGACGCAAGTGGAGAAAACAGGCAAAGTAAAATAACAAGCCCACCCATAAGCAAAAGATCTTTGCTGTAAACAACGTTCATCTTTTCTACCATCTTACTTCTCTTTTCCTGCTACAAGTTTTTCAAAATGCTATCTCCATTGATACCATTTCATTTTATACCAGTTTCAGATTAGTGTTGTATAATCTTGCTTAAAATTTACAACTCGCCTCAGCCATGACACTTGCCCCGTCTCTTGGAAAGTCTCCCGGCACATCCGGCGTAGAGGGATCTTCATACTGCTCGTCGAATATATTGTGCCCGGAGAGACGAAACTCCAGGCCCTTGTCTGTAAAATCATGCGCTATAAATGTCAGGTCAACCACCGTATGCCCTGCAAGGTCTGCGCGCACGTCACCTGCCGCCCTTGGCCTCCCACCTACCATAAGCACGTTTACATTAGCGTTGATCCAATCGGTAACTGAAATGTCCGCCCCTACGTTTCCCTTGTGTTTTGCCACGTCCGCAAGCTCCCTGCCAGTATCCCGGTCTTCGGTATCCTGATAGGTATAATTCGCATAGAGCGTAGAGCCGTTCCTGAGCTTTCTCTTTGCCTCGACCTCCACTCCCCACACTCGCACCTCGCCCGTATTCGAGAACACGTCGGGACCAGGACCAGGCGTTGGCACGCTCTCTATCTTGTCAGTGATGGTATTGTTGAAGTATGTTGTCCTGAGTGTCGTATCCTCCTTATAAGTATGGGCTATGCTTACCTCGTAGGTCTTTACCTTCTCTGCATCAAGGCCCGGGTTGCCGATCTCTGCCGGATTATGGTCGTTATATAGCTCTGTAAAAGAAGGCGCCCTGAAGGCCGTTGCGTACATGAGCTTTAAGTCCCAGTCATCCTTGAACCCCCATACCACGGCCACGCGCGGATTCGTGCTGTTGCCGAAGTCAGAGTAGTCGTCGTGCCTTACGCCGGCGGTCAGTGTTACCGTGTCGGTAATATCCCATACGTCCTGCACGTACAGCGCCCATATGTCGCGGTCAACGTTTTTGTTCCAGTTGCATGTAGCGCTTACATCCATTATCGTCAGGAACGGGGACGGCGGGAGGCCGGCACAATCCGGGTCCCCGAAACTCGGGTCGAAGTTGGCCAGGTTCTGCACGTCAGAGAGCTTGCGGTTTTCAAAAAGAGCACCTACGGTAAAGAGATTATCTTTCCTCAAATTGTAGTCCGCCTGAAGTTCAACGCCAACAGTCCTTTCAGTGTGGCTGGGTATACCAATGGCCCCGGCAGGGAAGATAATCGCAGGAGGAAAGGGCGGAGGCGGTATTGCCGTACCCTCCGAGAAAAGTTCCCAGCGTGCCCGCCAGTCAAGGTGGTCCATGTATGCCCTGGCCGTAACCGGAAGGTCGCCGTCAAGCAGATCGGTTTTGTATATAAGGTCTACGAAAAACTGTTCCATATCCAGTTTGCTTTCATCGTTCAGCGCAGAGCCAACCCCGAGGTACGGCCCCTTTGTCCTGTCTATATATCTGGCGTTCAAGCTAAGGTCCTTGTAGGCAAGCTTGAGTTGAGCGTCGAACTTATCCTCGAAGTCGTCGGTCTTGCCCGACACCCCGAAGGTGTCGGCTTTGATAAGTAGCTTATCACCGTCGGAAGTGAGGTAGTCCAGCATGAGTGCGACATCAAGGTCGCCAAAGCGTTTTCCGGCAAGCAGGTTATACTTCTCAGTATCAAAAGAACCGGCGCCTGCCGAGAGGGTAACCCCGTCAATGTCCTTGCCGTCTTTGGTAACAACGCTTATCACGCCCAGGAACGCATTTGAACCGTAAAGGGCAGAGCCGGGGCCGCGTATCACCTCTATTCTCTTTACATTGTTAAGGGAAAGATTTTCATAGCCCCACACAATTCCCCCGTCCATATTGTTGTTGACCGAATGACCGTCAATGAGGAACTTAATCTTTTCCGAGCGAGCGCCGGTTACGCCCCTTACCTCAATCAGTTCAAGGCCAAAGCGAGGCATGCTTACCCCATAACCAGGAACACGCCTTAACACGTCGCTAATGTCTCTGGCCCCCATGTTGCGCAAATCTTTTGCAGTAAAAATAGTAGCTATTGCCGGGGCCTTTTTGAGCGAGAGAGGATGCTTTGTAGCAGAGACTATAAGGTCGGCCTCATCGAAGAAAAAAAGCAACTCTTTCTTGCCGACCGCGGCAAATTCATCGTCCACGCCGACGGCTTCATTCTCGGCAAGCTTCGACCTGAAGTCTTCATGTACAAACGCATCCTCCGGCAATATAGCGGAGCCTGTTGCACTGTCACTCGAAGTGCCATCAATGGAGCTTACGGAAACACCGGCCTCCGCCGCTCTATGCGTTTCAGCGAGCGCCAAGCCGGGATAAAACCAGCAAAACAAAAAGACAAACACACCCACAAGCAAAAAGCCCCTGCATGCAACGCTACTTTTTTTCCCCACCAGATTCATGATGATTCTCCCTACCAAAGATGATAACAGTAAAACCGTCTTAAAATTTATAACTCGCCTCCGCCATAACACTTGCCCCGTCTCTTGGATAATCACCCGGCACGGCAGCCATGCCGAACTCATCAACAGGCGATGGGTCTTCGTACTGCTCGTCGAATATATTGTGGCCGGATAAACGAAGTTCCAGCCCCTTGTAAAAATCCTTTGCAATAAGGGCCGCGTCAACAACCGTATGCCCGGCAAGGTCGTCTCTGGCATCCAGCACGGCCCTTGCCTTCTCTCCACTAACAAGCACGTTCACATTGACGTTAAAATGTTTTGTAAGCGCCACATCGCCCCCGACGTTACCCATCTGTTTTGCAATGCCCGGCAGTTCTTTCCCTGTGAGTTCGTCCTCCGTATCCAGATACGTGTAGTTGGCATAAACCGAGCCGCCCTCAAACTTCCTCTTTGCCTCAAGCTCTACCCCCCAAACCGTCGCCCCGCCCGTGTTCGTGAATACGTCGGGACCGAGGATTGGCACCGGGGTTATCTTATCGGTGAATTTATTATTAAAATATGTCGCAATGACCGTGGAGTCTTCTTTGTATGTGTGAGAAACGCTCGCCTCCCAGGTACGCATCTTCTCGGCCTTTAAGTCCGGGTTGCCGAGCTCTGCAAAATTATTCTTGTTGTACAGCTCCACGAAAGAAGGCGCCCTGAAGGCGGTTGCGTACATGAGCTTCAAGTCCCAGTCCTTCTTAAATCCCCATACCACGGCCAGGCGCGGGTTTGTGGTCTTACCGGAATCTGAATAGTGATCGTGCCTTAGCCCTGCCGTAACGGAAAGGTCGTCGTTTATGTCCCATACGTCCTGCGCGTACAGCGCCCATATATCACGGTCCACGTTCCTGTTCCAGTTGCATCTGTCGGTTATATCCATTAACGGGAACGGAGACGGTGGGAGGCCGGCGCACTCAGCCGAGGTACCGAAGCTCGTATCCACATTGGCCGTATGCCGCACGTCGTACTGCCTGCGATGCTCAACAAGTGCACCCACGGTAAGATGATTTTCTTTACTCAGGTTGTAGTCCGCCTGCAGTTCAAAGCCGACATTCCTTTCTTTGACACTCGGTATGCCTATAAGCCCGTCCGGAGGGAAAACGCTCTCCGGAAAAGCCTCCCAGTGGGCACGCCAGTCGCGGTGGCTCGTGTATATCCTGGCCGTAACAGGCAGGTCACCGTCAAGTAACGCACGTCTGTATGTGAGGTCTACAAAATACCGCTCGGTGTCTAAAACGGTTTCATCATTCAACGCAGCGGCGGCCCCGAGGTACGGCCCCTTTGTCCTGTCTATGTATCTGGCGTTTAAGACAAGGTCCTTGTAGGCAAGCTTGAGTTGAGCGTCAAACCTTTCATCAAAATCAAGCGTGTCGCCCGACAAACCGAAAAAATCACTTGCAATAAAAAGCTTTTCTCCGTCGGTTGTGAAGTAATCCAGCATGAGTGCGACATCAAGGTCGCCGAAGTTTTTTCCTGCAAGCAGGTTATACTTCTGAGTATCAAAAGAACCGGCCGCGCCTGAAAGCACCACACCGTCAATGTCCTTTCCGTCTTTGGTAACGACATTAATTACTCCTGAGAAGGCGTTTGAGCCGTAAAGGGCCGAGCCGGGTCCGCGTATGACCTCTATTCTTTTCACATTATCCAGTGGCATATTATCAAAGGCCCACGTGGTCCCTCCCCCTCCATTAACGTTAACCGAGTGCCCGTCGATCAGGAGCGTTACCCTTTCCGAGACGACACTTGTTATGCCCCTAACCTCCATACGTTCATGACCGAAACGCGTCATGGTCACAGTGAATCCAGGGACCCTCTTTAATACGTCGGTTATGTCCCTTGCCCCCATGTTGCGAAGGTCCTTCTCAGTAAAAATAGTGGCGATTGCCGGGGCCTTTTTAAGCGAGAGAGGGTGTTTTGTGGCAGAAATGATCAGGTCGGACTCGTCAAAAAAAAGCAGTAGATCGTCTGTTGCGGCGGCAAGTTCAAATTCCTCGCGCGCGGCTTCACTGTCAGAAGAGCCGGCAGCAATTAACGTGGCAGGGTAAAACAAAAAGACAAATGCGACCACGAGCAAAAGGGCTTTTCTGTAAACAACGCTTCTCTTTTCCATCAACTTATTTCTCTTTTCCTGCTCCAGGTTTTTCATGATGTCATCTCCGTTGATGCCATTTCATTTAATACCAGTTTCATATTAGTGCTGTATAATCCTGCTTAAAATCTATAACTCGCCTCCGCCATAACGCTTGCGCCCTCTCTGGGAAAATCACCCGGTACGGCTGCCACACCGAACTCATCAACCGGCGAGGGGTCTTCGTACTGCTCGTCGAATATATTGTACCCGGACAACTTAAGTTCCAGCCCCTTGTAAAAATTCTTTGCAATAAGGGCTGCGTCAACGACCGTATGCCCGGCAAGGTCGTCTCTGCCATCAAGCACGGCCCTTGATTTCTTGCCACTCATAAAGACGTTCACGTTGGCGTTAAGGTGTTTTGTAAGCGCCACGTCGGCCCCAACGTTACCCATGTGTTTTGCAATGCCCGGCAGTTCTTTCCTTGTGAGTTCGTCCTCCGTATCCAGGTACGTGTAGTTGGCATAAACCAAGCCGCCGTCAAACTTCCTCTTTGCCTCAAGCTCTATACCCCACACCGTCCCACCCCCCGTATTCGCGTACACGTCGGGCCCGGGAGTTGTAGTCTGGGTTATCTTATCGGTGAATTTATTGTTAAAATATGTCGCAATAACCGTAGTGTCTTCCTTGTACGAGTGAGAAAGGCTCGCCTCCCAGGTACGCATCTTCTCGGCCTTTAAGTCCGGGTTGCCTATCACCGCCGGGTTATTCTTGATGTAAAGTTCCGAGAAAGCAGGCGCCCTGAAAGCGGTTGCGTACATGAGCTTTAAGTCCCAGTCCTTTTTAAAACCCCAGACCATTGCAAGGCGCGGGTTTGTCGAACTGCCAAAGTCAGAGTAGTCGTCATGCCTTAAGCCTGCCGTCAATGAAAGGTCGTCGTTGATGTCCCAGACGTCTTGTACGTACAACGCCCATATGTCGCGGTCAACGTTCTTGTTCCAGTTGCAAACGCCGGTTACATCCATTAACGGGAACGGGGACGGGGGTAGGGTAAGACAACTGGCGTCGCCCAAGCTGCCGCTCAGTTCAAAGTTGGCAGTGACCTCCACATCGTACTGCTTGCGGTTTTCAACGAGCGCACCCACGGTAAGGAGATTATCCTTCTTGATACTATAGTCCGCCTGCACCTCAAGGCCGACAGTCTTTTCCTTGACACTCGGTATACCTGTAGTAGAGACCGCCGGAAATAAAGTACCCTCCGAAAATATTTCCCAGTCCGCACGCCAGTTGCGGCGGTCAAGGTATGCCCTTGCCGTAACAGGCAAGTCGCCATCAAGCAACACACGTTTGTATTTGAGATCTGCGAAAAACCGTTCGACATCTACTCTGGTTTCATCATTCAGCGCAGAGCTAATCCCAATGTACGGCCCATCTTTCCTGTCTATATATTTTACATTCAGGGCCAGGTCCTTGTAAGCAAGCTTCAATTGGCCGTCAAACTTATCTCCGAAGTCGAGCGTGTTGCCCGACATGCCGAAAAAATCACTGCCTATAAACAACTCGTCACCGTCAGTCGTCATATAATCCAGCATAAGGGCTATATCAAGGTCGCCGAAACGTTTCCCTGCAAGCAGGTTATACTTCTCTGTATCAAAAGAACCGCCCCCGACCGACAAAACTACACCATCAATATCCTTGCCGTCTTTGGTGACAACACTTACCACACCCAGGAACGCATTCGACCCGTACAGGGCCGAGCCGGGCCCGCGTATGACCTCTATCCTCTTTACATTATCCAGGGAAAGGTTGTCAAAGCTCCAAGCGCTCCCGGCCTGTGCATTACTGTTTACCGAGTGCCCGTCTATCAGGAGCTTTACCCTTTCCGAGAAACCGCTCGTTATGCCCCTGACTTCCATCGTTTCAAGACCGTAACGCGACGTGGTAGTCGTAAAGCCCGGAACGCGCCTTAACACGTCGATCATGTCCCTTGCCCCCATATTGTGAATATCTTTTTCAGTGAAAACCGTAGCTATCGCCGGGGCCTTTTTAAGAGATTGGGGATGCATGGTTGCTGAAACTATAAGATCGGATTCGTCAAAGAAAAGTAGCAGGTCGTCTCTTGACGAGGCAAGTTCAAATTCCCCGCGCTCGGCTTCAATGTCAGAAGAGCCGGCAGCAATTAACGTGGCAGGGTAAAACAAAAAGACAAACACGACCACGAGCAAAAGGGCTTTTCTGTAAACAACGCTTCTCTTCTCCACAATCAAATTTGTCATATTAATGTCCAATTCTGCAGATTATAATAATAAAACAACCACAAACTTCCTTACAGCGAGCATGGCGGGCCTAAAATCTATAACTCGCCTCCGCCAAAACGCTTGTTCCCTGCCTGGGAAAATCACTGAGCGTGGTGGCAGGGGCCGGGTCTTCGTACTTCTCGTCAAATATATTGTGCCCTGACAAACGGAACTCAAGGCCCTTGTCTATAAAACCTTTTGCAATAAGTGTCAGGTCAACCACCGTATGCCCGGCAAGCGCGCCCCTTGCGTCCCCGGCTGCCCTTTGCTTCTCGCCCATCATAAGCACGTTAACGTTGGCATTAAACTTCTCTGTAACGGCAATGTCGGCCCCGACGTTGCCCATGTGTTTTGCAACGTTTGAAAGCTCCCTTCCCATGTCCCGGTCTTCCGTATTCTGATAAGTATAGTTGGCATAAATTGAAGAACCGCCATTAAACTTCCTCTTAGCCTCGACCTCCACTCCCCACACACACGCCTTACCCGTGTTCTCAAACATGAAAAGCCCGGGTGTCGCGGTCGGTTTGCTTTGAATACGCTCGGAGATAGTGTTATTAAAGTATGTCGCCCTCACGGTCGTGTTCTCCCTGTATGTATGGGCAAGGCTCACCTCCCAGGTGCGCATTTCTTCGGGGTCCAGGTTGGGGTTACCAAGTTCCGCCGGGTTGTTCTCATTATAAAGTTCTATAAAGGTAGGCGCCCTGAAGGCGGTTGCATATAAAAGTTTCAAATCCCAGTCCCTGGCAAAGCCCCAGACCACGGCAAGACGCGGGTTTGTCGTGCTGCCAAAGTCCGAGTAATCATCGTGCCTGACACCCAGGGTCAAGGCCAGGTCTTCATGTACGTCCCATACGTCCTGAAAATAAAGAGCCCATATATCGCGGTCCTCGTTAAGGTTCCAGTTACAGGTGTCGGTCGTATCCGTAAACGCCGGGTAGGAAGGAAGCGGGGCTCCGGAACAAAGATCCAGGTTACCCGTAACACGCAAATCATACTGCCTGCGGTTTTCAACAAGCGCGCCCACGGTCAACAAATTATCTTTTGAAATATTGTAGTCTGTCTGCAACTCTGCCCCGACTGTCCTTTCCTTGAAACTCGGCACCCCTTCGGCTCCTAACGGGAATCCAGGCACAACGCCTTCATTAAATAGTTCCCAGTGCGCCTGCCAGTCGAAACGGTCCATGTAGGCCCTTACCGCAACAGGAAGGGCGCCGTCCATAAAGGCCGTGCTGTAAGTCAGGTCCATGAAAAATTGTTTCGAGTCTATCACGGTCTCGTCGTTAATAGCGCTGCCCACTCCAAGGTACGGTCCCTTTTCCCTTTCAAGGAACCTGGCGTTCAGGCCAAAGTCTTTGTACTTAAGCTTTAACTGTCCCTCGAACTTATCCTCAAAATCAAGGGTATCGCCTGAATTGCCAAACGCGTCCTTTTTGATTATAAGATTGTCTCCGTCGGTGGTGAAATAATCAAGCATCAAAGCCAGGTCAAAGTCGCCAAAAGCCTTGCCCGCCTGTAAATTGATCTTTTGCGTATCAAAAGAACCGCCGCCTGCCGAAACGATCACCCCGTCTATATCCGCGCCGTCTTTCGTAACCACACTTACGATACCTGAAAAAGCATTTGACCCGTAAAGGGCAGAGCCAGGGCCGCGTATGACCTCTATCCTCTTTACGTTGTCAACGGAGAGGGAATCGAAGCTCCATACAATCCCGCCGTCAATATTATTATTTGCCGAGTGTCCGTCTATAAGAAGCTTTATTTTTTCCGAACGCGCGCTTCTAAGCCCCCTCACCTCCACCAGTTCAAAACCGATACGAGACTTG
>CBDUXY010000030.1:0-20159 GCA_965371305.1 uncultured bacterium
AACACAATGCGCTAATGAATAATAAACTTAGAAAGATGCCAAGATGCAGCATGTCAGGGTTGGTAAATATAACGTTTGGCGGGTTTGCGCGGATCTTTGTTCTTTTTGAGGCTGGGGTGTCGCCGTCGTATATCTCGGCAGTGATTGTTGTGTCGTCAATGGCCAGGCCTTTAGTAAACTCGCGAAAAGTCTTTAATTGGTCCTGGGCAAGCCCTTTAAGCGGAAACAGATAGAGGGCATGAACTGAGTTGCTATCGAGAATGGACTCAATGACCGGGATATTATATATAAAACTCTTTCCGCTTGCCGTCGGGGTCATTACGACGATATTCCGGCCCTCTTTAACAAGGTCTATGGCAACGCACTGATGCGTGTAAAGTTGCTTAATTCCGTGTTTTTCAAGCCTGCTGGTTATGAGTTTATTTAGAGGTTTTTCAGTTCTTCCGTAGGTTGGGCTAAGTCTTGAGATGAGTTCTTGATGAACAATTTCTTCAAGCTCCTCTTGCCCTTTTAGCGATTCTATGAATTCTTTTATTGTCATGATTTTAGTTGTTTTATCGGGTGTGAATATGTAGAATGTCTTTTCTGTTCAGCATTATCTTGTATTTAAGCATTTTGCATATGGTTTGACAAGTTGATGGTTTGAATGTATAGTAGATTTAAAGGATGTGTAAATTATTTCTAAAGGGGATTTATTGATTTATGTCGGATATAAGGTGTCAGTGTTGTGGAAAATGGCTTCAAAAAGGTGGACTCAAGTACGTGCTTGAGATAAAGAGTTTTGCTGATTTTGACGGGTATCTGGAAGAATATCCAGGCGATATAGACGAGGGTATTAACGAGCTTTTAGACGCAATCGAAAGTGTTGCCCCTGAAACGCTTGAAGAGGACGTTTTCCTTGAACGCATCTATATACTTTGCAAGGATTGCCGCGACAGGTTTATTGAGGACCCGTTTCAGACCGGCGATTTGATGGACGTTAAGCCTGTACTAAAAGGCACTGTGCATTAGATTTTACTCTGGCCTGCGCCCGCGCAGTGTGTATATAAAAAATGTTGTAGCTTAAAAAAGAACCGTAAGGATTTACTAAACAGGCAACCCTTCATTACAGGGTTGCCTGTTTAGTATGTTTACCTGAGCTTACTTTAAATGCAATTGTTGATCGTTTGAATGATGTGGCAGGGATAATAAGGTGTGTTAAGCTTGCTTTATCTGCCCGCATGGCGGACTAACGAGCCCACCCTGTGGGTTTCTATGCCTCGGCTTAACACAGGGGGGGGGAGTTTACTTGCCAAGCTTAAGCCTGCCGGCAAGTCTCTCCGGCAGGGTCGTATTGCGTATTTTTTTCATTGCCGTATGCACGTCATATTCCACGCGCCTCAGGGTTACCTCTAAGCTATCCGTATCGTACACCGCGTAGGCAGCCCTCGGGTCCCCGTCCCTTGGCTGTCCGACTGAGCCCGGGTTTATTAGATACCTGTTGTCTTTATCTATCTGTATCGTTTTGTCTTCTGTATCTTTTTCCAGTCCATTGGCGTTACCGTTGCTGATATTCAACTCCTTATCCTGAACGAACAGGGCCGGGACGTGGGTGTGGCCGAAAAAACCAGGTCCGGGTTTCCCTTCAAGCTCCATAAGGGTGAGGTTGTTCATGGCGTCCTCTTCCGAGTACAGGTAGTTGTCGTGAGAGTTCAGTTGTCCGTGAAAGAGCGTTAGCGTGTCGTCAAGCGCAAGTACGTGTGGAAGGGATTTTAAATACTTGATATTGTCAGGGTTCAGTTCGTTAATTGTCCATTCAATAGCGATTTTCGCATGTGGGGAGAACTTCCTTGCACTCTCAATACCCACCGCCCTTGAGTCGTGGTTGCCCATTACTGAAAGTATGCCCCTGGCGCGTATAATGTCGATGCATTCGTTGGGGTTTGCGTTGTAGCCGACAATGTCTCCGGCTGAGACTATTTTTTCAATGTTTTTCCGTTCGTCTATGTCCTCAAGTACAGCGAGTAAGGCTTCAAGGTTTGAGTGGACGTCTGAGATGATGGCTATGCGCATGGTTTATTACCGAAGAGAGAGAGAAAAAAGACCGTTAGTGTGTCTATTTGTTAAAGGTTTGCAGGCAAAGGATTTTTCTTTTTATTCTCGCCTGTGCCGTCATAATATTCGTCGTCAGGTTTAACAATTGTTTTCTCACCTGCGTCAAGCAGGAAGAAGTTTTCTCCTCCTGTAGAGCCACCCCGGGTTGAAACCTCAGTCGGGGCAGTGCCTACCTTGAAGACTTCAAATATAGCGTTTTTTGTTGAAGGAGTGGCAAGAAGGCCGGTTTCTGCGTCTATCCGTGCAAATTCCACCCCTTCGGGTATTGGAAAGTTTTCCGGGGCAGAATTGGAAAGGGCCTTTTTCATAAAACTTACCCATATGGGCAGGGCGGCCCTTGCACCTGTCTCATGATTTCCCAGGGGTTTTTCGCTATCATAACCTATCCATACGCCTGTGGTAAGTCCCTTTACGAATCCCATAAACCAGGCGTCGTTTAAGTTGTTGGTTGTGCCTGTCTTGCCGCCGGTGGGGCGACCGAGCGCTCTTGCCCTTCTGCCGGTCCCGTTTTGCACCACTCCCTGAAGAAGCTTGTTCATAACATAGGCGGTTTGAGGCTCCATGGCCTGCACTGAGACGGACAGGTTTTCTTCGAGCACGTTTCCGTACCTGTCTTCTACTTTTGTGATGAACACCGGTTCCGTCCTGGCCCCATTGTTCGATATGGTGGCAAATACTTTGGTCATCTCCAGTAAAGTTACTGCCGAAGAGCCAAGGGCAAGCGAGAGGTCGGAGGCAAGCGGGGACTCAACACCGAGGTTTCTTGCCATCTCTATTGCGTTTCTAACGCCGATGTCCTGGAGGACTTTAATCGTAACGACGTTTCTTGATTTGGTAACGGCAGTTCTTACGGTCGTCGGTCCGTAGAATTTTTCGCCGTAATTCCTTGGTTTCCATTCCCACTTTTCTCCTGAATTGCCGCCGGATTCTTTAAAAACAATTGGCGAGTCAACGACCACGGTTGCAGGCGTGTATCCCATGTCAAGGGCGGTGGAGTAGATAATGGCCTTAAAGGCGGAGCCTGGCTGACGTTTGGCTTGAATGGCTCTGTTAAACTGCGTCTTTGCGAAATCCGAGCCGCCAACCATGGCCCTTATATACCCGGTTGCCGGGTCCATTGAGAGCAGTGATGCCTCGGCAAGAGGGGTCTGTTCAAGCCTGAGCTTTATAAGGGCTTCTTCGTTGCCCTCCGGCGGCAGGTCTTTTATGCTTACCTCGATTACCTGACCAGGTAAGAATATCTTAAGCGGATCTTTGAACTCGCTACCGTCAGGGTCTTTGGTAGGGTTGTAGAGCTTTGTCCAGGAAAAATCAGTATACTTTATTACCCCGACGTTACTGCCTATTGTCGCCTTTAGTGTCTTTTTCTTTTTATCCACTTCGGTTACAAGGGCAAGGTAGGTTTTGTCCTGCCTCAGAGGCGAATTTACAAGCTCTTTATCCTGCTTTTCCATGAAAGCCGTTTTTGCTTCATCCGTTTCAAGCGTTTCTACGGCTCCCCGGTAGCCCCTTCTTCTGTCATGGTTTTGTAGTCCTGCTTCGACCGCTTCATTGGCGGCCCTTTGGAAGTTTACGTCAAGCGTGGTGTAAACTTTAAGTCCGCCTGTGTATAAAAGATTTTCACCGTATTTTTCTTCTATATACCGTCTTACGTGCTCGGTAAAGAACTGACCGACCCAGAGCGTGGGTCTTTTCTGTGACTCGAAAACGAGTTCCTCGTTCTCGGCAGTATCCGCCTGCTCTGTCGTGATGTAGCCGTCTTCCAACATCTTTGAAATTACCTGTTGTTGACGGTCCCTTGAGCGCGTGGGGTTTATGTAGGGGGAATAGTTGCTCGGGGCCTTTGGCAGACCGGCAAGTACGGCAGATTCGGCTATGGAGAGGTCGGTAACGCTTTTACCGAAGTACTTCTGCGCAGCCGCATGCACCCCGTAGGTGCCGCTGCCAAGGTATATCTGGTTCAGGTACAGGTGAAGTATCTCTTCCTTTGAAAATCTCTTCTCTATCCTGAAGGCGAGTATGGCCTCACGAAGCTTTCTTGAAAACTTTCTTTCGTTGCTAAGAAAAAAGCTTCTTGCTACTTGCTGCGTTATGGTAGAGCCGCCTTGTTTAAGTCTGCCGGCCTTTATGTTTTTCCCTGCGGCGCGGAGAATACTTAGATAATCAAGCCCCTTGTGCTCGTAAAACTTTGAGTCTTCTATGGCAATAAAGGCGTCTATCAGGTGTTGGGGCAAGGTGTCGTAAGCAACGACGACCCGACGCTCATGAAAGTACTCGCCTATGAGGTTGCCTTTGGCAGAGTAGACGTTTGTTATAAGGTTTGGCTGGTAGTCCTCAATGCTGTTTAGGTTCGGAAGCGTGCTTACAAGGTAGGCGTAAGTGCCGATGCAAATGATCAGTACCGCAATTGCTGCAGAACCAACAGCGTAGATGATGGTTTTTTTATGTTGTTTTAGAATTTCCAGATATTTTTGCATAATCAAATAATATAACAAAATTAAAATGTTTTATCAAGGGGTCTACGACCCCTTTTAATACGCAACAAAGTCCGAGTCAGACCTGAACTCCTATCGCAATCTGCCTATCTGAACCTGCAACACTTCCTGGGCCATACCCCCCTTTTAATACGCAAAAAGAATGTATTGCCATATCTTTTTAGACATTCTAAAAAGTAATTTGGTTTAATGAAATAGTTATAATTATGGCTTTGTAATATGATTTATGCCGATTTTTACCGTAAAACCTGAATTTTTTAAGACACTTAGATTCCCATTCCATATATCTTATTGAAAATATTGGCGATTTAGGATAAATTAGTAATGTTATGGTAAGACTTGAAGACATAATAGATAAAGTCGCTGCTTACAGCGCCAAGGCCGACCTTGATGTGATTAAAAAAGCTTACGTCTTTTCCGCCAAGGTACACGCCGGTCAGACCAGGCGCTCGGGAGAGCCTTATCTGATTCATCCCCTTGAGGTAGCCTCAATCCTTGCCGGACTTAAAATGGACGTCTCTGTCGTTGCAACAGGACTCCTGCATGATACGGTCGAAGACACCCATGCCTCTATTGAAGAGATTGAAGAGATGTTCGGTGAGGAAGTGGGCGAGCTTGTTGACGGGCTTACCAAGATCAGCAAGATTACATTTGACAGGAGAGAGGACCACGAGGCTGAAAATTTCCGCAAAATGATCCTTGCCATGGCAAAGGACATCCGGGTGGTCCTGATAAAACTCGCAGACCGCCTCCACAACATGCGCACCCTCTCGGCCCTTAGCGAGGAGAGACGCCTTAAGATAGCAGGCGAGACGCTCGACATATACGCCCCTATTGCAAACCGCCTTGGCATAGGCTGGCTCAAGGCAGAGCTTGAAGACCTCTCCCTGATGCATTTGGACCCGGACAATTACCGTATGCTCGCAGCTCAGGTGCAAAAGGTCAGGGATGAAAAAGACCGCTACATTTCAATGGTGACCAAGACCCTGAATGAAAAATTAAAGGAACATAACCTCACAGCCGAAGTCACGGGCCGGGTGAAGCACGTTTACAGTATTTACAAGAAAATGAAGGAGCAGGACCTTGAGTTTGAAAACATCCACGACATACTGGCCTTTCGCGTACTGCTTAAGGACGCGAGCGAGTGCTACACAACGCTTGGCATAATACACTCGGCCTGGAAACCGGTGCCGGGCAGGTTTAAGGATTATATAGCGCTGCCAAAACTAAACTTTTACCAGTCGCTTCACACTGTCGTGGTTGGCCCGGACGGTGAGATGATGGAGATGCAGATAAGGTCGGAACAGATGCACAGGGTGGCTGAGTACGGTATAGCTTCTCACTGGAAGTACAAGGAGGGTGAGGGCAACGCCGGTAAGCACGAAAATGAATTTGCCTGGGTCAGGCAGCTGCTTGAGTGGCAAAAGGAGCTTACGGATTCCTATGAGTTCCTGGATACGGTTAAAATTGACCTGTTTCCTGAGGACGTTTTTGTATTCACTCCGCAAGGCGAGATTAAAGTTTTGCCAAAAGGCGCATGCCCGGTCGATTTTGCCTTTGCCATTCACACGGACGTCGGGCACGGTTGCATAGGGGCGAGGGTTAATGGCCGGATCGCTCCGCTGCGCCAGGTGCTTAAGAACGGTGACGTGGTGAAGATCATAAACTCTCCGTCCCATACCCCGGAGCGCAAGTGGCTTGATTTTGTAGTGACGTCCAGGGCAAAGGCAAGGATAAGGCAGTGGCTGCGCTCCGACGATACGGAAAAAAGCATTGACTTTGGCAGGGAAATAATGGAAAAGGAATTCAAGCGTTATGAGATCGATTATGCGGAGCTTCTAAGCTCAGGTGAGATCGAAAGGGTCTGCAAACAGGAGTTTTCCCTTACAAGTGTGGATAATTTGTTGAGTGCGGTTGGTTATGGAACAATTTCGGTCTCTAAAATACTCTCAAAACTGCTTACACCTCAGCAGATGATGCTTAAAGAGCATAAAGTATCTGCGCTACGAAAGGTCTGGGACCGTTTCAGAAGTTCGTCAACGGCTCTTCCGGTAGGCCCTGGCGTGCTGGTCAAAGGCGTTGAGGACGATTCGATGGTGAAGTATGCAAAGTGCTGCGTACCCCTGCCGGGGGACGAAATAGTGGGTATAATGACTTCAGGTGAAGGTGTGATGGTGCATGCAAGGATGTGTACGAGCCTGCTTGGAATCTCAAGTGAAAGAAAGCTCGATGTTGAGTGGGACAAGAACGCTTCACGGGTGAGAAACATTACCATCGAGGTCTTGTGCAAAGATGAAAAAGGCGTGCTCGTTGACATTAGTAGCGCAATAAACGACTGCGACTCAAATATCTCAGGCGCTGAGATCAAGACGCGTCAGGATAAAAAGAGCGTGTGTGTTTTTGAAATTGGCGTCAGGGACGCCGAACACTTAAGGAGCATTATAAGGGCTCTGCAGAAAATAAAGCAGGTCATAAAGGTTGAGCGGGTCAAAAGCCCGGAAGACAATTAATTAAAAAAACCGGTTAGAAAAAATTGGAGACAAACAATGACCAAAAAAGCCGTGAAAACACAGGACGCACCAGGAGCCATCGGGCCTTATTCGCAGGCAGTGATTGCAGGAGGTCTTGTTTACGTCTCAGGACAAATCCCGATAAATCCTGAAACCGGCGAGGTCGTGACCGCCTCTCTTGCAGAGCAAACGCGCCGGGTGCTTGAGAATATAAAGGCAGTTCTTGCCAGGGCAGGGAGGGAGATGGACGACGTGGTAAAGACCACGGTCTATCTCACCGATCTTGCCGCGTTCTCCGAGATGAACCGGGTTTACGGTGAGTTCTTTAATGAGCCGTATCCTGCCCGTGCCACGGTCGAGGTGAGTAAACTTCCAAAAGACGTTGATGTAGAAATAGACGCGGTTGCGTGCCTTTAGCACACCTGCTGTGGGCAGCACCTGCGGTGGGCAGATTCATAAACAGGCTTTTTTGTCGGACGGAGCAAATGACTGTTGCATGATTCGCCGTGCAAGCACCTTGCAACTTAAACCTGTGGCTTTGGATTATTATAAAGGGTGATCAGAAAAAGGTCGGGGTAAAAAGCACTTAGAGGTCTTTAGTCTGGCTTCAGGCAGCTTTGCCCGAGCGGATACACCTTGTGCAGGCTCTTTGCTTTACTGGCTTGCCGTTTTTACTTGCGGTAACGGTCTGGAGATTGGGGTTCCACCTTCTCTTGGTTTTATTATGTGCGTGGCTGACGTTGTTGCCGAATGCCGGGCCCTTGCCGCATATGTCGCATCTTGCTGCCATTTTGTTAGTTCCTCCTGTGTTGCACTTTATATTGATTCACCCGATGGCGAGTTTGTTACAAACATATTTTTTTGATACCCGGCCTCTTGCTGCAGGGTAATATAAACTTATAACACACGCGCCCACCCTGTTTCAAGCTTTTTTTGCCTTTAAAAGGAGGGCAGGGCAAGTAAATTTAAAAAAACACTATTGTGCTTACGCAAACTTTATTGTATTATGATACTGCCTCATCTGTTTTACTACCGTTTTTTAGTTTTAAAGGAAGGTATTCTTGAACATACGCTCTTTTGCACTGTTTGTTATATTTTTTGTCGCCACAATTGTATATCTTTTTTCATCCTTTGTGGAGGATTTAAAGTCTTACGGACCCGACAACGATTACGCCGATGCTATAGTGGTTTTGACCGGTGGTAACGGAAGGACTGAGGCCGGGCTTGAACTCTTAAGACAGGGCCGCTCCGGCGTCCTCATTTTGAGCGGAGTAAACGCAAACTCTAACGTTGACTCCATATTCCCAAATGATGACCTGACCGAGCTTGAACGTCTCAGCATAGTACTTGAAAAACATTCCAAGAGTACCATTCAAAACGCCGTCGAGGTAAGTGACATCGTCGAGCAAAGAAGATACCGCTCGATAATACTCCTTACGTCGAGTTATCACATAAAAAGAGCTGAATATATATTCGACACAGTCCTTCCGGGTGATGTGGATTTGTTTCTTTATCCGGTGGAGAACACCAATTACAGCGTTGACGAATGGTATAGCGGCAGGTCCTCGCTTATAACCATGACAGAGTTCGTTAAGTACTACTGGTTTTACATGAAGTTCAATATAGAGGATTCGTTTGGCCTTGTGGGCTATTAGCGGCCTGAGGCCGTCCTGATGCGCAAACAGACCGTGCCCCCCCCCCGTATCACCAATTTTTTCAGATAACCTTACGACTTGCGCCTCAGCTTGGTTTTTTTTAATACGCAAATAAATCGTTGCTGGCTTGACCCCGTATCACCAATTCACCGTGCATGGCTTTAAAAAACTCTATATCAGCCCATTGCTTCTCTGGTAAGCTCCCCCTTCATGGTAGTTACTGCCCTGCCTGAGAGCAGGACGCGGTTGTTGCCACTAACTGTTACCCGGACAATTCCGCCACGACCAGAGGCCTGATAAGCCGTCATCTCGCACTTACCCAGCCGTTGTTTCCAGAAGGGGGCGAGCGTGCAGTGGGCAGAGCCTGTGACAGGGTCTTCGTTTATGCCTGCGGCAGGGGCGAAAAACCTGGAAACAAAATCGAATTTTTTTTGTTTGCTTTTTGCGGTGACAATGACCCCTCTTGTAGAAGTTTGTAAAGATACTTTTCTTAGCTTTGTGAAATCCGGACGCAAGGCGCGTACTTCCTCTTCGTTTTTCAGTTCAATAATGTAGTCAAGGTGGTTTTTTCCGGCATATAAGAAGGAGGCGCTGCCAAGGGCTTCAAGCAGGCCCGGTGGGGGAGGTGTTTCTGTCTCCGGTGCAGATGGGAAATCCATGGTAATCCAGCCCTGGCTTTTGGTGGCGGTAAGTTGTCCGCTTTTTGTATAAAAAATTACCGTGTCTTTGTTGCCATCTTTATTGCCGTCGTCGGAACTCAGGCAGGACTCTTCAAACAGCACGTGGGCCGCAGCAAGGGTTCCGTGTCCGCACAGGTCAACCTCTATTGTCGGGGTAAACCAGCGCAGGTTGAAACCGTCGTCTTTAACGGGAAATAAAAAGGCCGTTTCCGACAGGTTCATCTCGGCGGCTATCTGCTGCATCCAGCGCTTTGAAGCGGTTTTCTTTAAGACGCAAACGCAGGCCGGGTTACCTGAAAACGGCTTGTCTGTGAATGCGTCTACCTGTATTATTTTTTGAGTCATGCGGTTTTTCTTTATCTGATCCTCTGCGGGTGAAAGTTTATGTCGTTCTTTAAATCTCGGCACTTTCGCCTGGATTCAGTATCTTCACCTCAGTGCCGCTGTCAGCCAGTGCCTTTTTAAATTCTTCCGGGTCCTGCGCTATTATCTCCCATGTGTTGTAGTGCATGGGAATGGCTACCTTGGCCTGGATTAGTCTTGCTGCTTTTGCGGCGTCTTCAATGCCCATGGTAAAATTGTCTCCTATCGGGAGCAGGGCGCAGTCCACGGGGCCGTAAAGGGCCATGTCAGAGAAAAGAGCCGTGTCGCCGGCGTGATAGATTTTTTTATCGTCCATTGTTATGAGCAGGCCGCAGGGGTTTCCAACGGCCCCGGTGTCGGTGGTAGAGCCGTGAAAGGCGATTGTCAGCTTGACTTGACCGAACGGGAACTCATGGGCGCCGCCAATGTGCATTGGATGGCCTTTAACGCCGCGTTCCACACAATAGTTTACAAGCTCAAACGGCGCTATCACAGGCGCGTTGTTGGCCTTTGCAATGGCGAGCGCGTCTCCAACGTGGTCGTCGTGCCCGTGCGTGAGGAGCACGGCGTCGACTTTTATATCTTCCGGCCTGATTTGCGTCATTGGGTTGTCTGATATAAACGGGTCAATTATGATCTGTGCTCCGTGAGAGTCCTGGAGTATGAAACAGGAATGTCCTACATAGTTAATTTTCATGTTACCCCCCCTCCTTCTTTTTAATGGGTGTTATCCGGTTAAGGTTTTTTTTGCAAATATTGAACAGTCTTTGTTGGCGACCTTCTATCGGCGGCGGGTCAATTAATTGCCTGGTCAATCAATTGACCAATCAATCAACACCGTGCACTTTAAGCCCCATGTTTTTTAGCATCGTTGTCGTAGTACCCATACCCCTTACAGCTTCCCCGTCGCCGGTGATTATCCGGTTTACTCCGCATGACGGGCTTTTTTCCTTTAAAAAAGCGTCGTGCGCGCCTGAGCGCCGGGCTACGTCAATGACTCTCTTTGCTCCGGAAAGAAAAAAATGCGTAACGTCCGTACCCTGACTGTCAATTATACGAGCATGACTGGTTCCCACTGAGTTTCCGTTTGATCTTATAGTGGCCGGCAACCTCGGGGTCTTAAGTCCGCCAAGGGTCTCCGGGCACACCGGGATTAAGGGATGGCCTTCGAGCCTCTTTAAAAGTGATTTGTTAAAAGCGTTCGAACCGTCATATCTATTATTAATTCCAAGAAGGCACGCGCTTACGATTACGGGTTTTTTCTCCATCTCACTCGGCATCTTTAAACTCCCTTGTTGCCGGGTTTGTAAGAAAATCGTTTTCCAATGCGGGTGATGCGTGTTTGATTATAACCCGTCTTCCGTCTATTTCAAGCCTGCCTTCGCTAAACAGCGCTATTGCTTCCGGATAAATTCTGTGTTCCTGCCTGAGTATACGCGCTGCAAGGCTTTCCGGGGTGTCTCCCGGTAGTATCGGGACGACTGCCTGAATAATAACAGGCCCTGTGTCCACGCCCTGGTCGACAAAATGCACGGTTGCGCCGGAAAACCTCGCCCCGTGCTCGATTGCTTTTTTCTGCACGTTAAGGCCGGGGAAAGACGGCAGGAGCGAGGGGTGAATATTGATGATGCGCATGGGAAATGCATTTATGAGAACGGGCGTAAGTATCCTCATGAAACCGGCCAGCACTATCAGCCCTGCGTCGTTTGATTTTAGCTCTTTAACCAACTCCCTGTCGTACTCGGCTCTGTCCGGAAAGCGCGCTCTTGTAATGACGCACGTTGCAATACCGTGCCTTGCTGCCCGCTCAAGGGCGCCTGCGCCTGCTTTGTCGCTTATTACGACGCTTATTTTTACGCGAAGCTTTCCCGACTCTACTGCGTCTATGATTGATTGTAGATTGGTGCCCCCGCCTGAGGCAAGGACTGCGATGTTAAGCAATTTGCAATACTCCTGCTTGGTTGATTATGTAATCGCTGATTATCAGGCTTTTTTCAATTCAAAAAACAGCCTGTTGCCTGAATCTAAAAGTTCCTTTTATGAATATATCTGAATAAAGGCGTAAGAACAAATATTTTTTCAAAAAAAATCTCTCACTGCCTTTTTTTATTTTACCCTCGTGGCGGGTTTAATGCCCCGCAACCTGGCTCAGGGGTAGTTCACTCTTTCATTGTAATAGCTTTTTGCATCTCTTCATAGGCAAGTGCGGTCTCCCCCTTGTCTCCGTAAGCTATGCCAAGGTTGTAATGGGCGTCACTAAGCGCGTCATTATGTTTGATGGCTGTTTTCAGGCTCTCTATTGCAAGGTCTATGCGGCCTTGCCTGTAATAGGCGACTCCAAGGTTGTTGTAGGCGTCGGCGTTGTCAGGAGCAAGACTGAGTGTTCTCTTGTACTGAGCGATTGCTTCTTCATACTTGCCCTGCTCGGCAAGGGTTATGCCAAGTTCTACGTATAAGTCGGGTACGTAGGGGTTAAGGTCTACGGTTAGTTTGAACTTTTCTTCGGCCTCTTTGTACCGGCCCTGTTCGCTGAGTAAAACGGCCATGCTGAGGTGCGCGTCGGTATGGCCTGGCGTCATATTGGCTGCCTTTGAAATGTAGTGTGACGCCTCGTCAAGTTTACCCTCTTCCATAAGAAGCATGCCAAGCCCTCTGTAAGAGCCGGCGAAATACGGGGTTATGCGGATGGCCTCCATGTAGTTTTCAATTGCCTTTTTGTTATCCCCTTCGTCGGCAAAAGCGTCGCCAAGGGATTTATAGATAAAATAATTGTCCTGTGTAACTGTAATAGCATGGCTGTAAAGGGCTATATTAGATCTCCAGTAAGAGGTCTGTACGAAGCTCATGGCGATCAGGGCCGCTACGATCATGCCTGCAACGGCTGCTGCCGTGCGGTGGTTTATGTTACAAGCATGAAAAAACTCTCTTGCGCCCCAGGCGACCATAATGGTAAGCCCTATCATCGGCACGTACATGTACCTGTCCGCCATGGACTGAAGCCCGACCTGGACTATGCCTATAACCGGCACAAGCGTGCCGACAAACCAGAACCACCCGACACTCAGGTAAGGGCGCCGCCTTAATTGCCACACCACCGCAATGCTTGTAATAAGCACGATCAAGACGCCTGCTACCGCTCTCCAGATAATCAGCGTGTCCTCGGAATACGGGTAAAAAATCGCAAGACCTGTAGGATACAGGGTCTTCCAGATATAAAGCATGTAGGCGGTAAAGGCGTTAGAGAGCCGCGCCCACACGGGGAGCAGGTCCAGGCTTGTTGTTGCCCCTCCTTTTTGTTGTGCAATAAAGGTCACATAGCTTGAGATTATTATGAGAACGAAAAGCGGGATTTTCTCAATGACCAGGTTCCTTAGAATTTTAAGCCCGCCGGGACGCTTTATGGAATCAAGGTTTTTTATGCGCCCAAGCGGCCACAGGTCCATTAGCAGGAGTACGCAGGGCAAGGTGACGAGCATGGCTTTGCTCATCAGGCCAAGCCACAAAAGAACCATTACAGGGGCGTAGCGTTTTACAGACGGCTTTTCGGCATAAACCGCGTAGGCCCACATGGTAAGTATCCAGAAGAAAGTAGATAAAACGTCTTTGCGCTCGGCTATCCAGGCAACACTTTCAACGTGAAGCGGGTGCAGGGCGAACACGGCGGCAATAAAGGCGCTTGGCCATAAAGCCCTGGTCATTCGGTTAAACACAATGAAAAGCAAAACCGAATTCGCCATGTGAAAGAGCGTATTGGTCAAGTGATAACCGCCAGGGTTGAGACCGAATATCTCATAGTCGAGCATAAGTGACATCCAGGTGAGGGGGTGCCAGTTGCTCATGTAGGAGGAGGTGAAGGTACGGGCGACAGAGTCCGCGCCAAGCCCGGATTGAACAAGCAGGTTTTGAGTCACGTAGTGGTAATCGTCAAGGCTTATGAAGTCGAACCACAGGGTCTGGACGTATACGACGGCTGTGGCTGCAACAAGAAACAGGCAGATCAGGGTTTTCTTTCGGGCGATCGTCATTTTTTCGTTATTTGTCCGTATTTATAAGGTCTTTATAATATTGGTGATTTCATGTTATTAAGTACTATAACATGAGTGTTTATCGTAAAAAATAGCTATTTCCCCTTAGTTTGTTTTTTTGTAGTACCGGCGGCAGCATTGGTAGTAGCCTGGTTTTTCTTTTTCAGATTGTTTATAACGATGTTGATTGCATTTAGCCTGTCTATTGCTTTTTTGTAGTCGGGTTTTAGTTCTATGGCGCGTCTGTAATTTATGGCTGCCTTTTCATATTCGGCCATCAGTTCGTAAGCAAGGGCAAGGTTAAACCATGGCAGGGGGTTTTTGGGAGAAAGTTTGGATGCTTTTGTATATGAATCGACGGCTTCATAATACATGCCTTTTTTGCCGTAAAGTGTGCCTGCGTTCATGTGTGCTCGAAAGAAATCAGGTTTAATGCGGGCGGCTTCGCTATAGTGGTACAGGGCTTTTTCATACGCAGACGGGACTTTTGAATTTTTCTTGAGTAATTCTGCGACTCTATAGTGCATCTTTGCCGCAACCTCAGCCTCGCCGGGATAGAACTCAAGTTCAGCCAGTTGAAACTTTAAGACGTCGTATACACCCTTTTGCCCGGGTTTTATCATAAGGGCTAAAAGGTTATGCGTAACCGCCTGATTCAGGTCTCCTTTTTCCGCAAGTGCTAAGGAGAGCCTGTGGTGCGCCATGTAGTTGTTTTCACTTACTTCAAGGGCGCGAGTGAAGAGGGTCTCGCTCGTTTTCCAATACGCAAGCTGATGATAAGTGGCCGCGCCGAGCATTATTATTACGGTCAGGCCTGCGGCACTCAAGGCGCGTATCTTCCATGCGTAGCCCGTCTCTTTCCCTGAAAGCAACAGGTCGGCTGCGCCCCACGCGGCTATTATAGATAATCCTGTCATGGGTATATACATGTACCGGTCGGCCATGCCCTGGCTCCCGACCTGGACAATACCAATGACCGGCACAAGCGTGCCAAGGTACCAGAACCATCCGGTAAACAGGTAAGGTCTTTTTTGGATTTTCGATAGTACGATCACTGTTATAAGAATTAAAAAAAATCCTGCACCGGCAACGTTCCACAGAGCGACACTTGAGCCTGAATGGGGGTAGAAAAATGAAAGACCTGTTGGATAGACGGTCTTCCCTATATAGGCGGCGTAAGAGTTTACGGCGTTTGCAAGACGGGGAGCGAGAGTTATCTGCTGCGTGCCTGCTACGGCCCCGGCGCTTTGCTGGGCCAGGAAAGTTACCGCGCTTGCAACGGCTGAAAGCACAAAAAGCGGGATTTTCTCAATTACCGGCATCCAGATATGCCGGGCGTATATGTTTTTTTCAAAATCGATTCGCCCAAGCGGCCACACATCAAGCAAAAGAAGTACGAAAGGCAGGGTTACGAGCATTGACTTGCTAAGCAGGCCGAGTATGAAAAACACCATAACGCACGTGTAGCGGGTGGTGGTTTTTCTCTCCGTATATCTCACGTAGGCCCATATGGTCAGCACCATGAAAAGGGCGGATAAAACGTCTTTGCGTTCTGACACCCATGCGACACTCTCTATGTGGAGCGGGTGCAGGGCGAAGATTGCCGCTACAAAAGCGCTTTGCCAGAGCTTTCCGGTCATGCGGCAAAAGAGCAGAAAAATGGTGGCAGTGGTTGCAAGGTGAAGGAGAAGGTTTGTTATGTGGTAACCGCCGGGCCAGGCTCCCCAAAGCTCATGGTCGAGCATAAAGGTCAACCAGGTAATGGGGTGGTAGTTGCCTTCGAAGGCCTTTGTAAAGGCCCATTTGATATGCTTAAAATCAAGGCCGCGCAGGTTGTAGTTGTCCCTGACCAGCACCATGTCGTCAAAGTTTATAAAGCCGTGACCGAGTGTGCGGGCATAGACCAGGGCTGTAACGAGTACCAGGGCCAGGGTTACGTATAATTTTATGTTCCTATTTGCCATAGATGAAAGTTAAGTGAAATTGAGTAGTTATCCTGTATTACTTCGTAGTTGGTGTCATGGTTTTTACGATTAACATTGCCGCTCTTTTGTGAGTGCTTTAGAAAAAAAAGGTTTTTTTTAAATGTCTTAAGAGGTTGATTTCTCTTTGCACTTCCTGGCTGCGTTTACGGTACTTTGAAGTCCGGGAACTTATCAAGACCCAGTATCAAATTTCTTTAAGCGCTCTTTTGCCTTTTCCATTTTCGGGTCCGCGTTAAGGGCCCTGAGATAATATTTCACGGCCTCCTCCTCCATGCCCTTGTGTTCGTAAGCAAGGCCCAGGTCAAAGTAGGCTTTTGCATTTAGCGGGTCTATGGACGTAACCTGCATAAAGCGGGCTATGGCCTTGTCGTATTCTCCCATATCCCCGTATATGAGACCCAGGTTAAGGTGGGCGTCTGTGTAGTTGGGTTTAATTTTTAGCGCATCTTTATTATTTTTAATAGCTTCACCCGGGTTGCCAAGGTTGAAGTTCGCAAGGCCAAGGTTGTAGTGAGATTCATGATTTTTTGGAGCTATGGCGATTGCCTTTATAAAGTTTTCTTTTGCTTTTTCGTACTCCCCGATTTTCCCGTAAGCAACTCCAAGGTTACTGTGGGCATGGGCGTTGTTTTTTGTTACGGCAAGAGTATGTTTGAACATGGTTATGGTGGACTTCCAATGTCCGATCTGCACGAATGAGATTAAAGCAAATACCGTAAGGACGGCCACGGCTGCCGCAGCCATTATTTTATTAAGTTGTTGTCTCTTTTCAGGTCGCCGGAGGGTGTATTTATCAGCAAGTCCTGACGCCCCCCACACCGCTATAATGGAAAGCCCGATCATGGGCACGTACATGTACCTGTCAGCCCTTGTCTGGTTACCGACCTGTATTATGCCGATAACAGGCACAAGGACTCCTAAAAACCAGAACCAGCCGGTAAAGAGAAAGGGCGCTTTTTTAATATATTTAAAGGTAAATGCCGAGATAATAACAATTAACAGGGTTGCGCCTGCTATCCTCCAGGATTGAATATTGTTTATCGGGAAGGGGTAGAAGATAGCAAGCCCGGAGGGCCATACGGTCTTGAAGAGGTAAGTTGCGTATGATACCACGGAGTTTGCAGCCCGCATTCCATGGGTGACGTTAGTGATGTCCGCAACGGCGCCCGAGCTTTGCTGGGTCATGAAGGTGACGACACTTGAGACAAGTGTCAGGGCAAAAAGAGGAAATTTTTCAATTATAACGGGAGCAAGAGGTTTGTCTCGACTCAATCTGCCAAGCGGCCACAGGTCGAGCAGAAGCAGGGTGAAGGGCAGGGTTACGAGCATGGCCTTGCTCATGAGTCCAAGGATGAAGAGTGCGAAAAATAGAATGTAACGCTGTTTGTTCTCTTTCTCCGTGTATCTTACGTAAACTGAGATGGTGAGAATCCAGAAAAACGTCGAAAGCACGTCCTTTCGCTCCGACGCCCAGGCAACACTTTCGACATGCATGGGGTGAAGGGCGAATAGGGCAGCGACAAAAGCGCTCTTCCACATATCCCCTGTCATTTTCCTGAATACAAGAAAGAGCAGGAGAGAGTTTACGATATGGAAAAGAGAATTTGTAAGGTGATAACCCATAGGGCCGGGGCCGAAAAGCTCATAATCGAGCATAAGCGAGAGCCAGGTGAGTGGGTGCCAGTTTCCCCTGAACTGCTCTGTAAAGGCCCACGAGATGTTTTCAAAGCTCAGACCATGAACGTTTATGTTGTTAATAATAAGCAGATGGTCGTCGTAGTGCACAAAGCCGTTACCAAGCACCCTTGCATATACAAGCGCGGTTACGGCGGCAATAACAAGGCAGATTATCAGAACGTTTTTTTTGTTTTGTAAGGTGTCGTTTGTCATAATTCAGGTGTCATGGCTCAAGCGCCGTATATGGTTCAAGCATTTGCGTCAGGTTGAGGTGATCCATGGCCTTTTTATGGTAGCATAACAAAAGAGTAACATAACGACTGAATTATAAAAGCATTTATTTGGACCTGCGGTCGGCAAATTCAATAATTAGCTTTTGGGTTTCGGATCTATAAAAACAAAAAAAATATCTCACCATGTGGAGTGTGCAAACACCTGCGGTCGGCAGATCAGATTCATAAATAGGCTTTTTGTAGGATTGAATTACGGAATTAATGGTTATTGCATTATTCGTCGTGTGCAGGCGTCAGGGACGTGTGGTACTTACCCTACAAACTCAACATAAGTTTTTGCATCATTTTCTGTCTTTTCGATCTGCCCGATAACAACCGGTTTTTCTCCAAGATTTTTTAGTTTTGACATGATGGACTTGGTACTTCTTTTACTAACAACCAGCGCCATACCCACGCCGCAGTTAAAGGTGCGAAGCATCTCCGCCTCCTCAACGTTGCCAAGCTCCTGAATTTTTCTGAATATAGCAGGCATCTTCCAGCTATTTCTATTTATAACCGCTTTTGTACCGCGTGGCAGCACCCTTGGAATGTTCTCTAAAAGCCCGCCGCCTGTTATGTGAGCCATGGCCTTTATCCTGTGCCTGCGCGTTAGCTCAAGCAGTGATTTAACGTATATACGTGTTGGTCTGAGCAGCTCCGTACCAAGTGTTGTTTTAAGGCCTTTCACCCGGTCTCCGGGCTTCATTTTAAGTCTTTCAAAAAAAAGCTTTCTAACAAGTGAGTACCCGTTGCTGTGCAGCCCGCTTGAGGGCAGGGCCAGTATGGTATCTCCGGGCGTTACAGTGCTTCCGTCGATTATTTTGTGTTTATCGACTACCCCTACGGCAAATCCGGCAAGGTCGTATTCCCCTTTTTTGTAAAGCCCCGGCATCTCGGCGGTTTCTCCGCCTATGAGGGCGCATCCGGCGTCTTTACAGCCTTTTGCTATGCCCTTTATAACGTCTGCGGCACGCCTGGCGTCAAGAGCGCCTGTTGAGAGGTAATCAAGGAAAAAAAGAGGTTCTGCGCCGCTTGTAACAAGGTCGTTAACACACATTGCGACAAGGTCGATTCCAATTGTGTCGCTTCGTCCCGTGTCAAAGGCGATCTTTAATTTTGTGCCCACCCCGTCGGTTCCTGAAACAAGCACGGGTTCTTTCATGCCCTTAAAATTGCCTGAAAATAACGCTCCGAACCCGCCAATTGAACCCATTACCCCGTTTCTGTTTGTACTTTTGGCAAGAGGTTTGATCAGACGAACAAATGCGTCACCTTCGTCTATGTTCACGCCCGAGCTTTTATATGTAAGAGGTTTTTTCATCTTGATTAGAATAATCCAGACTCCTTGTAATGTCAATAAATTCCAGACGGACAAGAGCCGTTTTGATACATTAACTACCCGAACTACCCGGTTGTTGATTTAAAAGTCGTGTCAATAATTTTCAGAAGTTAATCA
Organism: uncultured bacterium; assembly: GCA_965371305.1. Taxonomy (GTDB): domain Bacteria; phylum Desulfobacterota; class GWC2-55-46; order GWC2-55-46; family DRQE01; genus CBDUXY01. The sequence goes on from CBDUXY010000030.1 coordinate 19,213, forward strand.
ATAAAAAATTATCTGGAGCAGTCATTTTTTTGTGTTATATACATACAAAGTGTTTAGTTATATCCGTCTTCTTTGTGCACATTTTATTGTGCATTTATGTGGTAAAATACTTACTATTTGTATTTTGTGACAAAAGTTACATTTCAAGCCATTGGTTTTATTGAATTTTTTCTATTATTTTGGTGGTATGGATATTGCAATATTAGAAAGTTGTGCTCTAATTAAAATAGGGGCAATATTTATAAACTTAAATCAACCTTACAAACAACGGAGGTAGGTTATGCAGATAACAGAGGTTAAGGTTTTACCTGTTGAGAATGATGAGAGGTTGAAGGCTTTTGTAACTATCAAACTTGACGATTGTTTCGTTGTCAGGGATATGAAGGTTATAAAAGGTAAGAACGGCTATTTCATCGCTATGCCGGCAAAGAAAATGAAAGACGGAAAGTACAGAGACATGGTGCATCCGCTTGACAAGGAGACCAGGCAGATGTTTGAAGATCAGGTGTTTGATGAGTATAAGCGTGTGTGCGGTGAAGAAGATGAAAGCGAGTTGTACCTCGACAGGGACAGCAGAAGTAAGGTTCATGTCGCAAACGCTTAAGAGCAGTTATGTTTGTTCTCCTTGACGGGGCAGTGGTGTTGTGCTTGAGGTGGAATATAAGATCAGATTTTGCGTGGAAGCATTGACACTTGAAATACCGCATTGTTACATACCTCGATTCTCTTATTAACGCTCTTATCTGAATTAAGGGCTGGAATTTAAACATTCCAGCCCTTTTTTTCAGTATGATGGTAAAGCGTATAAGGTTTAACAGTGATAGTCCTTCAAAACTATTGACGCGCGTCGTTAAGTATGGGATATATAAAAGGGTTTATGCTTGCGTAATTACGCGTATTTTATCTGAAAATTAATGAATCAATAAAAAAATAAAAAGCAAAAAACA
>CBDUXY010000031.1:0-19468 GCA_965371305.1 uncultured bacterium
TCTCAGACCAGGTCGTGGCTGCGCTTAAAAAGATCGACGACTCCGTCTCCGAGGTTACAAAGTATTCTCAGGAAATAGGGGCCTCTACCAGCGAACAGGCAAACGGGTGTGAGGAGATATCAAATGCCATCACGAAACTGAACGAAGTCACCATGGAAATCAATTCCTCAATTGTTGAGCAAAGCTCCGGAGCTGAAGAGGTCGTCAGGAGCATTGAAAAGCTCCGTGACCTTGTACAGCAAAGCGCTTCAAGCGGGGCAGAGCTTGCCGCCTCAAGCGAGGAGATGGCACGACAGGCAGAATCGCTTAACAAATCCACAACAATGTTTATTATTGTAGACGATTCAAATGAATCGACAAGTAACTTGTCTTAAATACACGTAAGAGAACCGTAGCTTAACCGCTTAACGAATTCTGGTATCAATACAAGATCTGCATAAAATTTGTAGCAAATCTTCACAACAGGACATTTTGCCCATACAACATGGCAAAATGTCCTGTTGTATTTCGACACTTTTCTCCTCCTTTCGTTTAAATTCAATTAATTAAACTATCAAAGCTATGCAAATAGTAACCACTGGCAGGGCATTTTACCCGAACATATCGGGCAAAACGCCCTTGCTTGTTTTATGTTAATCCTCAACTCTTCCCTTTTACCCATAAAATCAAGCAGTTAGCATCTTGGCACGGCTGTTGCATATATATAACCCAGTAACATCAGTAACAATTGTTATGAATTTCAAAACACGGCAGGCTAACATGAGATTTATAATCATAGATGACGACAAGTACATGAGTGAACTCATAAGCACAATTCTCAGGAAAAACGGCAGCCAGACAACAACGCATACAAATATTGGCGAAGGATTAAGACACATGATGAATGAAGATTTTGACATAGCTATTTTCGACATACACCTGCCAGGAATGGACGGGCTTTCGGCAATACCCATGGCAAAGGAAATAAATCCGAACATATGCGTTGGCGTTATGACAGGAGACTTGAATCCGGAAACAAGGGAAAAAGCCCTGAACCAGGGGGCGGACTTTTTTCTTCAGAAACCGGATGATATTTTAAACGTATGGAGCATACTGAGTTCTTATACTAAAGAGAAAAAATAAAAAACACGCAAAGTCCGGGACCGGTAAGATTGTTTACAAGCTCACCCTTAAGGACTTCGCCATAACTAAAAAACTGAAAAAAATAAAAAAGATTCACATACTACAATGAGGACGATATCATGGGCTTCATAAACAACCTGAAAATGAGGACTAAATTAATTTTCATGCTCATTTTACCGGTTATAGGTCTCTTGTACTTCTCTATAAGCGGAATACTTGAGAAATCGAACGTGGCAAGCGGCATGGACGACGTGCAGCAGTTGTCAAATCTCGCCGTGAAGATCAGCGCTATGGTCCATGAGACCCAGAAAGAGAGGGGGAGGACAGCGCTTTTTCTTGGAAGCAAGGGAGAGAAGTACGGAGCAGAGCTTTCGCAGCAAAGAGGAGCGACGGACGATAAAGTAAAAGAGCTTCAGGCCTTTACCGACACATTTAACTCGGTAAAGTTCGGCGGTGACTTCAAAAGGAAACTTGATTCCGCCACAAGCCATATCACCCAGCTTAAAGGCACAAGGGATGGCGTGACCTCCATGAACATTTCAACAGGCCAGGCAATCGGCTACTACACGAAGATGAACGGGGATTTCCTTGACACTATCGCCCACATGTCCAAGATAGGCAATAACGTTGAGATATCCACCATGACAGGCGCCTACGTGAACTTTCTTTACGCTAAAGAAAGAGCAGGTATTGAAAGGGCGGTTATGAGCAACACCTTTGAAAGGGACAACTTCGACAAAGGCATGCTTAAAAAATTCAATACCCTCGTAAACGAACAAAACACTTTTCAGAAGGTATTTCTCAACCTTGCCGATGAAAAAGGAATCGGCCACTATAAATCCATTATGACAGGGCAATTCATTGACGAAGTCGAAAGGATAAGGGGCGTAGCACTGACAAAATCCGCTACCGGCAACTTCGGCATTGACGCCCAGCACTGGTTCGAAACCATCACAGGCAAGATTAATCTAATGAAAACTATCGATAACAAGCTTGCCTCTGACCTGAACGAAGAAGCTGCCGGGTTCAAGTCCGCGGCAAGCCGTCAGCTACAGTTCTTTATCGTTCTAACGGTTATCATTGTGGTTATTGCCATTGTCCTCGCCATAATCGTGATGCGCAGCATAACGCGCCCACTTAACCAGATGGCCGACGTCTCGCAAAAACTTGCTACAGGAGACCTTAACGTTTCCATGGAAATCAGCTCCAAAGACGAAGTAGGAGTACTTGCCAAGGCCTTTAAAGAGATGATCTCATACATGAAAGAGATGGCGAATGCGGCAACGGCCATTGAGCAGGGCAACCTCAACGCAGACATAAAACCAAAATCTGAAAAAGATACCCTTGGAAATGCCTTCATGAACATGACAACCTACCTGAAGGGAATGGCCCATACCGCCGAGGCCCTTGCAGACGGCGACCTTAGAGCCACCGTTGAACCCAAATCCGATGAAGACGTTTTAGGCGCTGCGTTCAAGAAAATGATCACCGGACTTCGCACAATAGTAGGGAACGTAAGGAGCGGGTCGGAACAGATGTCAAGCGCCTCAAGCGAGGTCGCAGCCACAAGCGAACAGTCAAGCCGCAACTCCGAGAGCGCGGCAACGGCGGTTGAGCAGATCACCTCCACCATGCATGAGATGAGCGCTAACATACAGAACGTTGGCTCCAACATAGAGAGCCAGGCCTCAAGCGTTACCCAGACCTCCACTTCCATAGAAGAACTTGTATCCACCATACAGAGAGTTGCCGACAACTCCAAAAAATTGGTGGCACTTGCAAGCCAGAGCGCAGATGTGGTCAATACCGGTAAAGAGTCGGTTGATCGCTCAAGCGAGGGGGTAAGGAACATAACATCGGTAATGAACGCCTCTGCCGACACAATCAGGCTTCTCGGCAGCAGGACGGAAGACATCGGAAAAATAATCGAGGTCATTGACGACATAGCAGAGCAAACAAACCTTTTGGCTCTTAACGCGGCAATCGAGGCTGCCAGGGCCGGAGAGCACGGCATGGGCTTTGCAGTCGTTGCCGACGAGGTCAGAAAACTTGCCGAACGCTCTGCAAAGAGCACCAGTGAAATATCGGAATTAATCTACGGCATACAGAAAGAAGCAGCAGGAGCCGTACAGGATGTTGAAAAGAACGTTGAGGTTGTAGATAAAGCGCTTGAACTGTCAGAAGAGGTCGTTAATTCACTCAGGAAAATAGACGAATCGGTCGCTGAAGTCACGCAGTATTCTCAGGAAATCGGAGCCGCCACCAGCGAACAGGCCAGCGGGTGCGAGCAGATATCCAAGGCAGTCAACAAACTTTCCGAGATAACGCAGGAGATAAGCGCTTCAGCCGCAGAGCAATCCTCAGGCGCCGAACAAGTGGTGCGAGGCATAGAAAAACTCAGAGACATGGTGCAGCAAAGTGCGGCAAGCTCTGTAGAGCTGGCCTCTTCCGCCGAAGAGATGTCGAGGCAAGCCGAGTCACTTAATGAAGCAACCTCAAAGTTCAACCTGGATAGGGACGACACTCAAGGTGATAACTAACGTCTCCAGACACTTCAATGCTGGTGATGGTGACAAAAGGGTTAAGGTGTGTATTACAGACACACTAACACGCGGCCCCGCAATTAGCGTAAGCGCGGCAATTATAACATGACAATAATACGACACAATGTTACCGGAAAAATAAGTATAATTGCCGACGCTTTATCCGCGCAATCACTATAATAAGCGCTTTGGAGCGGAACTTTTGCCCTATAGCGCATTTTAACACGAATAAAGGGGAAGAAACTGTCTAAAAGTGCCATCATGGCTTTGAATCCTTGTGAAATTGTGGTACAATTAGCACTGCCTTGAACCTAAAGATGTAAAGCGTTAATAGATGTCGTTTCAACAAAAAAGGTTCTTTAATCCTAAAACAATGAGGGGTAAAGAAAATGTCTAAAATATTACAACTTGTCGGATTTAAAGTAGAGGATGAATTTTTCGGCGTCCCCATTGAGAAGGTAAGAGAAATAGTCAGGGTGCCGGAGATAACGGCTGTGCCGGACACACCCGAGTTCGTTGAGGGTGTTATCAACTTAAGGGGCAAGATAGTTCCTGTCGTTGATATGAGGAAACGCCTCGGGGCCATAGAGATCGAACGGGTGAGAGAAAACCGCGTTCTCATTTTAGAGATGAAAGGCGGCAAAACGGTCGGTCTCATCGTGGACGCGGCTTCCGAGATACTCAAGATCAACGAAGACTGCGTAGAGCCGCCCCCGGAGCTTGTTACATCCATCGGGGCCGAGTACGTAACCGGCGTTGGAAAACTTGACGACAAGCTGATAGTCTTAATAGACCTGCCAAGGCTTCTATCTGCCGAGGACATGAAAAAGGTCGAGGCCATCGGACACAAAGTCGCACCGGAAGAAACAGCCGTGATTAGCGAGACCGGAACTCCATCTGCTTAAAACGGGGAACCGGTGAAGACGTTACCGGTGGAAAACATTAACGAGCAAAGGGGAGAAGACAACACACGGGGACTTTAACACAATCTATCCCCCCCTTTTTTTCACCCCCTTGCTTCTTAAAAAAACCGACTCCTCAGGGCCCGGCCAGGACCAGGCTATGAGCTTAAGCGCACACCCTGGACAGAGAGTCCGGTTCTAACTTAAAGTTTGATTGCGAAAAAAGTCCTCTTGAAATAATGTCCTGCACTACGGCAACAAAAAACCCTGCTGAGACCTGCTTTCCTTTGATTTCTACACCAGGGTGCGGGACATACAAAACATACTACTCAAAAGCAAAAGAGGTTTATTCAAGATGGAATTATTCACCGGTTTTTCTCAACTCAAAATGTCAGATGACGAGTACCACTTACTGAGAAACCTTGTATACGAAGAATGCGGCATCTGGTTTAAACAGGAAAAAAAAGAATTCGTCAAGAACAGGACTTCACAGCGCATGAGAGCGCTTGAGATAACCAGCTGTTACAGGTACTATAAGCTTCTGACCAACGAGGAAACGGGTCAGAAGGAGCTAATCACGTATCTCGACGCTCTCACTATTAACGAGACTTCTTTCTTTCGCAACAAGCCGCAGATGGATCTTTTCGCAGACACTCTGCTGCCCGAAATAATCGCCAAAAAAAGAAAACAAGGCGACCTGAGCCTCAAGATATGGAGCGCTGCCTGCTCAACAGGGCAAGAGCCCTACACCATTGCGATGATACTTAAAAGCAGGATACTTGACTTTGCAAAATGGAAGATAACCATACTGGCCTCAGACTTAAGTCTAACCGTGCTGGAGACGGCGCAAAAGGGCCTTTACGAAGAACACAGGCTCAGAGGGTTAGACGACGACAACCGGAGAAGATTCTTTAAAAAGACCGAAGAAGGCTATCAGATTAATGACGAATTAAAAAGCATTGTAGTATTTGACTTTCACAACCTTATGCATGAAATGAGTACGTACAAAAATTTTGATTTTATATTTTGCAGAAACGTGCTTATCTATTTTGATGAAAAAACACAGGCAAGTGTTATAGAAAGGTTTTACAAAGGACTTATCCCTTTGGGGTATTTGCTGCTCGGACATGCCGAAACACTACAGGGCACAAACGACGACTTCATATTTATTCACAAAAACAAGGGTACGGCCTACAGAAAAAAAGAATGAACACAAGCAGGGGTTGAGGGCATGAAAAGGATTTTACTTGCGGATGATGAGTATCAATTATCAAAATTGCTGGCTATAGAGCTTGAGGCTGCAGGCTACGCCGTGGATCAAGTCAGCGATGGGGTCGAGGCAGTTTTAAAGGCAAGTGAGAACACCTATGACATAGTCCTTCTAGACGTTAAGATGCCGAACCTGGACGGCCTGAACGCGATTAGAATTTTAAAAAAACTGAACAAAAGTATGCCGATTATCAGCTACTCAGGCTCTATCAGACAAGACACATTCAAAGAAATTATAAACGCCGGAGCCGTAATGTTCGTACCAAAACCCTTTAGTCCCACATGGCTCATAACACAAATAAAGTGGGTAATAGGAGTATAAGGAACAGGAGACACTACCATGATCAGAATACTACTTGCTGAAGATGAAAGGAATCTGGCTCGAATTTTAGGTTACGAGCTTGAAGCCGCCGGATACAAGGTTGACGTTGCAGAAGACGGGGTGGAGGCAGTCCTGAAAGCTATTGAAAAGGAATACCACATAGCTCTTCTTGACATCAAGATGCCAAACCTTGACGGCATCAACGTAACCAGGATACTTAAAAAGCTAAAACCGGAAATAACAATAATAGTTTTCTCCGGGGTCGCCGGGAGCGGCGAGATGGCCCAATCAATACGGGCCGGAGCGGTAAAATGTCTTATCAAGCCATTTTCGGTCAACCAGCTCCTAAACGAAATAAAAGGGGCTTACAGAGGTTAACAACATGCAAGACTTCGACACTATGATGCTTAGCGAAGAAGAGATGGAACAGCTGAAACAGATGTTTTATCAGCAGGCCATTGAGATGCTTGACTCCCTTAATCAGGAAACACTGGGGCTTGAGTCCGCCACATTAGAGGAAGACAGAAAGGGCAGGCTTAAAACCATTAAACGCGTTTTCCATACTCTCAAGGGGGATTCGGCCTCTATTGGACTTAAAGAAGTCTCGAAGATCGTCCACAAGATGGAAGATTTGATGGCGGCCATGGAAGATGGCAGCGCAAAACCCGTAAACGACTCTCTCTCAGAACTTATCTTTAACGTAGTGGACGAAGTGTCAAAAGCAATCACAACGCATCAGGAGGGCCGGGAATACGGCGGATCTCCCGAGTTATACGAGTCCATAGACAACTTTATAAAGCAGACCATCGAAGAGAACGAGGCGACAATAGATCTGTCGGAGTACGAGCAACTACTTGCAAGCAACAGTCTTGAGGATGGAAAGTTTCTCTACAAAATGAAGTTTTACTTCTCACCCGATTGCCTTATGAAATCAGCCGGCACGCTCATGCTTGCCCAACACCTTCCAAAGGGCGGTGAAGTTATAAAGATGACGCCTGACGCGGAAAGTCCTGAACTTGAAAACGCAACGTATATAAAAGCGGTCCTTGCAAGCACAAACAATCCGAAAGACCTTAAAGAACTTTACATGATCCCTACCGTTATAAATAAAATCGAGGTAGAAGATTTTCAACTCGAACAACAAGCGGCGCCCGCCCGGGAGCAGTTTGACCCGGACCAGTTCACCCCGGACCAACCCGCCCAGGACACTGGGCAAACGGCCCAGCCGCAGGCAGAAGCCGCACCAACCCAGGCCGCCGCCACCGTATCGGAAACGGTTCAAACAATCAGAGTCAATTCGGACAGGATAGATCAGATGATGGACCTCGTAGGAGAGCTCGTAATGGGACGCTCCATGATAGGGCAGCTCGTAAGCAAGTTCGAGCAATCACACCCAGGCGACGAACTCGTAAGCAACTTTGTTTTTGCAAACTCTTTTATAGAGCGCAGCCTCTCCGATTTACAGAGAAGCGTCATGTCCATAAGGATGGTCCCGATAGGGCGCGTATTCAAGAAGTTTCCGCGCATGGTCAGGGACCTTAGCCGGGCAAGCGACAAGAGCATCCATCTTGACATAGTCGGTGAAACCACGGAAGTTGACAAAGCTCTTGTCGATACCGTAGGGGAACCGCTCCTGCACCTGATAAGAAACGCCGTGGACCACGGTATAGAGTTCAAGGAAGAGCGTCTTGCCGCTGACAAAACCCCGGAAGCAACTATCAAAATTGAGGCATACCATCAGGGCAACGATATTATTATAGAAGTCGAAGACGACGGACGCGGCATAGACACGGAAAAACTAAAACAAAAGGCCATTGAAAAAGGCGTCATAACCAAAGACGAAGCAGCCAGGATGGACGAGAAAGAAGCGACTAACCTGATATTCTCGCCCGGCTTTTCAACGGCAAAAACCGTGAGCGACGTCTCGGGCAGGGGCATAGGCATGGATATCGTCAAGAGCGTCGTCGATACCATGAGGGGATCTATCAAGGTAAAAAGCGTGCTTGGCGAAGGAACGAAGTTTACCCTGCGCTTTCCGCTAACGCTTGCAATCATAAGGGCTATTTTATTCAACATCGGCGACAAACTATACGCACTGCCGCTTGGCTCAATTACAGAAATATTGAGAGTGTTCAAGAAAGACCTTGATCTTGTGGCGGGAAAAGAAGTTATGCGGTACAGAGAGAAAGTACTGTCGCTTCTTACCCTGGACGAGCTTGTTGGCACAAAAGTGGTGCGCAAAGTAACAGACGACAAACTGTTCGTAGTGGTATTTAACCACGGAGACATTGAGCTTGGGCTGGTTGTAGACAACCTGGTCGGAGAAGAGGAACTCGTAGTAAAGACCGTTGCAGGAGAATGGATCAACACGGATATCGTCGGCGGCGCCTCTATACTTGGCGATGGAACAATCGTTATGATACTGAATGTAGCCTCAATGTTCAGCAAGGCGGTAAGCAGTGACAAAACAGGAGGAAATAACTCACAGGTCACAGCTAAATGAATACAAAAAAGCGGAAAAAGTTTAAAAAAATTCGAGTGCTTGTGGTAGACGACTCAGCGCTTATGAGGAAGTTGATACCGCTCATGCTCGAAAAAGCCCCGGAAATAGAGGTCGTGGCAACGGCGGTAGACGGCATTTTTGCCCTGAGAAAAACAGAGAAATTCAAACCCGATGTCGTCACCCTGGACATGGATATGCCAAGGATGGACGGCCTAACGACACTCGACCATCTTGTTCAGGAACATAACATGCCGGTCGTAATCGTAAGCTCTTTAACAACCAGGGGCGCGGCAATTACCATGAAAGCCCTTGAAAAAGGAGCAATGGAGGTTGTTAGCAAGCCCCGGGCGGCAATATCGGTTAACATCCAGGACATTGCACAGGAACTCATACAAAAAGTCAGGAGTGTATACGGTACGACCCCTTTAAAGCTCGTACCGGTCAGACCCATACCCAAACCCGAAAAGGAGTTTGAGGAGCTTCAAAAAAAACTGCTGGCTAAAGCGCCGCTATTAAAAATGCGACGCCCGGCGGCTGTTGTCGCCATAGGAATATCCACCGGTGGACCAAATGCCCTGACGTATTTTTTACCAAAGATCCCCGGAGATTTTCCCGCCGCCCTGCTTATAGTGCAGCATATGCCGGCAGGTTTCACGGAAGTCTTTGCCTCAAGACTTAACAGACTCTGCCAGATTGAGGTGAAAGAGGCAAAAGACGGAGACCTCGTGGTGCCGGGACGAGCGCTGGTGGCGCCCGGCGGAAAACACATGAAAATAAAAAAAATGGACTTCGGCACTATAGTTATTTTGAGCGTCAGCCCCCCGGTTAACGGGCATAGACCATCAGTCGACGTACTATTTGATTCGGTTTCAAAAGAGTTCCGTGCCAACACGCTTGGCGTTATCATGACTGGCATGGGTGATGACGGAGCAAGAGGCATTACAGGGATTAAACAAGCCGGGGGCAGAACGATTGCCCAGGACGAGGAGACCTCGGTGGTCTTCGGGATGCCCAAGGTAGCAATTGAAATGGGGCATATAGACCGTATAGTTCCACTTGACAACATAGCGGAAGCAATCGTAAGCTACTCATTAAAAACAAAAGAGAAAGGGGGTACCGGACATGTCGCAACAAAAAGATAGTAATTTGCCGCTTGATCGGCCTTACAAGTTCCTTATCGTAGACGACTCTTTGTTTGCCAGACGAAACATAGCAAAGGTTGTAGAGTCTATTGGAGGAATTGTTGCAGGAGAGGCCTCAAACGGTAAGGAAGCTATCGCAAAATATCAGGAACTAAAACCTGACCTGGTGCTGATGGATGTTTCAATGCCGGAGATGGAAGGTCTCGAGGCCCTTGGCAAGATCAAAGCGCATGACAAGGCGGCAAAGGTCGTTATGGTAAGCTCCCTTGGCTTTGAAGACCTGGTGAAAAAAGCCATCGCGCTCGGAGCCGAACACTATATATCAAAGCCGTTCCAATCCGATAACGTAGCCCTGATCATCAAATTCGTTCTGGAACGAGAGGGGGATGAGTCATGAGACTTGACTATATAAACCCTTTTGTAGAGGCGACAACGAGTGTTTTAGAGGAAATACTGAGTGAATCGGTTGAACAGGGCAAGGTCACGCTAAGCAAGGGGCTTTCGCCAAAAAACGAATTCGTAATCTCTTTTGGTCTGACCGGCGACGTAAAAGGCGAGGTAATCTTTGACATGAACGAGGAAACTGCAATAAAGATCTCCGGCGTAATGAACGATGAGAAGATCGACTCCATGCAGCCCCTTGTCATTGACAGCATTGCAGAACTCATGAACATAGTGATGGGCAAAAGCGTTACGATAATCAACAACAAGGGTTTTAATTTTTACTTCACCCCGCCAACAGTGATAACCGGCAAGAACATTAACATGAGCACGCTCGACATAGAGACCCTTGTCGTACCGATTGATACCAGTTATGGGGATATGATGGTTAATGTTGCTATAATGGCAACAATATGATATTTTATTTTTTCTTATATTAACTAAAACTACACATTAAACAGGATCATACGAGCACACGCATGACACAGCTTGCAGGCAAGATAGAGGATCTCGGGCTTGGCGAGATACTACAGATTATATGTTTCAGCAGAAAATCCGGGGTGCTGCGCCTTGAGACTGACGTTAACAGTGCTGAAATTCACTTCCATGACGGAAACATTATAAAGGCAACCGCTACGGAGTTGACAGAAGGCGTTGGTGATGTTTTGCTTAAAAACGAAAACATTACCTCCATCCAGCTCGACAAGGCGCGCGCCATGCAGCGCGAAAACAACTATACAACTTTGCTTGGCGACATCCTTATAAAAGAATTCAGGGTCGCCGAAGAAACCGTCCAAAAAATAGCCGTGGACTTGATTAAACGGGTCACGTATTACCTATTTCAATGGACAGAGGGCAAATTTGTCTTTGAGTTGACCGGCAAAGAAAAAAGCCCGGAACAAATCAAAAACGACCCTCTACAGTTTACGCTTGACGAGGGCCTGAACCCACAGATGCTTGCCCTTGAAGGTACCAAACGCCTCGATGAATCCAGAAAAGAAGGCACGGCGCAAACACTTGGTTCCATCAACACGTCAACTGGCGAGCCCGAAGTAGCAGCGCCGGCAGAACCCGAAGACATCAACGAATTTCAAGCAATGTTCGATGAACTCGAAGAGGGAGACGGGTTCCTGGAAGACGTAGAAGAGGAGGATTCAGCCCCGGAGGACCGCGGCTTCAGGATTCTCAAATATATGCTCTCGGAACTCAGCGATTCACAGTCGGTAAACGAAATCGTACTTCTTATCCTTCGTTTCTCAAGCGAGATAGTAAACAGAGCCGTCGTATTCGGTGTAAAGAACAAAAGCATTGTAGGTCTTGGACAAAGCGGTATAGAGATTACAGACGACATCCCTGACAAAAGAATAAGGGCCATGAACATACCCATAAATGAGCCTTCAATACTGCGCAAGGCCGTAGAAAACAAGGGCCTTATAGTAGTAAACAAACTCGAAGAACTTCCATGGAACAATTACATTAAAAAAGAACTTGGCGGCCATGAACCAGAAGAAGCCTTTGCCGCACCTATACTGGTCCAGGGCAAAGTCGCTTTGCTCCTGTACGGGGACAACGCACCCATAAATCAACGGCTTGGAGACGTCTCCATACTTGAGATATTTATAGCCCAGACCAACATAGCCCTTGAAAAAATACTTCTTAACAAAGAACTGCACAGGCGTTAACTATCTTTAAAATCTTTTTTGTATTACAATATAATGTGTTCATTATGATTTGCTATGGAAAAAATAATTGAAGTCAACGTTACCAGGAATCATGTCATGACAGGATCAAATGTTAATAGCGCCAATATATGCGTTGTAGTGGGCAACTACGAAACCGAGTTGTGCGACGCTATTGAAGACATCCTCTCAAGAGAAAACATCACAGTAATAAAAACACCCGACGGCCTTGACGCACTGACCGCCATTGAAAAACATAAACCGCAGATTGCCATACTTGACGTGGCCCTGCCAAGGCTCTACGGATTTGTAGTCTGCCAGCACGTCAAAAACAATCCTGAGTTGGCAGATACTAAAATCGTACTCATGGCAACTCTGTACGATGAAAAAAGATACACGCGTTTGCCTTCATCGCTCTATGGGGCTGACGACTACCTTGACAAGCACAAGCTTCAAAAGGAACTTGTTCCAAAAGTATACAAGCTGCTTAACCTGAAACCCGGTGACATAAAGAATCAGCCTACCGGCACGCAATACAGGCCGACAATTACGCCTGAACAACCACAGGCGCCTGCCGAGGCGCAGCAGACTCAACCGCCGGTGCAAAGGCCTGCGCAGGGACAGTCAGCAGCGCCAACACCACAGGCTCAAACCCCACCGGCACAACAACCGGTTCAGCCGCCGGTGCAAAGGCCCGCGCAGGAACAGTCAGCAGCGCCAACACCACAGGCCCAGACCCCACCGGCACAACAACCGGTTCAGCCGCCGGTGCAAAGGCCCGCGCAGGAACAGTCAGCAGCGCCAACACCACAGGCCCAGACCCCACCGGCACAACAACCGGTTCAGCCGCCGGTGCAAAGACCTGCTCAGACACCTGCACAGCCAACAACTCAGGCACCACCAACTCAGGCAACACCGGTAAATACAACCGTATCCGCAACACCACCAACACCGGCAGCCAAGCCCCAAACCAAGCTGAGTCCGCTTGAGAAAAAGGCCCGCAGGCTTGCCAGAATTGTTCTCTCAGACATCGTACTTTACACAGATAAAGACTTGTCTAAAGCCATAAATGATGGTACGGTATACGAGATATTAAAAACAGATTTAACCGACGGAATCAAATACCTCAAGAAAAAACTTCCGGATAATATACCGGTCGAATCATACCTAAACGAGGCCCTTGATGAGTTTCTATCCAAAAAGAAAGGGGAGAGCTAATAGTTATGAGTGATATAGATACAAAAAACCCAACAGATACAACACAAGCCACATCTCCTTCGTCCACCTCTCAAGAGAAAGGTGAGGAAATACTTTCAATAATGAGAAAGGGTGCGGACTTTACGCACGACCTGCTCAAGGAAAACGAAAGACTTAGAAAGACAATTATAGAACTTGAACACGAAGGAGAGGTCTACAAAAAGGCGTCGGCTGAAATAGGGCACGGCAACGACACGGAAGCCCTTAAAAAAGAACTTATGGCCATGGAAGAGGAAAAGAAGAAAATCCTCGAAAAATACAACCGGGCCGAAGCGGAAAACGTCGACTTTGCAAACAAATACGTAGAAATCGAACACGAGAATAACGTGCTTGCCAACCTGTACATCGCAAGTTACCAGCTGCATTCAACACTTGAGGTCGATGAGGTCTTTAGAGTAATACTTGAAATAATCATCAACCTCGTCGGGGCCGAGCAGTTCGGACTCATGTTGCTCGATGAAAAGAAAAACCAACTACAGATGGTGGCGGTCGAAGGAATGGACCTAAATACCGTACCACTAATAAAGTTCAACGAAGGCGTAATCGGAGAGGCAGCAAAAAGCGGAGAAGACTACTACCGGCCTGATCTGAGCCAGCAACCAACACTTAACCCGCTCGACCCGATGGTCTGCATCCCGATGAAAATCAAGGAACGGGTCATAGGAGTTCTGGTCATATACAAACTGCTGCAGCAAAAAGAAGATTTTACAAACCTGGACTACGAGCTCTTTAATATGCTTGCCGGCCATTCGGCAACTGCAATTTTCAGTTCCAAGCTCTATAGCGAATCAGAGAGAAAACTAACTACTATTCAAGGCTTCATAGATATATTAACAAAGCCTGAGCCACAGGAATAATTAGGACGGAGGGCCAATGGGTAGCCGAATTCTGATAGTTGAAGATTCACCTACAATGAGACAGCTTTTAACCTTCACGCTTAAAAGACTCAGAGATGTAGAGATCGTAGGGGCATGTGACGGCGTCGACGGGATGAAAAAAATGTCAGAGGGCAAGTTCGACCTCATACTGACTGATATAAACATGCCGATGATGGACGGATTAAAACTTGTAAGCCTGGTGCGGGGAGACCCGGCCAACTCACATAACACAACGCCGATAGTCATTATAACAACCGAGGGTGGAGAAAAAGATCGCGATAAAGGGCTTGAGCTTGGCGCCAACTCCTATATCACAAAACCGATTAATTCTATCCAACTGATAAACACCGTTAGGGAATTCCTGGGCGCCTGAAAACCAACCCGCAAAGGGGGCGTAGGGGAGCAAACGGGGATAAGTGGCAGAGGGCAAAGGGGCAGAGGGAACAAAGGGGCAAACGGGCGAAGGAAACAACGGGACAAAAAAGGCAGGGGGCGGGGGCAGGAACAGGAACACAAGGGAAGAGGGGCGGCGGGAATAGACGCAGGCACACACACAAGAGCTCGTACAAACATACTTATACAAAAGGGCTTCCGGCTGACACTTCATGCCGGCAGCTTTTTTTTTTCACATCTCGGCTTACAAAAAGCCCTCTATCTGACTTTCACAAATTAAACAACCCTGTTATGTGTTAAAATAAACCACTCCGGAGCGGCCATTCAACACCCGAATTTCAAAGCTCGGACAACATGATGTCGTGTAAAAATTTTCCGGCCGAGTTTATAAAAAGAGTGTTAAATTAAGGACATGCAAATTAAAAAACAAACCAAAAAAATCTGCCTTACCTCTCTCGGATGTTCTAAAAACCTGGTCGATTCCGAAATTATGCTTGGCATCCTTGACGACAAGGGTTATGAGCTTATCACTTCCAGATCCGATGCGGACGTGCTGATTGTCAACACCTGCGCCTTTATAGGTGACGCCAGAGAGGAGTCCGTAGAGGCAATACTCGACCTTGCCGAGCACAAAAAAACAGGACGCTGCAAATCGTTGATCGTCACAGGATGTCTGTCCCAGCGCTATTCCGACGAACTGCTTAAAGAACTACCCGAGGTGGACTACTTTGTCGGCACGGGCGAATACCCCCGCATTGCCGAAATACTCGATAGCAGCCCGGAAGAAAAGGTCTTTGTTAACACTCCAACATACGTACACGACTCGACCACCCCAAGACGCATCTCAACCCCGTCCCACTACGCATATGTAAAACTCGCCGAAGGGTGCTCTAACCACTGCACGTACTGCGCAATACCAGCCATACGAGGGGAGTTCAGAAGCCGCCCGGCGCGAGCCGTACTTGATGAAATCAAAAACCTTGCTGACGCAGGGGTAAAAGAAATTAACCTGATAGCTCAAGACACCACCTCTTATGGAACCGATTTAAACGACACCGACATCGCAGACATACTAAAACAAATTGCCGACCCCGACGTAAGCCGCGGTATAGAGTGGATCAGGCTGCTCTACCTGTACCCCGCAAGGGTCTCGGACGAACTGATAAAGACCATAAGGGATGAGCCGAAAATATGCCCGTATCTCGACCTCCCTATTCAACACATAAGCGACAGAGTGCTTGGAGCAATGAACCGGCGCTACTCAAAGCAGGACGTTACAACTTTTATAGAAAAAGCACGCGCGGAAATTGTCGGAGTAGTACTAAGGACTTCGCTTATCACAGGTTTTCCCGGCGAAACAGAAGAAGAATTCGAAGAACTACTCGGGTTTATAAAAGACGTGCAATTCGACCGGCTCGGCGCGTTTAAATATTCGCAGGAACAGGACACTCCGGCAAGTTTACTAAAACCCCAAATATCAGACGACATCAAGGAAAACAGACTTGCAAGGATCATGAACGCGCAGGAAGACATCTCGCTTGAAAGAAACATGCAGCTTGTCGGCAAAACCCTGGACGTACTCATAGAGGGCCATTCTGACGACGGTGAAGGCGGCAACACATACGTCGGCAGGACCCAGGGTCAGGCCCCGGACGTTGACGGAGTAACGTACGTTGTTACAACCTCTGCTGACTTAAACCCCGGCGATATAATTAAAACCACCATTACCCATGCAACAGAACACGACCTGATCGGCGAAGCGGTAGCATAGATAATGCAATCAAATAAATACAAAATATAAAAATTTGAATATTTAAAAAAATGAAACTTTGTTTCTCCTGCAAAAAAGAACTCGATATAGACACAAAGCCCGGAAGGTCGGATGCCTGTCCCTGGTGCACCGCAGACTTAAAAGTTTGTCTTAACTGTAAGTTCTTTGATCAGGACTCATACAACGACTGTCGCGAACCACAAGCCGAAAGGGTACTCGATAAAGACCGTTCCAACTTCTGCGATTTTTTCGTATTTAGAGATACGGACAATGCCGACACTGAAAATGCCAACGAAGACCCCATGAAAAATTTAAAGGATCTGTTCAAGGACTCTTAGTTAATAAACCCCGCATATTCTAAAATTCCTATGCAAGTAAAGAAAAGCAAAAATTTTATCATGATCATCCTGCTCACAATTTGTCTGGGCAACCTGTTTTTTATCTTCAAGCACATGAGCTTCGACCTTATAGGTCAGAGATGGACCAACCAGATACTGGTCGAAAGCATGGGTTTTGTCGGCTATACCGTCTATGACATAGCGGAGCTTGTCCGTGAAAACCTTAAGGCGCGAACCGTAAAGAGCCTTAACATCACTCCTTACAAAGAGTTTCTAAACAAACGGCATGAAAAACGCAACGTGGCTCCTGACCGGCCTACTGCTGAGAAACCAAAAAAAAACATAGTCTTCCTACAATTAGAGTCTCTGGACTCCGTTATATTGGACATGAACTATAAAGGTTCTCCTGTAATGCCGTTTCTCGCGTCACTTAAGGACAACGCTATTTACTTTAAAAATGCATTCGACCAGACAGGAGGAGGCCGTTCGGCTGACGGGGATTTCCTTGTGCATACCTCGCAGACCCCTTTGAAAGGCAGCACGGTCTACACCAGCCAGGATTTATCCAACATCCCGTCGCTGCCAAAAATACTTAAAGCCGCCGGATACCATACATTTTCGGTACACGGGTACAGCCCCCAATTCTGGAGCGTAAAACTCAACCACACGCGCCTTGGGTTCGACACGTTTTACTTTCCACAAGACCTTAATACGGACGACTCCTTTGGTTGGGGCATCTCGGATTTTTCGCTTGTGGATCAGGCAGTCGACAAGATGCTTGCTTCTAAAAAACCTTTTTTCACCCAGATTATCACCCTTACCAACCACCACCCGTACCACCACGTAAGGGAAAGTCAAGGCCTGCCTTTCAAGAGCATAGTTGAAGACCACCTTATATCGGCAAGGTACGTTGATACGGCAGTAGAACTGCTTTTTAAAAGACTTGAAAAAGAAGGTCTGTTGGAAAATACAATAATAGCTATCTATGCCGACCACGATAGCGGCGTTGCAAAAAAACTTTTTGAACACGCCGGCATTAAGTACCTTAACTATCAGACGCACGACAAAATTCCTATGTTTGTCTACGGCATTAACGGTACTGACAAGCCCATTCGAATAAAACGTCCATCCGGCCTCCAGGACTTAGGCCCCACCATTCTATCGACGCTTAATTTGCCCATACCCGAGACGTTTCTTGGCACACCTGCCACGTCCGGCCCCAGGCCGCTCCTGCTGCCGGGCAACAGACAAATTACAGAGTTGAACAAAACAGGACTGCCTGTTTTCGAAAACTCAGACGTAGACCTTGCGATACTTACCCGGCTTGCAATCCGCCGCCCGGACGAACTGATAACACGAGACTCAAAAAAAGACCGGAGGAAGAGATGACAGGTCTTATTTTCTTTTTAGCGGTTTTGGCCCTACTCTATTTCACGCCCTTTAAAAGACCGAGCAGTGGGGCAGGGTGTACAATTGCGGCGGTTTTCATAATCAGCATGGAGGTCTTCTGGGGTGCTCTTGTGCACGACCACAGCTACCTTGGCGTTTTCATATCATGCCTGATGGTTAGCAGCTTTTTTCTATTATTTTATCTGGTAATCAAAAGCCGCGTAATCACCACCGTGGTTGCGACTACCTCTATAACCTCGGCAGCCATTTACTTCACCAGCTTTGACATATACTTTCAAATTTTTAACGACTTCCCGACCCTTTCCATGTACAGAGACATGCATGAGGCCTTTACCGTACTTGATTCCGTGCTTGCCCTTATTAACTCAAACCACCTTCTCACCCTTTTGTTCGGACTTGTTAGCGTTGTAATGACAGTCAGAAATTTTAAGACCCAAAAACAAATCTATTAAAAACTGAGGCAAAAAGAGCTCCCATACCGATAATTGGACATGACCTTAGAGTGATGTTATATTTATAAAATCAATAAAAGTTTTAAAGGTGAGTTATGGACTGGAAGCGGTCTCTCTTAAAAATAGTAATCTTTGCTACGTCTATCATGACCATAGGGGTTTTAAGCCTTATGATAATCGAGGGCTGGTCATTCATCGACGCTCTGTTCATGACCGTCATTACCATCTCGACTGTCGGGTACAGCGAGGTGAGGCCCCTTTCAACCGCAGGCAGGATAGCGATTATTTTTATAATCTTTGGCGGCGCCGGCACATTTATTTATATCATATCTCATACTGCCGAGTATTTTGTCGAAGGACATCTGGCAGGCATTATAGGGAGCAGAAGAATGAAGAAAAAACTTGAAAAACTCAAAAACCACTGCATAATCTGCGGCTTTGGCCGCGTTGGTCTGGAGGTGGCGCGCGAATTAAAGATGGAAGGCATGGATTTTGTGGTAATAGACGCCAAACCTGAACGCATCAAGCAGGCAACTGCCCTTGGTTACCCGTGTATAGAGGGGGACGCGTCAAGCGACGAAAATCTAAAGGCCGCCGGCATTGACAAGGCACGCGGGCTTGTCTCGGCGGTCGATTCGGACTCGGCTAATGTCTTCATAACGCTCAGCGCCAGAAGCCTTAACAAGGACATATTCATCGTTGCAAGAAACGAGGTTACCGAGTCAAGAAAGAAACTGCGCGCCGCCGGGGCCGACCGGATAATTTCCCCCTCAGGCATTGGCGGGCGCAGGCTTGCAAGCCAGCTCCTTCGCCCCGCCGTCGATGAGTTCCTCGACATTGTCATGCACAGCACCGACACAGAGCTGTTTATGGAAGAGATAAAGATCAGTGAGAACTCTGACTTCATTAAACACACAATGGTCGAGGCCAGGAAGATGTGCGTTGACGAGGCCAACATACTTGCCGTCCTGAAGCAACAGGAAGGAGAGATGAAAGTTGCAACTTCCACAAACACCACAATAGCCGCAGACAACATACTCATTGCC
>CBDUXY010000032.1:0-19386 GCA_965371305.1 uncultured bacterium
CATATATAACGGGCTCGTTATTGTGAAGAACAACGTTAACAAGTACTGGAGCAACATAGACGTGCTCCTGAAGCAGCGCTTTGACGAGATCCCTAAACTCGTAAAGGTCTGCGAGAGGTACATGAAACACGAGGCCGATACCCTTGAAAATGTCATAAAAGCAAGGAGCATGATGGCCAATGCCGGGAGCATGGAAGAGCGCGGCAAGGCGGAAGGGTTTTTAACCGGTGCGTTAAAGTCGCTTTTCGCGGTATCGGAAAATTATCCCGAACTCAAGGCAGACAGACGTTTCGGACAACTCCAGACGCGCGTAACAGAGATCGAGAACGAAATATCAGACAGGCGCGAGCTTTATAACGAAAGCGTTAACATCTACAATATCCGCATCGAAAAACTGCCCGACGCCATAGTGGCTTCGATCCTTAGCTACAAGAGCAAAGAACTGTGGCAGATAAATCCTGAACACAGGGAAGACGCGGGCATTAACTTTAGTATGTAGGTGCGGGACATAGAGTTAATCCTGTACCCCCGTGGCGGGCTAAAGAGCCCACCATGTGGGTTTAATACCCCGCAGCATGGCTAAGATGTTGTTTACTAAAAGTACGCTGCCGGTTTGGCGTCTAAAAAAAAGCCCTGCTGCGTCCTACAAAAACGGATTGTTCTTTTCCAACCATTCCAGTGCCTTTTGCCGCTCTTGCTCGGAGAACCCGGATAAGCGCTCCGAGTTCTTGTCAAGATAAAGAGCAAAGGCAAGGGACCTTTGCCTTTCTTTTTCCGTCGCGGCGTACTGGGCCTCAACAGCATGGGCCCAGCCATACATTGGATATAGTTGCCGGTACGTCCTGGCCCACTTAAGAGCCAAATCGCGGTACTCCTGCCTTGCGCTGTCTTCATAGAGCCACTGGGCTGCTTCCACAAGCTGGTACCATGGATAAACAAGCATGCTGTCGCCGGAATTAACCTTGTACTGAGCCTTTTTAAGATGTCCGAGCGCCTTACTGTGCCTCCCTTTTTCACCTTCTATGAACGCCATTGACAGGTGATAATATAAATCCTGGCCGTATTGTTTCTTATAACCCGCAAGGAGCTCTTTCATCTTTTTAAGCTTTGTGCCCTTAACGCCTGCCCTGGCCATATAGGGAAACGAACACCTGTACGGCTCATGATAGTCATGTACGGCTTCGGCCCTTATCCGCAACCTTTCAAACGCATCGTCATAACTTCCCGACCGAAGCTTGTAATAACCGTCGGCAAACCACGCCCGTTGCGATCCGTTTAAAGCGTCTTTATTCGGCAAATATTTTTGGGCCAGTTTATGTATGACCCTACCCAGGTCATCATAAGGGGGCTTGGAGTGATAGTTCTTGCCTATGAGCCCCGCAAGGGAAGAATCGGGCGTACGGTCAAAGAGTTGTGACTTGAAAATGTAATCGCTGCGCACAAAATACGCCCAGTCACTTATTTCTTTCCCGTCAAGCCAGGCAATGATTTCCCCGCGGCCGGCGCCGGACATACGATGAGCGAGCAAGGACGCATGCATTATATTGTAATAACTGTGGTCGAAGTCAATTGAGTCAAACATGGTCCGGGCTGAGTCGCCATCTCCCGTAAGGTGCATGAACATCATATAAATCGCATAATCGTTTATGTTTTCATAACGCCTGACAAGGTTTTTATAATGATCAAGGGTTTTGTCATAATCCGCCTCGAACCTGGCAAGCATTACCAAACTTTTCATTTCAGCCGCCGACCCGGTTTCGTAACTTTGTGATAATCTGTAAAGCCGTGCGGCCTCCTTAAAGGCCCCGACGTAAACAAGCCCTGAGGCCGCCTGCTCTGCGCGGTTCGACAAAGCAACCCTGTTAGCCACTGCTTCTTTTCTGAAATAAGGATACCTCCAGAAAGCCCTTGAAGCAGCCTTGAAGTCACCTTCCCTTATATAGAGCATACCGAGTTCAAAATAAGGGTTCCAGACTCCGGGAGTTAGCTTGATGGCCCCTTCGAAAACAGCTACCGCCCCCTTTACGTCGCCGCTGCCGTATAGATCAAGCGCGCTATACTTCGCCTTTAAGGGATGCCCCAGGAACCTCGCACGGTTCGACTGCGAAAGTTTCTCTGCCTCATCGTACATTCTCAAATCCAGAAGCAAAGTATTATACAAGTATTTAAAGGCTTTGGGGTTGTTGTGGGTATATTTGAGAGAAAGTTCGAGGTTGTAGAACCGCTTCCTCTTATAGTCATAAAGAGAATTTGCAACATCTTTGATTATACTGTCTTTAACGGTCTTACGGTCGCCCCGGCCCTCCATGTACCAGTAGTGGCGCCTGGGATAGTCCTCGTCGTAAAGCGTGTGAGACTCTACCTGCACACCCCTGCTGGTCATAATATTATTACTGTAATTAGAGACCCTGTTTTGACCTTTGGACCAATAAAACGCATCATAAGCAAGTGTCTTGGCCTTCTTGTCCAACTTCTTAAACTCAGCCCGTTTTTTTACAAGGGCCTGTTCATGAAGCGCCTTGGCCTTTAAAGACGACATCTCCGGGTGGTCGGCATAAACGGTTTCATAACGATTAAACACCTCAAGTGTGACCCCGGGCAAACCCTGCACATTCAGAAAAAATCTTAAGTTTTTCACCAGGTTCAAATCACCAATAGTTTTAAGCAGATCGAGGTAATCCATCTCAACAGGATATGACAAACCACCGGTACAGCAAAACCTCTCCGGCTCTTTATCAAGTAAGCTTCGGTGATGGTTATACACGGAAAAATTCACCTCGTCCGATTCATTTAACGCATTACCGGTACTGACCAGGGCAATATCGGCCGCGTCGTACCCCGGCACAGGAAAAGTCTTGTCGAGTTCTTCTTTGATCTCAAGATTTGACACAACACGCCAATTGTCAGAACTCTTAAAACGATATTCCAGAACCGTCGCCAGGTGCGGAAAACCCTTGATTATCCTCTTGAGGTTTTTCGACCTGCCGAGACTGGACTTATAACTCCACTTGAGGTCGTTAAGTTCAATATCAGCCATAAGCCTTAAAATGGGTGAAGAAACCTTACGGCTCATTTCTTCAAGCAGGAGCAGGTTCCCGTCAAGCAGCGCCAAAAGGGCCCGCTCCTCCACACTAACCGGTCTACCAAGTACCTTCAGGGCTGCAGGGCGGCGATGCAGATAAAAAAGCGCTCGCGCTTTAAGCACCCTATAGTCGGGAGCGTTGGGAGAAACGTCTCTTAATGCAACCAGCGACCTTTCAAACAGCCCCTCCCTTTTCGTCATACTTTCAGGAAAAAGCAAACCAAGTAACTGCAAATAATACGCGTCCTCTACAGGAGTTCTCCCTTTGCGTAAAAATATGTCCTCTATCTTCTCCGGCGGCGCCGACAAGTTTGCAGCTTTCATATGCCTGGGCGAAGAAGAGATGGGAGCGGCGGAAAAAGGCAACTTTTCCATAATCTGTCCGAGTAGAGCGTGGAACGCTTCGGACGGCAAATGCTCGTCTGAAAACTCCACGTCCTCCCATTTAAACTTTGTCGTTTCGACCTTAGCATCAAAACTACCTCCCTCGGCCCTTTGCCTGACAATGATAGTAAAATCAAGTTTCTCATCCCTGTTATGGCCAACGTAACCGGTTACGAGTGTCTTGACGCCGAGTTTGTCTGCAAACTCATATACCTCACTTAAGTCGAAGGTCCTGGCATTTTTACCAAGGGCCCTTGCGACCAGAGTCGGTCTGGGCATGGATTTGCCTGTTGCGAACCCTATTCTCCTGACGAGGTACCTGGTCATAAGCGACCTTCCCACGCGGTCAATGGCATAACCCTGAACCTGAAAAGGAACAACCAGGATATCGAATGATTTACCCTTGAACAAACCCTTATTAAGTGACTTTTCAGATTCTATCCAGCGCGAATCAGGGCGCAGCCACATACCCTGAAGGGCGAGGTCCTTGTCAACCCCGCTAACTTGAGGCTGCCCTATTGTAGTGGACCTGAGAGCATACAAGGCTATCAGGAGTAAAATCAGAAAAACAATAAGTTTCCCAATAAAAAACCTTTTAATTAACGCTTTGAGCATTTATTCCCCATTGCATGAAAAAATTTTAAGAGTTGGTATAATCAGCCACCAGTATAGCAAGAAAACACTAATACTATCAAAGAAAAGTTTTTCACCATAAACAAAAAAAACAAAACGCGTCAAACTCTCAACTGTCATACAGGGCTTTGTTCATGCTAAAAAAAGTGATAACATAAAAAACCTATGAAAAAGAAACTCAACACAGCACAACTCAGGGCGCTCGACTTAACCCACCTGTGGCATCCGTTTACAAGGATGCTGGAGTGGGAAAAATCAGAGCCACTCGTAATTGCCCGCGGCGCGGGCAATTACATCTACGACACGGACGGTAACCGCTACCTTGACGGCGTATCGTCGCTGTGGGTAACGGTACACGGTCACAACAAGCGCGAATTAAACAGGGCAATAAAGGCGCAATTAGATAAAATAGCCCACACAACCATGCTTGGACTTTCAAACCCTCCGGCAATCGAGCTTGCGGAAAAACTAACCGCCATCGCTCCCAACGGATTAACGCGCGTGTTTTATTCGGACTCCGGCTCGACTGCGGTTGAAATTGCATTAAAGATGGCCTTTTATTACTGGCAAACGAAACGGCAACCGAATAAAAAAACCAAATTCATCTCCTTCACAGGCGAGTACCACGGCGACACCATAGGAGGCATGAGCGTTGGGGACCTGAGTTCGTTCGTGGACAGGTTTACACCCTTAATGTTCAAGAGCTATTACGCGCCCTACCCCTACTGCTACAGATGTCCGGTAAAAAAGTCTTATCCCGACTGCAAAGTGGCCTGCCTCGACAAGTTCGAAGCAATACTTAAAAAACATTCGGATAACATAGCAGGGTGCATAATAGAACCCATGGTACAGGGGGCGGCAGGCAT
The DNA here is from genome assembly GCA_965371305.1 of uncultured bacterium. Lineage (GTDB taxonomy): Bacteria > Desulfobacterota > GWC2-55-46 > GWC2-55-46 > DRQE01 > CBDUXY01. The sequence continues at coordinate 4,966 of CBDUXY010000032.1, forward strand.
GATAACCGCCCCTCCTGGATTTTTAAAATCCATAAGGCGGCTTACCAGAAAATACAACGTACTTTTAATCGCCGATGAAGTGGCAACAGGCTTTGGCAGGACGGGCCGTATGTTTGCCTGCGAACACGAAGAGGTAAGGCCGGATATTATGTGTATGGCAAAAGGCATTACAGGCGGATACCTCCCGCTTGCCGCAACCCTTACGACCGAAAAGATATACAAGGCTTTTCTTGGAACTAAGAAAAATCCCGACGCGTTTTATCACGGACACACCTATACGGGCAACCCGCTCGGGTGCGCCGCGGCGTTAGCGAACCTCGCTTTGTTTGATAAAGAAAAGACGTTGGAGAGATTAAAACCAAAGCTGGAACTGCTCGGGAAACTACTTACCGAATTGAACAATTTAACGCACGTAGGTGAAGTAAGACGCATCGGACTCATGACAGGTATAGAGCTTGTAAAAGATAAAACCACTAAGGCACGGTTTGCACGAACACAACGCATCGGCGAACAGGTTTGCCGGAGAGCACGCGCGAAAGGCGTTATCATAAGACCTCTTGGTGATACGATAGTACTGATGCCGCCTCTTTCGATTGAACAGACAGAACTTCAAAGGCTGGTAAAGACCGTTTATGATTCCATAAGGGAAGTTACCGCGAGCTAAGGTGTTAATTACTTAACACCTTACTTCCACACATCCCCTTTCAATTCTATACGAATCATGGTAGAATTTGAATGCTTTAAAAACAAACGTCTACACACTGTGTTACTGCCCTGATCAACTCAGGCTATTACAGGCTTCACGAAGTTTACAGAACTCACACATCTTGAGCTACTTATTTTTCACTCACCTTCAGGATTTGAACACAGGTAAGCAATCGTGCAGTGTCCTAAATGCAAGCAGCCAATAACAAAACTTGTCAAGAAGTGCGGCAATTGCAAGTACGCCATTGACGACGCCCTGTACGAAAAGCTCTCCGTATTCTTTAACCTTAGAGACGAACTCAACAACTTAAACCATGTAAAAGAAGTCCTTGCAAAAGGCATAGATAGCGTCCAGTTCAAGTTCAAGAAATACGAAGAGCAGCTAAACACTGAATTAGGGGCAGATATAAGCGACGCCCAATTGCCTGAAGAAGTTTCAAAGCCAGTAGTAAAAACTAAGACAGAGAGTGTCACGCCGCCTGTCACAGAGGTGGCAAAGACAGGATCAACAACGCCGCCACCTCAAGCACATACACCACAACCCGCTTCAAGCTCACAGTCTTTTAAAAAGAAATACTCCGCCCTTATCCCTGGCATGTCTTCTTCTCAAGCCACCTCCCAGGAGCGCCGTGCCGCGCCGGTCTCCAAGACACCCGAGACAAAAGCAACACCGCCAGCCATAGCAAAAGCGGAGACAAAAACAGAGGATAATTCAAGCTTTGAACTCATGGTCGGGCAAAAGCTCCTGCTTGCGGCAGGCATTTTGCTGGTGGTCTTCGGCACGGCATTCTTTCTTAAATACGCCTTTGACAAAGGGTGGATTGGCCCTGCCGGACGAGTAGCCCTTGCCTACATATGGGGCGCATCGTTCCTGATCGGCGGCGACCAGCTCCGTAAACGCCTGAACGAGACCTACGGCCTTGCCCTTACCGGCGGCGGTATAGCCGTGCTTTACTTCGCCACCACTGCCGCCTTCCAGAAGTACCACCTCTTCGGCCAGACCACTTCTTTTGCCATAATGGTCGTTATCACCGCTTTGGCCGTGGCCCTGGCCCTGCGCTACGACACGATATGGCTTGCCGTCCTTGCCCTTGTAGGAGGCTTCCTCACCCCGATACTCGTAAGCACCGGCACTGACAACCAGATGGCCCTTATGACCTACATGATAATCCTGAACCTGGGCATGCTTGCCATTTCCTTTTACAAGGACTGGAAGCTACTCTCCGTGTTCGGATTCATATTCACCTACATACTCTATGTCGGCTGGTTCTCAAAGTTCTATACGGACGAGAAGTTCTGGCGCTCCATCATATTCTTAAACATTTTCTACCTGATCTACAGTGTAACCCCGTTCGCGCACCTTCTTAACGCAAAAGATTCGCAAACAGACGACAAGCAATCAATGGGAGCGTCGCTCTTAAACACCTGCATTGCCTTTGGCTTCAGCTACAGCATGATTACCCGTATTTACCCGAACATATGGGTTAGCGTTCTAACGGTTCTGTATGCGGCAATGTTCCTTGCTATGGCAAGGTACCTTTACAGGAAAAACCTTCAGACCCGGTATAGTTTCATTATGCTGATTGCAAAATCCCTGTTTTTCCTGATCATCACTGTGCCGTTCCTGTTCTCAAAACACTGGATAACTATCTTATGGGCGGCACAGACAATTGGGCTCGTATGGGCGGGAGCAAAGCTTGGCAGCAAGCGGCTGGTTATCTGTTCATACCTGCTTTTTGTAATAGTAGTGGTGAAGTTTTTATTCTACGACTACTGGGCAATTTTCAAACTCTCGAGTAGTTTCTACATCAAGGAGGCCTATACCCACCTCTTGCCGGAACGCGTCGTAACGACGATTATCATACTCTTGCTTATATACGCGACAGCCTTTATTGCTAAAAAGCACCGGTTTCAGGTTATAAATATAGACACACGAAACCGCAACGACAGCGCTGTGTTTTTTGCGATGTTCACCCTGATGCTCTTTATCGTGCTTAACATCGAGGTTGCGGCGTTTTTCTTTGAATACTACCTCTCGGCGCGTTTTGTCGCCATAACAGTTTTGTGGACCGCCTACGCCGCGGCCCTGATGGCTTTTGGATTTAGCCGCAGTTCAGCCCAGATGCGCTCGGCCTCGCTGGCACTGTTTCTGGCAACACTGCTGAAGGTCGTATTCCTGGACATGTCGAGGTTCAGCACGCCTTACAGGATAGTGTCTTTTATCATTCTGGGTCTTGTTATGCTTGCCGCCTCTTACCTTTATTACAGTCATAAGGAAAAAATAAAAAGCGTGTTCACGACAGACACCGACACGGAGGATGTTTAATGAAGCGAATCTTCCCTATTACGTTACTTGCTTTTATGCTCTTTAGTTTTTTTATTCTGTGCCCTGGGCCTGCCATATCCGGCAACACGCAAAGAATAAAAGAAAGCTCCATTGCAATGCGTAAAGAAAACTTCCTCTTCAAGACTACTCTTTCCGGCACGTTCAAAGAGGGTGCGCTTTACAAAGTGCCGCTTTCAGCCGACATACTTAAAAACTGCACCAGGTCGAACTGCACCGACTTGAGGATTAAAGACAAGGCTGGTAAGACAGTACCATACGTGGTTATAAACAACCTGAAACCCGCCACGGCAATCAAAAACTATAAGCTCAAAGTTATTAAACTAACAGAGGTCGGCGGTAAAGTTATAATAGAGCTTGCACTGCCTGAAAAACATAAAGCAATCGACACCTTAAAACTTCAGACATGGAACAGGGACTTTAACAAAGAAGTCCTTGTACATGCAAGTCCGGGTGAAGGTTCAAAGTATTGGGAACTGCTCGGTAAAGACGTGATCTATGACTTTTCATCGCAGGTCAATCTGAAAAAGACCACGGTTAAGTTCCAGGAAACGGATAATCGATATTTCCGGCTGACCGTAATTGACAGAGAAAATACCGGAAAAAACGAGCAGGCCAAAAGTAACTCATTTAATCTTAAATACGACGGGCTTGAATTTAATGTACAGGGCAAAGGCGCGGTAAAAAAACTGCTTATCGACCGTGTAACAGGCACGTCAAGTAAACTTAAAGAACGAACTGAAACGTACAACGAGGCAGAATTTACAGACTTTACTACTCAGACCGACGAAAAAAATAATACGGTAATAACCCTTAAGGCCGGACTGCCGTTCAGCTCCGTTCACTTCGACGTCTCAAACCCCTATTATTACCGTAAGGTCAGTATCTTTCAGAGCGCCACAGGGGAGGAAGATTCCTTCTACCCCCTTATTTCGAATGCAAACATATACAGCTTCCCCATATCAACGCTTCAGCAGTCGCGCGACTTTATAGAACACACAGTCGCCAAAAACAGGTTCTACCGGTTCGTAATAACAAACAAAGATAACCCTCCGCTTGAGATCAAGAGCATACGGCTTAAATGGATAGAACGAGGTCTTTTCCTTGTCGCAACCAAAGATGCAGAACAACTCACCATGCTCTACGGAAATAAAAAGTCCGTAAAGGCCTACTACGACCTCTCGCAATTTGTCAACCAGGGTAATTGGTTCAGGCAGGACTTCATAACGGTTAACAGGCTTAAATCCGGAAGGAATTCTGACTTCGACCCCCGCCTGACAACAAAACTTGAAAAGCGCGAGAACATGGAGCAATATGTCCTGACAGTCATAGTCCTGGCCCTGGTGATTGCAATAGGATTCTGGCTCTATAAGCTCGCCATGAAATCATCTCAGGAAAAATAGTTTTTTAATCTAAAAACTGTTATTATTCTATGGGAACAAACCTGATGAAAAAAAATGCTTACTTCATAACAGGCACGGACACAGGCGTTGGCAAGACAACGGTTGGGTGCGCCCTTGCCCGCGCCTTTAGGGAGCGCGGACTTCAGACAGGCGTGATGAAACCGGTCGAGACAGGTTGCAGCGTCAGGGACGGTGTGCTTATACCGGCCGACGCAGTTAGCCTTAGAGCAGCTGCCGAATCAATCGACCCGCTCAACCTTATAAACCCCTACCGCTTTACCCCGCCGCTTGCCCCGTCGGTCGCTGCCAGACTTGCAGGGGTAGATATCGAATTCAATAAAATTAAAAAAAACTTTGATGAAATATCGCAGAAAAACGACGTAACCCTTATCGAAGGCGCAGGCGGGCTGCTCGTCCCGCTTTCACGGGAAAAGACCGTTGCAGACCTGATCGCCTTCCTTGACATACCGGTCATCGTGGTTGCCGCATCAAAGCTTGGATGCCTTAACCACACGCTCCTTACAGCAAAACACGCTGCTTGCATTGGCCTTAATATCAATACAGTCATACTGAATCACCCCGACTCAAGGATGGACGACAGCCAGCAATATAACCATGAAGAACTCCAGTCCCTCTGCAAGATGCCAGTAAAAAAGCTCCCCTTCCTTTCGAAAGGGGAGCTTGATTTAAACGCAATCGCTGCTGAACTCTGTCGCTGAACTCTTTCAGGCAGAAGCCCCGGAGCCCTTTGTATAGTTAAGTTTTCCTCCGGCCTTCATTATCTCTACCTGCCTTTCGGAATACCCGTGTACGAGTTTAATCTCGGTCCCCTTTGTAAGGTTCTTGAGCACCACCGTGTCGCCTTCACTAAGCGCGTCGTTAAGCCCGTCTATTTGCAGCTCGTCGTCCTTATCAATACTGTTAATATCGTCCGGGTTCTCAAAGGTAAGCGGGAGGATGCCGAAGTTCACAAGGTTGTCTTTATGAATCCTTGCAAAACTCTTTGTTATGACCGCCTTTATTCCAAGGTACATGGGGCAAAGGGCTGCGTGCTCGCGCGAAGAGCCCTGACCGTAGTTCTCGCCTGCAACAATAAAGCCGCCTTTTGCCTCAAGTGCTTCTTTGTGGAAGTCCTTGTTTATGGCGCAAAAAACCGACTCAGAGTACTTTGGAACGTTAGAGCGGTACTTAAGCCACGTGCCGGCCGGCGTAATGTGGTCGGTCGTAATATTGTCTTCGAGTTTTATAAGCACCTTACCTTTTATCATATCCGGAAGCGGGTCCTGGATAGGAAGGGGCTGAATGTTCGGACCCCTGAGCACTTCAACTGAAGCCGGGTCGTCGGACGGCGCAATTATCATGTCGTCGTCCACGCTGTACTCGGTCGGCGTTTCAATTTGAGGAAAATCGCCAAGAGTTCTCGGGTCGGTTATAACGCCCGTAATCGCCGCTGCCACCGCAGTCTCAGGGCTGACCAGGTAGGCCTGCGCATCTGGCGTACCGCTCCTGCCTATGAAGTTACGGTTAAACGTCCTGAGTGTTACCGCACCTGACGGAGGGGACTGACCATTACCTATACACGGGCCGCAGGTGGTTTCAAGTATCCTTGCGCCTGACTCTATCAGAGCCGACAACCCGCCACTTTCAGAGATCATTTGAAGCACCTGCCTGGACCCCGGAGAGATTGTCAGGTTAAGGTCGGGATGCACCTTTTTGCCCGAACCCTTAAGGGCCTTGGCAACGGTCATCAAATCGCCGTAAGACGAATTGGTGCAGCTTCCAACACACACCTGGTCAACCTTCATCCCTGCTATATCGGTTACCTTAACCACGTTATCAGGCATGTGAGGCTGCGCAATCATCGGCTCAAGCTCATCAAGGTTTATCTCTACGACCTCGTCGTACTCTGCCCCGTCGTCGGCAACAAGCTCTACCCAGTCTTCTTCTCTTTTCTCGGCCCTGAGAAAATCTTTTGTAATATCGTCGCTCGGGAATATTGAGGTCGTGGCACCCAGCTCGGCCCCCATGTTCGTGATGGTGGCGCGTTGAGGTACGCTTAGTGAAGCAACTCCTTCGCCGCCGAACTCAAACACGCGTCCCACACCACCCTTCACGGTAAGCCTCCTGAGGAGCTCAAGTATAATGTCCTTTGAAGCCACCCAGGGCTGGAGCTTGCCCGTGAGTTTCACAAGCACTATCTTCGGATAAATAATGTTAAACGCCCCGCCGCCCATGGCAACGGCAACGTCAAGGCCGCCTGCGCCTATGGCCATCATTCCAAGCCCGCCTGAGGTCGGGGTGTGGCTGTCAGAGCCAAGCAGGGTTTGTCCGGGCGTTCCGAACCTTTCAAGATGCACCTGGTGGCAAATGCCGTTACCGGGCCTTGAAAAATACACCCCGTGCTTCGCAGCAACAGTTTGCAGATACCGGTGGTCGTCTGCGTTCTCGAACCCGCCGTACTGGAGCGTATTATGATCAACGTAACTTACCGAGCGCTTTGTTTTTACCTGATCCACTCCCATGGCCTCGAACTGCAGATAAGCCATGGTGCCTGTAGCGTCCTGGGTGATTGTCTGATCTATTGTTATTGCAACTTCGTTTCCCTGCTTCGGTTCGCCGGAAACAAGATGAGCGTCTATTATTTTCTGAGTTATGTTTTGTGCCACGTTAACTATCCTCCCTCATTTTTGATATGTTTAATTTTTTATTATACCACTTTTTTGTTTGGAAGAATGATAGAATGACACAAAAAAGGCCGTAATGTCAACCGTAGAATAACTGCGGCTGAATATGAAACGCCGCGGTCCAATTGTGAATGACCGCGGCGAAGAGGAAATATCTAATGTCTATTTTGTATTGCTAAAGGGTACAAAAAAAACATACTTACCAGTGATACCCGGCTATCACACCAAAATGCAGACCGCCTGCATTGACATCGTGACCAAAAAAATCGACTTTAGCATCTGAAAACTTTGTTTCAAAACCAAGATTGAAGTTTTCCATCAGTCTTACGTATGCCCCGCCGCCTACCCACGCACCCACACCGAGTTCGCTATCACTTCTGCTACCCCCAAACTTATAGTCTATATCCGCTTCCAGATGAATGAACGATAACCCGCCGCCTATGAAGGGATGAATCTCCCGGTCAAAGTCCCATATCTTCCTTACCCCGAAATTGAACTCAGTCGTTGTGACCTCGAGATCATAGGGCATACCAAAAACACTGCCGCTGGATTCGTCGGAACTGCGCAGGATGTCAATAGCTATATTCACTGGCCAGTCAGCCCTGCGGAAATCAGCCTGCAATCCTAATTCGATATGTTCGTCAGCAGGTCTCCAGAAACTATCCATCTCCTTTGCACCGAAAAAACCGTTTATATTCCCGGTCCATTCGGCAGCCTGAGCCTCACCCCCGCCAGGACCAAACAAAATCAACGCAAAAAACAATATAATACCTGTACGAAAAATCGGGATAAAACCCAACATTCTTTTCATGCTCAGCTCCTTTCCAACTGTGTGTGGTTTCAATATTTAAACAACAGGAACAATAATTCTACATTAGTGAATCATAAAGTAACCGGATAATATATCAATTCATTAACAGTGTCAACTTCTATAACACTCCAGGAAATTTAATATCCTATAAAATGTCGTCTTATTAGCAGCCTTCATATTGTCCGGCCCGAGCTCAATATACTACTTTACATTATAGTTTAATCAAAGAAGATGTTACTGGAGATCTGAAAGGTCGGAACCGAATGGGACGTTAAAGATTATTCATAACGAGCTTCAAGGTATCAAGGAGGTCAGCCTTGCTGTACGGCTTTATCATCATGCCGCTAAAGCCGTACTCTTTATAATTTCTCATAATAGGGTCTGTGGTATAGCCGCTTGAAACAATCGCCCTGACGCCGGGGTCATATTCAAGAAGCCTTTTTATAGTCTCTTTGCCGCCCATGCCGCCGCGGATGGTAAGGTCCATCAAAAGCACGTCAAACGGCTCGCCCTCCTCTTTTGCCTGCTTGTATATCTCCAGGGCCTCACCGCCTTCAGAAGCAAAATCCACTTCGTAACCGTATAAATTAAGTATCTCGCCTGCAAGCATCCTTATAAGCATGTCGTCGTCCATGACAAGCACCTTTCCTCCGGAGACAACCTTGTTCTTTTCGGCTCCCGACGACGCAATGGGAGCAGTCTGCTCTGTCTGCGCCTGTATTTGCTCTTGTACCTCCGTATCCGGGTGCTCCGGCATTTTATCCGTGGCAGGCAGATATATGTGAAAGGTAGTGCCTTTCCCCAACTCTGACTCAACGTCAAGATACCCGTCATGGTTCTTCACAATGGAATAAGACGCAGCAAGTCCAAGGCCGTTGCCATCCGCTTTTGTGGTAAAATAAGGGTCGAATATCTTTAAAAGAGTCTCCTTGTCTATGCCCGTGCCGTTATCCCTGACCGTTATGTCAACGTAGAGGCCGGGAACAAGAGAAAGCGCGCTGTTCTCCTTAACTTCCACATTAACGGCTCCAACACTTATCACACCGCCGCTCTGCCCCTCGGGCATGGCCTGACATGCGTTTATTAATAAATTATTAATCACCTGACTTATCTGCCCCTGGTCTATCTCGCACGCCTTCAAGTCCGGCACTATCTTGAATTCATGACCAACTTTAGCGCCGGACAAGACAAAGTTTGCGGACTGCTCTATCAAATCCCCGATTGAAGAAAGCTTTGTGACCGGCGCCCCTCCCTTGGAGAAGGTCAGAAGTTGCTGGGTCAGCCCCCTTGCCTGAAGCGCTACCTTTTCAAGGGCGGAAAGCCTGTTGCAGATCTCACTATCCGGGTCGGCGGCTTCGCTTGCAAGCGCGATACTGCTTACGATGCCGGTCAGGATGTTATTAAAGTCATGGGCTATACCGCCTGCGAGCAGACCAAGCGACTCAAGCTTGGTTGCCTTGATCATCTCCTCTTCCATCCTTTTTTTCTCGGTTATATCGCGAAAGACCAGTACTGCTCCAAGGATTTTGCCCTTATCGTCCATAATGGGGGCGGCAGTGTCCTCTATCATACGCTCTACCTGATCGGTCGATATAAGTGTTCTGTTTCTTGCAAGCTCAACCGTACCAGACATCCGAAGCGCCTTATCCACAGGGTTTCCGCAGACCTCTTTGCTCTTCTCGTCAATTACGTTGTAGATATCAGAAAGCGGCTTGCCAATGGCTTCGTCCAGGCTAACGCCGGTCAGGGCCACGGCTGCCTTGTTCATTATTAAAATATTTTTTTCGGTATCGGTTGTGATGACACCCTCCACTATACTCCTGAGCATGATGGAGAGGTGCTCACGCTCGCTTGCAAGCTGCTCTTCGGCGCGTTTCCTTTCTATGGCTTGAGCAATGATATTAGTTACGGACTGTAAATAGTTAACTTCTTCGCGTGTAAAGAGCCGCGGCTTTACGCTATGAGCGCCAAAAACACCGTAAGGTCCGTCGCTGCCTTGAATGACCACGCTGATTCCGCTCTTTACGTAATGGTCGGAAAGCAAAGCAGGCGCTTCAAAACGCTCCTCTTCTTTAAAATCATCGACCGTTACCGGAGACCTGGAAGTAAGCGTATATCCTGCCTGAGAACTCTCGCCGGCGCTTATCGTTGCATTGCCTACAAGACCCTTTTCCCAGCCAGAGCCTGCAACAAGCAATAAGGATTGCTCCTCTTGCGGAAGCAGTTTTAAAATCTTTGCATACTCGACTTGAAGCGTTCTTGCAACGCAACCGGCGGCTTCGTCCATAAGTGCTTTCAGACCCGCACCGGACAGGGCAAGCTGGCCGAGTTCGGCAACCGTTTGCTGCTGCTCGGCATGGACCTCAATTTCCTTCTCAACGTGCCTTCTATCAAGCTCTGTGCAGGCCCTTAGAGCGGCAAACCTCAAGACTTCCTTTATGCTCTCCTTCATCTCCATTGGCTTATCGTCCATAACAACTATGAGCCCGAGCATTTGACCATATGCGCTTTTAAGAGGAATCCCATAATAACTCTCCACTTCCATATCCCGGAATATATGATTGTCATGGAAACGCTCTTTAACACCGCTTGGGTAAAAACACGGCTCGTTATCTACTGCGTCTGCACAGGGGGTGCCGGAAAGGTTGTATCTTATGTTGTCGGAAAAACCGTTGCCCGACCATAATGCAATGGTCTGTAAGGAGTTGCCACGGTCGGCAAGCTCTCCGACAAACACGTAACGTACGCCAAGGGTACTGGAGAGGTAACGGATCAGAAGACGAAAAAAGTCCTCACCTATTGTCGAATAAGTGGCCTCGACAATGTCGCGCTGGACGTTCTTGATACGCGCAAGCTCGGAGCGAAGATCGTCTACCTCACTGCGCAACTGCGCAAGCTCTTCCATTGAATTTTCTTTGGATTCTTCAGGGGACTGTACCAGTGATTCTTCCGGCGGATACTTCTGTGACATAGGCTTCATACTCTCCAGGTTGCGACAATCTTCGTTGATTGATGAAGCGATAAAAAAAATCGCTGTTGCATGACGCTTATTTATATATGTGGAGGATGACCTATAGTACTACAATATGCAAAAAAAGTCAAGATAGCGCTTTACCATGTTTACACTTAAAAGAGACAACAAGGTTTGAAAAAAGCAACAACAGATAAAACAAAAAACTGTTTTAAAATCAATGAGTTTGTATAATGTAAGATTGCATGAACAGATATGCTTAAATTGAAATAAGAGGTTTTTCTGCCGTTAAGGGTGAAGAATTCCGGAAAAACAGGAGGAGTTTATGAAGATACTTCAACCCACATGGTGGGTATGATGGCGCAATATGTATTTGCGTGTCTTTAGCTCCGTAAACTCAAAAGCCTCTTGCCAAATTCGCCCACCTTGAGGTGCTGCGCACGGCAGATGGCGCAATATGTATTTGCGTGTCTTTAGCTCCGTAAACTCAAAAGCCTATTTACAAATTCGCCCACCTTGAGGTGTCAGGCTACGCCTGTATATCAGGCCCCGCTTGCCTCTATCTCGCCAAACAACAGGCTTGGCGCACCGACCGAGCCGACAAAACGAAGGTCGGAGCCAACCGCCTCGACCTTTGAGAAAAGCTCCAGCAGGGTTCCTGATATGGCAATACCGCGGACCGGGTAGGCCGGGACTCCGTTTTCTATCCACATACCGGCTGCCCCGAGTGAAAACTCACCACTCATCGGGTTTACCGTATGCACGCCCATGACTTCGGTTATAAAAAGCCCCTTGCCTATTTCTGAAACAAGTTCCTTAAGGGTTTTTCCCCCTTTTTCAATATAGAGGTTGGAGATACCCACATCGGGTGAGCCCTTGTATCCCGCCCTTGCCCCGTTGCCGGTCGATTTAACCGCCACCCCCTCTCTTGCAGCCCAATACGTGTCGTAAAGGTACCCCTGACACACCCCTTCCTGGATCAGGGCAGTCCTTTGCCTTGGCACTCCTTCACAATCATAAACAGAACTTGACCAGCCGCGCTTTAAAAGCCCATCGTCGTAGATATTAATTATGTCGCTTACCACTTGCTCGTTTTTTTTATCTGCGAGCATGCTCTTGCCCTTCACCACATTACTCGCAAAAAACGACGAAGAGAGCACACCAAGGAACTCGCCAACCACCGTATTTTCAAATATTGCCGGGCATTTTACCGTACCGGGCGACCTCCCGCCAAGCAGATCGGTGGCGCGTCTTGCAGCGTCTGTCCCTATTTTTTCGCAGTCCACATCTCCCCTGCCGTGCCCCATACCCATCTCCCAGCCGACCTGCGACTCTCCGTCTTTCTCCGCCACCGCCATTACAGAACCGGTATAAAACGTCCCCGAGTAACTAACGTCCACCCCACCTGAATTAACCGTCCTTGTCATGGCTCGCGTCTCGGAGTAACTTGCCTTCCTGACGCGTTTAATAAGTGCGTCTGACTCCATGGCACTTTTCTCAATTTGAAAGGCTTTCTGTATTTTTTCCTCTTCCGTGCCGGTATCAAATGCCGGGTCCGACACTCCAAGGGCTGGGTCATTTTCCATCCCCTGTCCGCCTGTTGGCCCGGCAAAACAGAGATATTCGTCAACGCTCGCGCCCTTGCTTCCGGCAATGGTAAGCTCCACCATCTCAGTCAGCGCGGCTTTCGTAAACACCGTTGAAAAACCCACTCCGGGCCTGCCGTTATTAAGCGTTCTAAGTCCTACGCCTGAGCCCGAGCTTACCCTGAAGGAGTCTATCGCACCTTTTTTGGCCTCAACCGTAAGGCCGCCGGAGCTTGAGAAAAAAAACTCATATTCGTCTGCCCTTTCACGAAGCAGTCCTGTTAATACGTCCACTGCCTTATCCGACTCTTCTTTAAATTCCTTGCAAACAAGTTCAGTCATAAAACACTCCTTAAAAAAATCATAACTGCAAAATATACATATCAAAAGAAAATTTAAAAAACAACCCGCAACAGGTAAAAAATGAACCGCCAATCACCGCCGCCGCCATCCATTAAACTAAACCAACTAAAGCTCAAGCATAAGCGCATTTTCATCACAGTTCGGGAACTTAAAACACTTAACGCAATCGCTCCATATCTTATGAGGCAAAACATCCTTTTCTATTGCGTGGAAACCCATTTTCTTGAAAAACGCCGGCGCGTAAGTAAGGGTAAACACCCTATCAAGCCCAAGCCCCCTTGCCTCTTCAAGGCATGCCCTGACAAGCTCCGTCCCTATGCCCCTGCCGGACATGTCCTGTTCAACAGCAAGCGACCTTATCTCGGAAAGTCCCTCCCAGCATATCTGGAGCGCTGCAACACCGACTATGCGCGCGTCCTCTTCGTAAACAAAAAAATCCCTGAGTCCGGAGTAAACTTCCGTAACAGGACGATGCAGCATGTCGCCCTTTTTAGCGAAAAACTCCGTCAGCTCATATATCCTCTGCACGTCTTTTATAAGGGCTTTTTTTACCAATCCATCACCATAAAAATTATGTTTTACCCGTCTTGCCATGGCCTTTCGGGGCCTTTGCGTCGGCAACGCCCGCTGCCTCCGCCGCGCCTTAGGATTTCCCGACAGGCGCCTGTCCTTGTTCTTGTTCTTGCCCCTTCCCCTTCTCACTGGCTTCAACCTGCTCTTCGTCGACGACGAAAACCTCGCCGGCAAGCAACTCCCTTGCATGCAGAAGAGTCGTTACCGTAGGCTTTCTACCACTAAGCATGGTCGCTATGTGCTCGACCCTTTCCTGTTCGGTAAGCAACTTGACCCTTGTAACGGTTCGCCCGTCACTTGTCTTTTTCTTTACCACGTAGTAGTGGCTGTCGGCAAAAGCAGCGACCTGCGGCAGGTGAGTTATACAAAACACCTGATGCGAGTTTGACGCGTCTTTGAGTTTTTTTCCCACCACCGACGCCATTGTAGAGCCGATGCCGGTGTCCACCTCGTCAAATATAATCGTCGGGACCTTCCCTACAGCGGTAAGGCCCTTCATTGCAAGCATAATTCTCGAAAGCTCACCACCGGAGGCAATCCGGGCAAGGCTTTTAAGCTCTTCGCCGGGGTTCGTTGAAATCTTGAACGCAACCCTGTCCGCCCCCTTCTCGCCAAAACGCACCGTACCGTCGGCAAGCGTGTCAAGGTCCATCTCTACAGAAAACTCACAGTCCTTCATTCCAAGCCCTGCGAGCTCCCCTTCTATACCTTCTTTAAGTTTGACCGCCTTTTGCTTTCTTGCCTCTGTGAGGGAGTCCGCAACAAGGCTCGCTTCATCGCGTGCCTTCTCGGCACTCCTGCGAAGTTCGTCAAGCTTTGTCTCGTCCCCTGTCAAATCTTCAAGCTTCCGGTCGATCTCACACTTTTTCCTGAGTATCTCGGCAACTGTTGCGCCGTATTTTTTCTTTAAGTTTGCTTTCTGATCAAGACGCTACTCGACGTCGGATAACCTGCCTGAAGCGCTCTCGATCTTCCCTGAAT
>CBDUXY010000033.1:0-19322 GCA_965371305.1 uncultured bacterium
TGTGTGGCTGCAAGTTGGTTAATGAGTGTTTATGTATTAAAATAGCCCCTGGCTGCCATAAACTCACCATCTCTGCCGAAATTGTTTATTGACTGTGTGGCTGCAAGTTGGTTAATGAGTGTTTATGTATTAAAATAGCCCCTGGCTGTTATAAATTCACCATCTCTGCCGATATTATGTGGGGCAGGGCCAGGAGTTTATTGACAAGTTTTTCGTCAAGCGACGTATCTATGTTCCACACGCTTACCGCCTCTCCCCCGACCGCTTCGCGCCCGAGGTGAAGCCTTGCTATGTTTACATTGTTTTCACCAAGCAGCGTGCCGACCTGGCCTATGACCCCTGGTTTGTCTTCGTTGTGGAGCAGGAGCAAAAAACCCTCAGGAATGGCGTCAAGGAAGAATTTATTGATCTTGACTATCCTTGGCTCGCTCTTGCCGAAAAGCGCGCCCTCGACCGTATAAGACGTGTCTTTTGTTTTAACGGTCAAGGTTATGGAGCTTGCAAAGTCTATTGCGCGCGAGCTTTTTACTTCTACGACTTTTATGCCGCGGTCCTTGGCAACACTTGAGGCGTTTACAAAGTTAACGTTTTCGTCCATAAGTGGAGTTAGTATGCCTTTTATGCAGGCAATGGTTATTGGGGCTATATCGTTTTCGACCACTTCGCCGGAATATTCGATTGTTATCTCTACTATGCCGCCTTTCAATACTTGCCCTTGCAGGCTTCCGAGTTTTTCACCAAGCGAGATGTAGGGACCAAGAGTGCTAAGCAACTCAGCTGGTACGCTCGGTACGTTAACCGCGTTCCTAACGCTCCCGGTCGAGAGGTACTCGACCATCTGCTCTGCTATGGCGCGCGCCACGTTCTCCTGCGCCTCCTGTGTCGAGGCGCCAAGGTGAGGCGTTACGATTACCTCGTCAAGAGCAAGCAGGGGGTTGTCAGGGGCCGGCGGCTCCTGGGCAAAAACGTCAAAGGCCGCCCCTGCAACCGTGCCGTCTTTAATTGCGTCTGCAAGGTCTGCTTCGTCAACAATGCCGCCCCTTGCGCAGTTAATGATCCTGATGCCTTTTTTCATCTTCTTAAAGGCGTCTTTGTTTACGATGTTTTTTGTCTCGCTCGTAAGAGGGACGTGGATTGAGAGAAAATCACTCTTCGCGTAAAGTCCGTCAAGGTCGACAAGGGTGATGCCGAGCTTTTCGGCGGCTTCATCGGAAATATACGGGTCGTAAGCAATAACGTTCATTTTGAGTCCCTGCGCCCTGGATACGACTACACTCCCTATGTTGCCGACGCCTAACACGCCGAGGGTTTTACCGGTAAGCTCCGTGCCCTGGAATCTTTTCTTCTCCCACTTCCCGGCCTTCATCGAGGCGGTTGCCTGGGGTACGTTCCTTGCAAGGGAGACCATCATGGCTACGGCGTGCTCGGCTGTCGTGATGGTATTGCCTCCTGGCGTGTTCATTACGACAACACCCTTCTGCGTGGCAAGGGGTACGTCGATGTTGTCAACGCCTGTACCTGCCCTGCCTATTACTTTTAGATTTCCTGCCGCTTCGAGTATCTCAGGCGTTACTTGCGTTCTGCTCCTGACCACAAGGCCGCTAAACTCGTTTATCTGTTCTTTTAATTCTTCGGCGGTGATCTTTGTATCAACCACGCATTCGATGCCGGGGGCTTTTTTAAATATCTCGGCTCCTACGTCCGAGAGGCTGTCGCTTATAAGTACCTTCATGAATTTATTCCTCGTTTTTTATTTTTTGTTTATGCGTCTTTATAACCCTTGAGCAGGACTTTCTGAGCCGCCCCGACGCCTTTACCCGCGCTCACTTTATGCCCGAATTTTTTTAGAGCCATCTCCACTGCCGATACCGCCGTTATGGTATCGAATGTGTCTACGTAGCCCAGGTGCGCTATGCGTATTATTTTTCCTTTCAGTTGGTCCTGCCCGCCCGCCATGGTTACGCCAAGCTCATCGCGCATGTATTTGACGAACTTCGCCCCGTCTACCCCGGCGGGCAGGTGTACGCCGGTTACGGCAAGGCTTGGGCTAACTGGCGCAAGCAGCTTAAGTCCGAGAGCTTCCATTGCTTTTTGAGTGGCAAGTGCAAGACGCTCGTGCCGGGCAAATACGTTTTTAAGCCCTTCTTCTTTCATCATCTTAAGCGCTTCGTTAAGCCCGTTAATGAGAGAGACAGCAGGCGTGAACGCCGAAGTTTTCTTTTTAAGACTTTCACGTTCTTTTTTCAAATTAAAATAGAAATGCGGACATGTGGAGGTGTCGGCAAACTTCCATGCCTTTTTACTGAGTGCGAGGAAGGCAAGGCCCGGAGGCAGCATAAAGGCCTTCTGAGAGCCTGAGATCAAAACGTCAACGCCCCATTTGTCCATTGGCAGGTCTGATACGCCAACGGCCGTGATGCCGTCTACGACGAGCAGGCAATCCAGGTCTGCCGTGAGTTTTGCAAGCTCCTTTACCGGGTGCTGCACGGTTGTGGATGTCTCGCTTGCCTGTGTGAGCACGCCTTTTATGCCGGGGTTTTCGTCGAGCAATTTTTTTACGACAGAGGGGTTGACCGCCTTGCCCCACTCGACTTTTATCCAGTGGACTTTAAGCCCGTATGATTCGGAAATCTTTCCCCACCTTTCGCCGAATTTTCCGCCGTTTATCGCGATGACTTCGTCGCCAGGGGAAAACAGGTTGGTTATGGAGCTCTCCATCGCTCCTGTGCCTGAGGAGGCAAGGATTAATACGTCTTCTTTGGTCTGAAAAACTTCCTTGAGCATCTCAGCCGTTTCTGCAAAAACCGCCGAGAACTCAGGGGTCCTGTGATGTATGATAGGGCCTGCCATGGCCAGGAGCACTCTTTCCGGTACTGGCGTTGGGCCGGGGGCCAGCAAATAACGTTTTTTCATGGTCTGAAACTACCTCCCTTATATAATTGGTCTTCCATTGTTTCAAGTACGTGGTATTTAAAAAATCAGTTTGAATTGGACACGTCAAAATATCAAAACGGGTGGTGTAATGTCAAGGAAATTCGGCGAATGTTTTTCAGGACTCAGTTGGATTTTGCCGGGTTTTTCGTGTGCTTTCGCCCCGACGTTACGGCAACTTTGTGCTTGACAGGTAGGGGTGTTTTTGTATACAGTATACAATCCTATTGCGACATTCGCCGTATTTTTTGTCTTTTTTTCAGAGCTTAATTCCCAGTCCTGGGGCAAGGGGGGGGGGGGAGGGAAAAGGGGACGACGGTTTCTCAGGCAACGGGTTACGACATTTTCCAATCAATCACCAGAATAATAAAACACCTCGCGGCAAGTAGCGGGGGTTTAAGCCCGCCATGCGGGTTATTTTCTTCATAAATTTGGAGGTTTTTTTCTATGGCTCGGAACAAAGTATCGGTAGTAGGCGCAGGTAACGTTGGAGCTAACATAGCGTTGTGGCTTGGGACAAAGGAGATTGCCGACGTTCATTTGCTCGACATTGCCGAGGGAATGCCCGCGGGTAAGGCCCTTGATTTGATGCAGGCGGCGCCCATAGAGGGTTTTGATTCCGTTATCACCGGATCCAACGACTATAAAGACCTTGTCGATTCGGACGTGGTGGTTGTAACGGCAGGGCTTGCGAGAAAACCCGGAATGAGCCGGAGCGACCTTATAGAGATTAACCAGGGCATTGTCAAAGACGTTATGATAGAGGTCATTAAATATGCGCCTCAGGCAATCGTCATAGTGGTGACTAACCCGCTTGACGTTATGGTGCATGCCGCGTGGAAGTTGTCCGGGCTGCCTTCCGAGCGCATAATCGGCATGGCAGGCGCTCTTGATTCGGCAAGACTCAGGACCTTTGTCGCAATGGAGCTTGATGTGTCTGTTCAGGACGTTCACGCAATGGTCCTTGGCGGTCACGCAGACACCATGGTGCCGCTTCAGAAGTATACGACCGTATCCGGTATCCCCATAGCCCAGCTCATGAGTCAGGAAAGAATCGACGCAATCGTACAGCGCACAAGGTCAGGCGGCGGAGAAATCGTAGGCCTTCTTAAAACGGGTAGCGCCTTTTACGCCCCTTCCGCAAGTGTCGCCGAGATGGTCGAATCCATATTAAAAGATAAAAAACGCATCATCCCCTGCGCCGCTTATTGCAAGGGTAAATACGGGCTTGATGGCGTGTTCGTCGGGGTGCCGGTAAAACTCGGGCGCGGCGGTGTTGAGGAAATCATAGAAGTTGAGTTTAGCGAAGCCGAACAAAAAGCCTTTAATGAATCCGTCGAGGCAATAAAAAAACTTGCCGCAGAAGTAAAGTTTTAACCCACCTCTGCCTGGTTTAAAAAAAGGCAGGGTTAAGTAACTTCATCTTGGAATATTTTTGTACCGTAGTGTGGGTTTAATTTGAGTTTAATCTGTTAGTAAGGGTGTGGAACAAATTGAAAACCATAAAGACCGAAGACATAACAGCAACGGTAAAAGACCTGTGTATGAGGGCTGCAACCGAGCTTGGCAAGGACGTGCAGGGCGCACTCAGGTATGCGTTAAAGATAGAAGAGTCCCCGCTTGGTCGTGACGTGCTCGGGCAGATTGTAAAGAACTTTGAGATTGCCGAAAAAGAAGGCGTTCCCATGTGTCAGGATACGGGTATTTCGGTTTTTTTTATTGACATGGGTAATGAAGTCTTCATAGACGGCTCGCTCGTAGACGCGATTAACGAAGGCGTGAGGCAGGGTTATGAAGAGGGGAACCTTAGAAAATCCATCTGCGACCCGTTTACAAGGGCCAACACGGGCGACAATACCCCGGCCGTAATCCACCTGCGCTCCAACGTAGGCGACAAACTAAAGATAATGTACGCGCCAAAAGGCGGGGGCAGCGAGAACATGAGCAAGCTTGCCATGCTCAAACCCTCTCAGGGCATAGAAGGCGTTAAGGACTTTATACTTGAAACCATCAGAACTGGCGGCGGCAATCCGTGTCCTCCTGTAATCGTCGGCATAGGTATTGGCGGTAACTTTGAAAAATCAGCCATACTTGCCAAGGACGCTATACTCAGGCAGATTGGAAGCGTTAACCCGGACCCTGAACTCGCGGCCCTTGAAGCAGAGCTTATGATAGAGATTAATAAAACAGGCATAGGGCCGATGGGGTTTGGCGGTATGACCACGGCAATCGGCGTACACATTGAAAAGGCCCCGTGCCATATAGCAAGTCTGCCTGTTGCGGTAAACGTACAGTGCCACGCGGCGCGGCATAAAGAGGCAGAGCTTTAAGTTAAGTATAATAGTAAGAGTGCGTAAGATTTTTTGCAAATAACAGATAATTGATTGGGAAATATTTATAACTAACTATGACTGAACAGATTAAAATAACCACACCACTTACAGACGGCGACGTAGAGAACCTCAAAGTCGGAGACAAAGTACTGATAAGCGGCGTACTTTATACTGCCAGGGATTCGGCGCATATAAAGATGCTCGAACTCATTGACCAGGGTAAAGAGGCAGAACTTCCGTTTGAGCTTAAGGGGCAGGTTATCTATTACGTCGGCCCGACCCCTGCAAAACCGGGCGCGGTAATCGGTTCGGCAGGCCCAACGACAGCGGGCAGGATGGACGCCTTCACGCCAAAACTCCTGGAGCTTGGAATAAAGGCAACGATTGGCAAGGGTGCGCGCACCCCGGAAGTCATAGAGGCAATGAAGGAGCATAAGGCGGTTTATTTCGCGGCGGTAGGCGGAGCAGCGGCGCTCATAGCAAGGTGCATAAAAAAGGTCGAGGTCATTGCGTACCCCGAGCTTGGCCCTGAGGCGGTTAGAAAAATAGAAGTCGAAGACTTTCCCGCAATCGTAGTGAACGATATATACGGCGGGGACCTTTTTGCCGAAGGTGTGGCAAAGTACAGAAGAGATTAAAAAAACCAAAGACAATCTTTACGCAAAGTGGTATAATTAAAATTTATAACTTAAAATAACACACCGGCTTATTATGAAAATAAAACTTGGAAATAAAGATCTCAAGAACCCTCAGGTAATGCATGCCGAGAGGGTAAGCGGTGAAGATCTGAAAAAATGCTACCAGTGCGGAAACTGCTCAGGGGGTTGTCCGGTGTCGTATGCAATGGACGTGACACCGAGCCAGGCCATCAGGTTTATGCAGCTTGGCAGGATAGACGAGGTGCTTGAGGCAAACTCCATGTGGGTGTGTGTCGGGTGTTTGCAGTGTTACTCGAGGTGTCCTAAGGCGGTGAGTGCGGCGAACCTGTTCGAGGCGCTCAGGCAGATGACCTTAAGGAGCGGCGAGGACAATCAGGACGTTGGCGAGTTGCCGGCGGAATTCCTGAAAAACGCCCCGCAGCAGGCTATCGTTTGCGGTTTCAGGAAATTAGTAAGTTAACGCCACTAAGCACCCATCTGTGTTGTCAGAACTACGGATTTGAATTCTCACGTACTAAAAGTACGCTGCGGGTCAAGATTTTGACCTTCCTTGCACCTAGGCACTTATTGACGTTAACTTGTTGTAAAAGAATTGCTGCATAAAGAACCGGAATTTCAGGAATATAAAAATTGATGAAAATACCATACTACCCCGGATGTACGCTTAATACCGTTGCAAAGGCATTTGACCTTTCCGCAAAGGAGTCGGCTCGTGCGCTCGATTTTGAGCTGGCCGAGCTTACCGACTGGAACTGTTGCGGCGCGACTTTCCCTCTGACGCCGGACAACATCATGGGCCTGACCGCCCCGGCAAAAGTGCTTGTGCATGCAAGAAAGGCCGGAGACTGCGTAACAACACTTTGCAGCGTTTGCTACAACGTGCTTAAGCGCACCAACAAAGTCCTTAAGGACGACAGGGAGAGACGCAGGACCGTAACCGAATTTATAGAAGAGGAGTACGACGGCGGGCTGTCCGTCGTGCATTATTTAGAGGTATTAAGAGACAGGGTCGGTTTCGATAAGATAAAAGAGACGGTAACCAGGCCGCTTAAAGACGTTAAAATTGCGAGTTATTACGGCTGTATGTTGCTCCGTCCGTTCGAGGACATGGGCATAGACAACCACGAGGGGCCGACTATTATGGAGGACCTCGTAAAGGCCCTTGGCGCAAAACCGGTAGACTTTCCGAATAAAATTGAATGCTGCGGCGCGCACCTTGCCATGTCCAACGAAGACGTCGTTGAAAAACTCTCAGGCGATGTTATTGAATCGGCTGTCGGTGAGGGCGCTGAGCTTATAGTAACAAGCTGCCCGCTTTGCCAGTATAACCTTGAAAAGACCCAGGAAAAAGCAGCCGCCGGTAAGCCGGGGTTCGCGCCTGTGCCGATTGTTTATTTTACCCAGCTTCTCGGTCTTGCCCTTGGGCAAGGGGACGAGATGCTTGGGTTTGCAGATAACAAGTTTGACGCAAGACCGCTGCTTAAAGAGCGCGAGGTTTAGCTAAAAGGAGAACCGTTATGGGCGAGAGGTGGGGGCCAAGATATTGCAAGGAAAAGCTGGAAGGCCAGCCTTATTGTCTTGATGTAGTTCCGGATAGAGCTCATGAGGCTAAGGCAAATTTGAGTGTAAGCGAGAGGGGAGGAAAACAAGGTAAGAGAGTTAGAGCTAAAACAAGTAAGATACGTAAAGTCAAGGATGATATCCATTTAGTATATGTAGTAGGTAAAGAGACTTTAGATAGTGAAATTGATTTTTGTGCTTTTTGCTTCAGAAGTTTAAATAAAGAACATTATATAATTGTACCTATTGAAAAGTTAAAAGATTTAAAAGGGTGCAACAGTATAAGAGATTATACATTTATTTTTATTTTAAGAAAAAAGAATGGAAAGTTTAAAGTTAAAGACGGAGAGGTAGATTACTCAAAGTATTTAGACGAAAAAGGCTGGAAATTGATTAAAAAGAGCTTGCTCTAAAGTCCCCTCCCCCTTTATGGGGGAGGGTTAGGGTGGGGGTGAAAAAGATAGGCAAATGGTGATTGACCCGAAAATAGCTACCATCGCCAAAAACTTAAGAAAGAGAACAACAGAAGCAGAGAATTTACTCTGGAGGCGACTTAGGGGCAAGCAGATTGAAGGTTTTAAGTTCAGAAGACAGGAACCAATTGGTAGTTATATAGTAGATTTTGTCTGTTTTGAGAAAAAGATAATAGTTGAACTGGACGGCTCGCAACATGCGCAGGAAGTTCAAAAGGAAAATGACAGCGAAAGAACCGAATGGTTAGAAAAAGAAGGATTTAAGGTTTTACGTTTCTGGAATAACGAAGTGTCGGGTAATATTGAAGGGGTACTTGAAACAATAAGGAAGGGACTGATTAATTAACCCCCCTCCTGCCCTCCCCCCATAAAGGGGGGAGGGATATAAGTTAAGGTAGTTGATCCCTCTCGATATTATGAAGTGAGCAGGGAGATGCATATAAAAGGAGAACCGTTATGTCACGTATAGGCGTTTTTGTCTGCCAGTGCGGAAACAACATAGAGTCCACCGTTGATACCGAAAAGGTATCCGAGGAAATGAAGGACATTCCGGGCGTTGTGTACTCGTGTAAGTACAAGTTCATGTGCTCGGCTCCGGGTCAGGAGATGCTCAGGAATGCCATCAAGGATGAAAAACTTGACGGCATAGTCGTCTCCGCCTGCTCCCCTCATATGCACGAGAAAACGTTCCGCAAGGCATCCGAGTCGGCAGGGCTTAACCCGTTTAAGTGCGAGATAGCCAATATCCGCGAGCAGTGCTCCTGGGTGCATCACGACGAGACCAAGAAGATAGGCACACGTAAAAGCAACGACCTTACGCGTATGACCATCGAGAGGCTTAAGAAAAATATGCCTCTTAAGAAGATAAACATCCCGGTTACGAAAAGGGCAATGGTGGTCGGTGGCGGTATAGCCGGTATACAGGCGGCCCTTGATATAGCGGACGGCGGGTGCGAGGTGATACTCGTTGAAAAAGAACCGAGCATTGGCGGTAACATGGCGCGGCTGTCCGAGACATTCCCGACCATGGATTGCTCTCAGTGTATTCTTACGCCAAAGATGGTAGAGGCCGAGCTGCATGACAATATAAAACTCTATACCTACTGCGAAGTTGATAAAGTCGACGGCTACGTCGGCAATTTTACCGTAAGGATAAAGAAAAAAGCAAAATACGTTAACGAAGGCCTGTGTACTGGTTGCGGCGAGTGCTGGGAAAAATGTCCGTTCAAGGCCCCAAGCGAATTCGAGATGGGGCTTAATAAGAGAAAGGTAATCTACACGCCGTTCCCCCAGGCAGTGCCGAATATACCGGTAATAGACGCGCCAAACTGTGCAATGTTGCAAAAAGGTAAATGCGGCATATGCGCCAAGGTCTGCGGCCCCAAGGCAATAGATTTTGAGCAGGAAGATGAGTTTATAGAAGAAAAGGTCGGGGCGATTATAGTTGCCACAGGGTACGAGCTTATGCCGAACGAGCGTTTTGGCGAGTACGGTTACGGCAAGATAAAAGACGTTATAAACGGCATGCAGTTTGAGAGGCTTGCTTCCTCGTCCGGACCCACAGGGGGCCAGATTCAAAGGCCGTCAGACGGAAAAGTGCCGGAGACCGTTGTGTTCTTGCAGTGTATCGGCTCAAGGGACGAGGCAAAAGGCGTTAGTTATTGCTCGAAGATTTGCTGCATGTACACGGCCAAACACACCATGCTGTATAAGCATAAGGTGCATCACGGTCAGGCATACGTGTTTTATATGGACATACGCGCCGGAGGTAAACGTTATGAGGAGTTTACCAGAAGGGCGATTGAAGAAGAAGAGGCTATGTACCTGAGAGGACGCGTCTCAAGGGTATACGAAAAGAACGGCAAGATAATAGTGCAGGGTGTTGATACGCTTTCCGGTGGCGCGCAGGTGGAGATAGAGGCCGATATGGTTGTACTTGCTACCGCCCTTGTGTCACGTTCGAGCTCTCAGGACTTTGCGAGAAAAGTTGGCATCGGGTACGACAAGCACGGTTTTTATAACGAGTACCATCCAAAACTGAAGCCGGTTGAGACGGTAACTGCAGGGGTGTTCCTTGCGGGTACGGCGGTTGGGCCGATGGACATACCGGAGTGCGTTAGTATGGGCAGTGCTGCGGCGAGTAAGGCGCTTGGCCTGTTCTCGTCCGACGAGATGGCAAGAGAGCCGATTGTCGCCGACGTAAACACCATGACGTGTAACGCGTGTTGGGATTGTGTTGTGGCGTGCCCTTATACTGCGATTGAAAAGAAGGAAGTTAAGAACAGGCAGGGCGAGACGATCAGGTGGAACGCCTACGTGAACGAAGGGGTTTGTCAGGGCTGCGGAGTGTGTGTGGCGGCTTGCAGGTCCAAGGCCATTGACCTGGCGGGCTACACAGACGAACAAGTTTATGCCGCGATAAACGCTTTTTGATTATTCACGTCCCTAAGCGTCCGTCTGCGGTGTCAGGACTGCAATCTTGAGTCCTCACATACTTAAAAGTATGCTGCGGGTCAAGATTTTGACCTTCCTTGCATACGGGCACTTATTGACGTTAACTGGGAATTATAATTTTAAGGTTTTGTTTTTTTTGTAGCGCAACCCTTCAGGGTTGCGTGTTTAAGGAATTGATTAATGCAGGATTGAAGTCCTGTTTCACATTAAGGAATAGTTATTATGGCAGAAACCGAAACACAGATAAATCAGGAAGAACCCCAGGAAGAAATCGTCGCCGAGCCGTGGGAGCCAAAGATAATGGCTTTTGTGTGCAACTGGTGCACCTACGCCGGAGCCGACCTTGCCGGTACTTCAAGGATGGAGTACCGCCCGAACGTGCGTATCATAAAGCTGCCATGTACCGGCAGGATAGACCCGTTGTTTATAATTAAGGCCTTTGAAAACGGCGCCGACGGAGTGCTGGTCTCAGGGTGCCATCCCGGAGACTGCCATTACACAACAGGCAACTATCACGCAAGACGCAGGTGGATTGGGTTCAAGAGTCTTATGGAGTTCACTGGCATCGACATGAACAGGGTGCAGTTTTCCTGGGTCTCCGCCTCAGAGGCGCTTAAGTGGGTTGATATTATTAATAACGTAACGGACGAGATAAAAGCGCTCGGGCCGTTTATCGAGTACCAGGAATTAAAAGAAGGGTTAAAGGAAGGCTGATGGCAGTAGAGCAGGAACTAAGAGATAAAGCAAAAGAACTCCTTACCTCAGGCGAAGTAAAGGTCGTAATAGGCTACGCGTGGAACAGGAAAAAGACGCACACCACGCCTGTGTTCATAACAGAGCCGGCAGAGACGGACAAGCTCGTATTTAACGGGCTTTGCGTTAATAATCTGTCCATCTACCTGACGCGTAAGTATAAAGACATCCAGGCCCTTGGTCGTCCGGCCATAGTGGCAAAGGGCTGCGACATAAAAAATATTGTCGTATGTATATCCGAAGGGCAGGTCAAGCGCGAAGACGTACATATAATCGGCATGGTCTGTAGCGGGGTTGTTTACAAGCAGGAACTCTGGCCGGTCAATGACGCCGATGGGACAGCTGACATGGACGCCCCGCTCAAGCCTGAGGTTATGCCTGTTAAGTGCCATAACTGCGAGGTCCGTAATCCGCATATAACCGATACGGTAATTGGCGAGCCGACCGACTTTACCCCACCCGAAGAACCCGTGGGCATGGTGTTTGATAAGATTAAAGAGATAGACAAGATGGAGCAGGGAGATAGGTGGAAGTTCTGGATAGAGCACTTCGACCATTGCATTAAGTGTTATGCCTGCCGTCAGGTTTGCAGCCTTTGTTACTGCGAGCGGTGTATTACCGATAAAAACACTCCGCAGTGGGTTGAGACCTCGGCGCATTCAAGGGGCAATCTGTCGTGGAACCTGGTGCGCGCGCAGCATCTTACAGGGCGCTGCACGTTTTGCGGGGAGTGCGAGAGGGCATGTCCCGTGAACATCCCGCTTAACCTTATTAATCAGAAAATGTGCATGGTGGTGAACGAGGCGTTTGATTACAAGTCAGGGTTCGACCCTGAAGAACATCCGCCGATGATTGTGTATAAAGAAGACGATAAAGATAGCTTTATAAAATAATTTACTGTCACTCCTGCGAAAGCCGGAGTCCAGTTAGTTGAAACGGTATAGATAACAATTATGAGCAAAAAACTTTTAAAAAAATCAGATCTCGGGGCGTTGGTCGAAAGCGTGAAAAAAGACGCACTTTTTGTCGCCCCCAAAACTGACGCGCGTCTTGTCGAATACATGTACGTTGACTCGGCTGACGAGATAGAGTTCAACTACGTGGTGCCGGAAAAGTCCATGAAAGGGTTTTTCTTTCCGCAGACTGAGACCATCGCCTCGTTTAAGATGAGAAAAGGTACGGTTGAGTTGGAGGGGACAGAAATAGACCCGCCCGAGACCGTGATATTCGGCGCTCGCCCGTGTGACGCGGCAAGTTCAGCGTCGCTCAGGAGTGTCTTTACTTGGGACTTTATAGATGAGTTCTATACAAAGAGAGAAGACAAGGCAACGGTCATCTCGATTGCCTGCACAAAAGGCGACAGGTCGTGTTTCTGTACTGCCGTGGGGCTGACGCCTGACGCGACCGAAGGCAGTGATGTGCTTTTAAGGGAGACCGAAGACGGCGACTTTACGGCCGAATCTGTGACGGATAAAGGTAAAGAGTTTATAAAAAATCATAAAGAAGTATTTTCCGACGCAAAAGACGCAAAGGAAAAAGAAATATTCAAGCCCGAGGCGTTGGACGTTGACTTGGGTAAAATAGAAAAATTTCTTACCGACACGGAGCACTACGCAAATCCCATGTGGCCCAAACTTGCTGCCAAGTGTGTTGGGTGCGGGGCATGTACTTTTTCCTGTCCAACGTGCCATTGTTTTGACATTACCGACGAAGGTATGTTTGACCAAGGAGAGCGGAAAAAGAACTGGGACGCGTGCCAGTTCGATTTCTTCACCATGCACGCAAGCGGACATAACCCCAGAGACGCGCAGTATAAGAGATGGCGCAACCGTTTTATGTGCAAGTTCAGCATCTACCCAAAGAAGTTCTCCACAAAAGGGTGTGTCGGGTGCGGCAGGTGCGTAAGGGTGTGTCCTGTAAGGTTGGATATAACCGAAGTGATGCAGGAGATATCAGAACAGTAAGTCGGTAAGTTGGTAAGAGGTTTCAAAATAATAAACAATTGCTGCTAAGTAGCAGACAATAAACAGACATACAACGGACAAAAAATGGAAAACATATATTTACCGGAGCTTGCCACGATAGAAGACATCTTCGACGAGGCCCCGGGCGTTAAGACCTTTCAACTGGTCTTTCAGGACGAAAAGCTAAGAGAGGAATTTACCTTCAAGGCAGGTCAGTTTGGGCTTTATTCGGCCTTCGGCCTTGGTGAGAGTCCTTTTTGCATAGCCTCTTCACCAACGAGAAAAGGCCATATACAGTGTACGTTTCGCAAGTCAGGACGCGTTACCAACGCACTCGCTGATTTGTCGGTCGGCGACACCGTGGGTTTCCGCGGTCCGTACGGCAACCACTTCCCCATTGACGAGTGGAAGGGTAAGAACATAGTTTTTATTGCCGGAGGCATCGGGCTGCCCCCCGTGCGTTCGGTAATATGGAACTGCCTTGACAGGCGCGAGGAATTTGGTGATATTACTATAGTATACGGGGCAAGGACGGTAGCCGACCTCGTATACAAAAATCAGCTTGAGCACTGGGACGAAAGAGGCGACATACGGGTGGTGCAGGCGGTTGACCCGGGCGGGGAGACACCTGAGTGGAAGGGCAAGGTCGGGTTCGTGCCGACCGTGCTTGAAGAGGCTGCACCCAGCGCGGACAATACGGTTGCCGTAATATGCGGCCCGCCCATTATGATCAAGTTCTCTTTGCAGGCGCTTGAAAAACTTGGATTTCGTGACGAAGACGTTTATACAACACTTGAGAACAAGATGAAGTGCGGCGTTGGCAAATGCGGACGGTGCAACGTCGGAGACATATATGTGTGTAAGGAAGGCCCTGTCTATACCGCGGCAGAAGTAAAGAAGATGTATAACGATTTCTAGTGCTGCGCACGGCGAATGATGCAATATTTATTGGTGTGTTTTTAGTTCCGTAACTTTATAGACTGTTGCTGGATATGCTCACCGCAGGTGCTTGCGCACGGCAGATAAAGCAATGGTTATTGGTGGATTTTTAGGTCTGTAAACGCAGAAGCCTGTTGCTGAGTTTGCTCACCGCAGGTGGTAAAAAACTTTTAGATCAGTTGTTGGAGACAGATTATGCCAAAGGGAAAAAAGAAAACGGTCGCAAGGACTCTTGCCACAGGTGATATGACAATTCCGCCTGAGGGGGCAAAGATGATCCCTATCCATATCATGGGTAGGGAATATACGGTTCCCGAGACGCTGACGATAATGAAGGCCATTGAATACGCAGGCATTCACTATACAAGAGGCTGCGGTTGCAGGGGGGGGATTTGCGGCGCATGCGCAACGTTCTACCGCTTTAAAGGAGACTACAAGCTGCGCGCAGGGCTTGCGTGCCAGACGGTGGTCGGGCCTGACATGATAATCGTACAGTTGCCGTTTTTCCCTGCCAACAGGCCTGACTATACGCTCTCTGAGATAAGCAAGGGTGCGTTGCATGAAGAGTTAAGAGTGCTCTACCCGGAGGTGTTTAAGTGTGTCGGATGTGGTACGTGTACCAGGACGTGTCCGATGGATATAGACGTAATGGACTATATAGCCCTTATGAAAAGAGGGGATTTGAAGGGGGCGGCGCACAAGAGCTTTGATTGCGTAATGTGCGGGCTGTGTGCTTCGAGGTGTCCTGCGCAGATTTCCCAGTTCACCGCTGCCATGTTCGTAAGAAGGGTGTACGGCAAGTACATAGTGCCCAAGGCCGGGCATCTTGAAAAACGTGTAGGGGAAGTAAAGAGCGGGAAGTACGAGAAAATGTTAGAGAAGCTTGAGGGTATGAAGCAGGACGAGGTTAAAAAGCTTTACGTGGAGCGGGAAAGGGAGCCGGATATGACAGAGCCCGGTTCGTGGCTTCCCGGTGACAAGGAGCATTTGTAAACGTAAAAGACGTATAATACGTGTACGTTATACGTGATGCGGGAAAGAAGTTTGATTTAATTTTTAACGTATAACGCATCACGCACACGTACAACGGTTTTTAGTTAAAGGGCAGTAAGCATTTTTATAAAAGATAATAGCCATATTAAGATTGTAGATTGTAATGCCGGAGGAGAATTCATGAGCGGATATACAGAGGAACTCAAAGAACTTATAAAACAGGTTGAGGCCACGCGCCCCGCCAGGGTTGAGAAGGCAAGAACCGGAGAACATTTTCCTGCCCTCACTATGGACGAGCGCGAAAAGTGGCTTGGCGACTACCACCCTGACTATAAAGACGAAGGCCGCAGGGCTGTGCTTGTCGGGCCGAATAAGGGCCTTGTGCTTCCCGAAGAAGTAGCAACGGTGCTTGAGTCAAAAACCATGCTTTCCTCTGTAGACGACCTTACAGGTAGACTCTCCGACCCGGACTACGAGACCGACGTGCTTGTAATAGGCGGCGGAGGCGCCGGAACCGCTGCGGCCCTTACGGCTTCAGAGGCCGGGTGCAGCGTAATACTGTCGACAAAACTTCGCCACGGCGACTCTAATACGGTTATGGCCGAGGGCGGTATACAGTGCGCAGACCAGGAAGGCGACTCGCCTTACTTCCATTACCTCGACGTTATCGGCGGCGGACACTTCACCAATTCCCCGAAGCTTGCCGCAGCCCTTACCAACGACGCGCCTCTTATCATTCACTGGCTTGAAGATATGGGCCTGATGTTCGATAAACTTCCGACCGGACGCATGAAGGTGCGCCACGGCGGCGGTACTTCGAGGAAAAGAATGCACTCGGCAGGGGACATGACAGGGGCCGAGATAATGCGCGTCTTGAGGGACGAGACAAAAAATCGCACGGAAAAAATAAAACTCCTTGAGTTTACGCCGGCAGTTGAGCTGCTTACCGACAAAGACGGTAAGGTTGCCGGAGCTATACTGCGAAATCTGGAAACAAAAGAAAATTATGTTGTAAAGGTAAAGTCCATTGTGATGGCAACCGGCGGGTTCGGTCGTCTTCACATTCAGGGTTTCCCGACTACCAACCACTACGGGGCCACGGCCGACGGGGTTGTTATGGCCTACAGGGCAGGTGTTGAACTGGACGACCTGGATTCGACCCAGTATCATCCAACAGGCGCTGTGTTTCCGGAGCAAAACGTAGGCCTTCTTATTACCGAGAAAGTACGCGGACTTGGCGGGCAATTATTAAACATTGAAGGCGAGCAGTTCTGTTTTCCGCTTGAGCCAAGGGACGTTGAGTCGTCCTGTATTATCAGGGAATGTTCCGACATCGGCAAAGGTGTTGTTACTCCAACCGGACGGCACGGGGTGTGGCTTGATTCACCCATGATAGACCTTTTGCACGGCGAGGGAACGGTCAGGAAAGAGCTGCCCGCCAAGTACATACAGTTTAAGCGTTACGACATAGATATAAGCAGGCTCCCGATGCTTGTTTATCCAACCTTGCATTACCAAAACGGCGGCATTAAGATAGGCGCGGACGGGGATACGACAGTAGCCGGGCTTTACGCCGCAGGCGAGGTGTCAGGCGGGGTGCACGGTAGAAACCGGCTTATGGGCAATTCTTTACTGGATATTTTAGTTTTCGGCAAAAGAGCAGGTAGTGGTGCAGCCGAGTACGCAAAAGGGCTTAAAAAATCCCTTAAGCCAACGTTTGATCATCTTGCAAGGTACGACAAGGAACTAAAAGCCGCAGGCGTTGATGACCCGATTCAAGCACCTCTTATACTCCCGGATTACTGCCCGGACCACGTAAGGGCAAGGCGTTAAGCCCACACGGCACCCGCATGGCGCCCGCAGGGCGGGTTTATAGGGCCCACTATGTGGGCTTAAAACGCAGGCGTCAGGTCGTTGAGAAAAGTCTGATTTTTTCGGTTGTCTTTGCGAGTGCCGGGGCTTTAGCCCCGTAGCGAAGCAATCTCGTCTTTTGAAATGTTAGAAGTGTAAAGATTGTGCTGTTGTTCGACGCCTTGATGCAGTGCATTTTTTTTAGTAGGCTCCTTTACGTTCCATGTTTTAGAAGCCTTGGAACGATGTGGGGGTGGGGCGGGGGCGAGGCGGAGACGGTTGTACTTGCTATAAATTCCTTGACTATTTCCTCTCTATAAGGCATAACTATGCTTTATTTTTTAAAAGCGACCAGCGTATAAATTCCCTTGTTAATACATGATTGGTTGTGTTTAAACGTCTCTGACTCATACTCTGTCTGCTGTAAAAAAATCAAACACTTTGCCGTAATGCGGTCTTTCAGGAGGATTTATAAAAATGAATATTCATGAATATCAGGCCAAGGAACTTTTATCGAAATACGGGGTCAAGGTGCCGGCAAGCAAGGTTGCCTTTACACTTGAGGAAGCGGGTGAACTTTGTAAGGAGTTTCTTGCTGAAGACGGCAGCGTATGTGTGGTAAAGGCGCAGATACACGCCGGAGGACGCGGCAAGGCCGGCGGGGTAAAGCTTGCAAAGTCAAGGGAAGAAGCAGCGAGTTACGCAAAAGAGATACTCGGCACGACACTTGTAACCCACCAGACAGGTCCTGCGGGTAAGGAAGTAAAAAAGATACTTATCGAAGAGGGCTGCGCCATAGAAAACGAATATTACCTGGGCGTGGTGATCGACCGCGCGTCAGAGCGTGTTTGCCTCATGGCCTCCACCGAGGGCGGCATTGAGATAGAAGAAGTCGCCGCAACGAATCCTGAAAAAATACTAAAACAATTCATAGACCCGGCAGTTGGGCTTGTGCCGTATCAGGCGCGTAACCTTGCCTTTGGGCTTGGCCTGGAAAAAAAGTATATAGGCAAGGCGGTAAAGTTCATGACAGCCCTTTATAACGCCTTTGTTTCGCTCGACTGCTCAA
This sequence comes from uncultured bacterium, assembly GCA_965371305.1. Lineage (GTDB taxonomy): Bacteria > Desulfobacterota > GWC2-55-46 > GWC2-55-46 > DRQE01 > CBDUXY01. Next base: position 17,980 of record CBDUXY010000033.1, read on the forward strand.
TGGCCGAGATAAACCCGCTTGTCACTACAAAGGGCGGCGAAGTAATGGCGCTTGATGCAAAGATTTCTTTTGACGACAATGCGTTTTTCCGTCACAAAGACATTGAAGGCATGCGCGATATTGACGAAGAAGACGCAAAGGAAATAGAGGCGTCGAGGCACGGTCTTAACTACATCTCGCTTGACGGCAATATTGGTTGCATGGTCAACGGCGCGGGCCTTGCCATGGCAACGATGGATATTATAAAACTTTTTGGCGGAAACCCGGCAAACTTCCTGGACGTTGGCGGCGGCGCCACGGCCGAGCAGGTTACAGAGGCGTTTAAGATAATCATGTCGGATGAGAACGTAAAAGCGCTGCTCGTTAATATATTTGGCGGCATCATGAGGTGCGACATAATAGCCGACGGCATCGTGCAGGCTGCTAAAGAAGTAGGCGTGAGGGTGCCGCTCGTGGTCAGGCTTCAGGGTACGAACGTTGAGAAGGGCAGGAAGATCCTCGAAGAAAGCGGGCTTAACATCATCACCGCCGAGAACATGGACGAGGCCGCGGAAAAGGTCGTAGCGGCGGTAGCGTGAGTAAAGGGGAAGAACTGGTAGTGGCTATATGCGTTCAATTATGAATAAAGACGAAGGTAGAATAGAAAATATAGGGCTGGGTTATCTTTGGACGATTCTGACTGGTAAAAATAGAGAATATCGTGAGTTTAGCGATGTTCTAAATGGAGATACTGTAAAAGGTGAATTTATAGTGACTGTTGGGAAACGAGCAATTATCGCGACACAAGTTCAGAATGGCAAGAGAGTGCCAATTATCGTGAAGCGGTGGAGAAGGACTGGAGGAAGCGATAAAAAAGAATTACCGTTCGTATGCCCTGTAGAATATCCAATTCTTCGGGAAGATGACGCTCATTTTATTGTTGAGTGGTTTATTGATTCAGACCGTAATGAGTGGAGTTGTTATCATTCGGATGCGGGACACAATTTTGTTAACTGTAGGAACGGAACTAATAATAACTTAATCTATGAGTTTAAAAGTTAGTTCTTAAGTTCCTCCCCCCTTTACGGGGGGAGGTTAGGTGGGGGGTGAAGTGGCGGAGCTAGTGACTGGCAAAAATATTGCTGTTGCAAAGAGCCTTCGGAAAAGGTCCACGGATGCTGAGAAATTATTATGGAAGCATCTCAGGGCAAAGCAATTGGAAGGGTTGAAGTTTAGAAGGCAGGAACCGATAGATAATTATATAGTGGACTTTGTCTGTTTTGATAAACGCATAGTCATTGAGGTTGATGGCGGACAACACGCAATAGAGAAAGAAAAAGATAAGAAAAGAGATAGTTATCTTG
>CBDUXY010000034.1:0-18920 GCA_965371305.1 uncultured bacterium
CCCTTTACTAAATCTCTTGCTTGTGATAAAAAATTAACTGCCTCGCAATACGGGCTAAAATTACGTCTAAGGAAAAATCAAAAAGATGAGTGGACTTGTAAAAGGCGCAAGGGATTTTTTCTCGGGCTGCCGGGTGCTCGTAACAACACCCGGACTATGGGCGTACGCCTGGATACCGATAATTATAAACACGCTCATATACGCGCTTGTGGTCGGCGGTGGGGTGTATTTTTTCCCTGACCTGATGGAGATGTTCCTGCCGGTTGGAGACTCGTGGTACTTTACCGTACTTCGCGTGTTTACCTGGGTCGTGTTCTCCGTAACCGTGGGGCTTGCAATCTATTTTACTTTTTTTGCGGTTACGGCCCTGCTTGCCTCTCCCTTTAACGAGGTCCTGTCGTCAAAATACGAAGCCCTTATAAAAGGCAAGAGCATTGACAACAGCCACGACATCCCGGCCGTCATCAAGCAGGAGATAAAAAGATTTTTGATCTACCTGGGAGTCTTTATCTGCCTGCTTGTTTTCACGCTCACCCTCTCGCTCATCCCGTTCGTAAACCTTATAGTGCCTGTGTTGTGGGCGCTGTTCGCAGGGTTTCTCTCGGCCTTCGAGTTCCTCTCGTACCCGCTTGACCGCCGCGCCATGACAAACAGAGAAAAACTCTCTTTTATCCGGCAAAGACCGGCACGTTCGCTCGGTTTCGGCCTTATGGTGGCAGGCGCGCTTATGATACCGCTGGTAAATCTTATGGTAATACCGTCTGCCGTGGTAGGGGCGACGCGGCTTTTTCTGGAAACCGAGGGGGAAGTTGTCTGATGGCCGATGGGGAGTCTTTTGTTCAGTAAAGCACTTTAAAAAGACTTATCATGTGCGGGGCGACCTGTTTTTTCCTTGAAAGCACGTTTTTAAGCTCATAGACGTTTTCCGAAACGGTTGGATAGTGCAGTCCGTAAAGTGCTTTTTTCTCACCCACCGCGAGCAGGAGGGACGTTCCAAGCGTGATGTCGGTTACGAGCAAGGCTGCAAGCTCAAGCCCGGCCTTCCCAGCAACCTCAAGAAGTTCCTTCTTTAGCGCGTCCTTATTTTCATAAAACTCGTCAAAGCGTATAACCTCCACCTGACCTATGCCGAACTTACCCTCGCCCGAAACGTAGGTCTTAAAGTCGTCGTTAATGACCGACCTGACCCCTCTTGCCTCTATGCTCGAAGCCGCGGCAAATATCTTTTCTCCAAGAGAGGCATGGTCAAGGCCTGATTTATCCTCAAGCCAGGGTATAATGTCCCTGTCCCTGTCGGTCGTGGTGGGAGAGCGCAAAAGCACCGTGTCGGACATGACGCCTGAGAGCAGGAGCCCTGCAATTTTCTCTTCAATCTCAAAGCCTGATTTCCTGTAAAGCTCGCTCACCAGGGTCGAGGTGCTTCCAACAGGCTCGCACACAAAACTTATCGGGTCCGCCGTGTGGAAGTTGCCAAGCCTGTGGTGGTCGACGACTTCGAGTATGGGGACAGAGTCGGCCCCGTCCACGGCCTGGGAGAGTTCGTTGTGGTCCACCAGTATAAGGCGAATTCCCGAGGGTTTCAGAAGATCGCTCTTTGTCACGACCCCCTGCATCGTCCCGTCAGCGTCAAGCACAATAACACCTCTCCTGCCCAAGTCCCTGTCAAACCTCTGCTTAAGGTCTTCTGTAAGTTCATCAGGCTGCGCCGTCATGAAGTCCTGGTTGCAAAGTGCGCGAGCCGGTGTGCTTGACCTAACAAGCTGGGCCGTTGTTGCGGTGTCAAAAGGGGAAATAACAATGGTTACCTGTTTCGCCTCTGCTGCTTTCACTATATCGTCCGTAACCCGAAGCCCGCCCGTAACCACCAGAAGCCCGACCCCCATGTCTACCGATGCCTTTTGGATATTATCCCTGTCGCCGACAATTACCGCGCAATTCTTCGGATCTATATCCGTAAGCACCTTTAAAAAAGACCCGGTCTTCATGGCCCCGACATAAAGGGAAAAACTGTTCTCGCTTTTCCCCAGATAGTCCGTAACGACCTCGCCCCCGAGCGTTTCGACTACGTTTTGAAGTGTTGTCAACACCTTGCGTGAATCTGCCACCTCTGCCCGGTCAAGCTGCCTTTCTGCAAGGTCCATAAGGGTTATTACGCCCACAGGTCTTTTCTCTTCATTAAGTACAGGGACGAATCTGATATTATTGTCCCTTATAGTCTTCATCACATGATACATCGGGGTTGACTCAAGGGCTGTGCGCATGCCGGTGCTCATAATGTCCTTTGCCCTTGGGTACACGTTTGAGAGAAAGACAGGAGAAGGAACGTCGAAATGGTCGAGTATAAAAGCCGTCTGATGGTTCAGGTCTCCGGCCCTTGCAGGGACGACGTTTGTAGCGCCCTGGACAGTCTTGAGCCTTGCAAGAGCAATGGCCGAACACACCGAGTCGGTATCAGGGTTTTTGTGCCCTATTACGTATGTGATAGTGTTATTCATTATATCCTGTTTCGGCATTATATCTTGTTTGTTACAAAGGGCTGTAGCAAGGATTGAAAAAAATAAAAAAACCGATGAACTATATTATCATCGGTACGATTAATTAACAACCAGATAGCGTCATAAAAAATTATAACCTTTATTATCCTGCCAATCTCCTATGTATTACATGTCGTGCCCAACTACTTTGACGGACGGACTACCGAAGTCATCCCGACAGTACGGGCAGGACTTCCAGCCTTCTTCCTTCTCTTTACCGCAACTGCCGCATCTTTCAACAATATCCCTGGAACAAAAAGGACAGGCAAGGAAATCCGGCCTCACTGAGGCGCCGCAATGTTGACAGATATGAATGTCCTCTTCGCCGCCTATATAAAGCACCCTCATGACTTCATCGACCGTGGTCATGCCCTTCATTACTTTTTCAAGGGCGTCCTCTGCCATGTTCCTCATCCCGTCATCCACGGCGGCCTTGCGCAGTTCGTCCTCGCTTGCATTAGCTACTATCAACTCCATCACCGTCCGGGTGCAGACAAGAATTTCAAACACCCCGATCCTGCCTTTATAGCCCTTCTTATTACACTCCTTGCACCCGACCGCTTTAAAGAACTTAAAATCCGAATCTTCTGTTAGATTTAATCCAAGCTTAAGCAACTCTTCTGCAGGAGGACTGTACGACTCCCGGCATGACTGGCACAGTTTCCTTACAAGCCTCTGGGCAACGACGCCGTTAAGCGAAGACGCTATCATATAAGCCGGTATGCCCTGGTTTCTAAGGCGCGTTATCGTTGCAATGGCCGTGTTTGTATGCAGGGTTGAGAGCACGATGTGACCGGTGAGCGAGGCCTGGAAGGCAATGCTTGAGGTCTCGGCGTCCCTCATCTCTCCGACCATTATGATGTCCGGGTCTTGTCTTAATACGGAGCGCAGGCCGGATGCAAACGTAAGCCCGATCTTCTCTCTAATCGCTACCTGCTTCGCCCCTTTCAGTTCAAACTCTATCGGGTCCTCAAGGGTGATAATATTTACTTCTTCGCACTTTAAATAATTAAGCAGCGCATAGAGAGTGGAGCTCTTTCCGCTCCCTGTAGGTCCTGTTACAAGTACCGTGCCCTGAGTCCTCTCGACAAGGCTCTTGAGCTTTTTGGTGTCACGCGGCAGAAGCCCGAGTGCCGGCAGCTCCAGTACTGCGGCCTGAGAGTCGAGAATTCTAATGACTATGTCTTCCCCATACTGGGTGGGAAGAGATGAAATACGAAGGTCCACCTCACCGCCCTCAACACGAACTTTTATCCTCCCGTCCTGAGGCAATCTTTTTTCAGCTATATCCATGCCGGCCATTATCTTGAGTCTTGACGTAACGGCCCCCTGCACCCACTTCGGCAGTTTCTGGGACTTGACCAACACACCGTCAACCCTGTGTTTCACCAGCATGGACCTTGGCTGAGGAATAATGTGTATGTCACTTGCCCGCTCTTTTATGGCGTTATAGAGAATACTGTTGGCAAGCTTGATAATCGGCGGAGCCTCGCCCTTTCGTATGACCTCGTCTATATCGTCTTCTTTAGTGCCCGATGAGTCCACTCCTTCAGGCATGACCTCAAGAAAACCCATGTCCATCTTATCTACGACCTCGCCAATGTTTTCCGTCAGATGGTAATGTCTCTTTATGGCTTTTCTTATATTAGTAGCGGTGCTGATGGAAGGTTTAATATACCTGCCAACGCAAAAACCGATGTCCTTTATCGCCTCAAGGTTGAGCGGGTCGGCCATGGCAACAACAAGGGCGCTGGCGTCCATGCTTACAGGAAGGATCAGGTGCTTTTTTGCAAGTTCCTCGGATATAAGCGAGACGGCCTCAGGCTCGACCACGGCTGTTGAAATATCGAGATAAGGCAGGCCAAGCTGCACCGATAAAGTCCTTGCAATGTCCACCTCGCCTATAAAACCAAGGCGCACAAACACTTCACCTATTCTCTTGCCGGTCTTTTTTTGCTCGGCAATACTTTTTTTAAGCTGCGCCATGTTAAGCACACCACTTTCAACCAGGATCTGCCCGAGCTTCTTATTTGTATGTTTTGCTGCTTTCATATCATCCGAAAGTTTTGTGTAATATTTTTTTCTTTCATATTATATTAAACCTAACGCAACGCAAAGTCAAATGCAGCATACCAATACGGCAATAACCTGTTTTCAGCCTTTAATTAATGTTATTATATTAGATTATGATCAATAAAAGGACTTTCGTCGGGAAACAATATTCAACAGACGCAGGGTTTGCACATTTTTTAATCACTACGACGGACAAAACAGTTCACTGCCACCTCTAAAACCCTGTAAAACATACAAAAAACTGCTCCAGGTCCGTGGCACGGAACTTGCAGTTATTTATTGCCACAACGAAACTTAAAGCAACACAAAGGGGATAAAAAAAGAAAATGAACACACCGGAAGAAAAAAAAGAACTCGTACTCATAGGTAACGGCATGGCAGGGGTCGCTGTGCTGGAGGAGATACTTGCCCTTGACAAGGACCGCTACAACATAACGGTATTCGGCAAGGAGCCACATCCCGGCTACAACAGAATACTCCTGGCAGATATTCTTACCGATGAAAAAACACTGGCTGACATCACCCTTAACCAGGCGGACTGGTACGCACAAAATAACATAACCCTTAGAACAAGCTGTCCCGTAAAGGAGATTAACAGGGCAAGGCGCACGGTTATTACAGATAGCTTGAGTGACGACCCTGACGGCGAGCAAGTTAAATACGACAAACTCATACTCGCAACAGGCTCGCTCCCCTTTATGCCGCCAATCGAGGGCATAGAGAAAAATGGCGTTACAAGCTTCAGAAACGTCGGGGACTGCGAAAAAATAAAACATGCCATGCAGGCAGGTGCTAAAAAAGCCGTGGTGATCGGCGCAGGTCTGGTCGGGCTTGAAGCGGCCCATGCCCTGACCGAGCTCGACATGGAAGTCACGGTCGTGCACCTGATGGACAAGCTCATGGAAAGGCAACTTGACCTGGTGGCTGCCCGGTACCTGAAGGACGACCTTGAGAAAATGGGCATTAAAGTACTCACCGGCAAAGAGACGGTCAAGATAACAGGAGACGAGCGCGTCACAGGACTTCTTTTTAAAGACGGAGACACTATTGAGACCGACCTTGTTGTTATATCCATCGGCATAAAACCAAACGCCGCTCTTGCCCGGAGTGCGGGCATATACACGGAGCGCGGCATTGTCGTAAGCGACACCATGCAGACCTATGACCCGTCCATCTACGCAGTTGGCGAGTGTGTGCAACACAGAAAGGCAACGTTTGGTCTTGTAGCGCAGATACTTGACCAGGCGCGCGTTGCGGCAAACCACCTTGCCGGAGACTGCCGCATGATATTTCGGCAAAGCCCGGCCTCTACAAAACTAAAGATACCGGGCATTGAACTATACTCGGCAGGAGCCGTCACAGACGACCATGAAGATACAATCTCGTACTCCGACAAATGCAACCGGCTGTACAAAAAGATATTTCTTAAAGACGGCAAAATCGAAGGTCTCGTCATGTACGGCGACACCTCCGACGGCCCAACCCTGTTTCAACGCCTGCTCGACAACAATACAATTGAGAGCGGCGCCAGGGCAGCGCTTCTTGGCCAGGGCCTTGCCGGACACTCCGGCACCGCCATTGAAGACATGTCGGACGACGCAATCGTTTGCGGCTGTAACGGTATTACAAAAGGCATGATCGTTGACGCGGTAGTTAAAAAAGGCCTGTTCACGCGCCAGGAAGTTGCGAACGAGACAAAGGCCTCGGACTCCTGCGGAGGGTGTTCAAGCCTTGTCGAACAGATACTTGAAAACGTGCTTGGCACGGACTTCCAGGGGATGCGCGGTGAAGAGAGCCTTTGCCCGTGCACGAGGTACACAAGAGACGACGTGCTCAAAAACATTCGCGAAAAGCACCTGCTCTCCGTAAGTGAAGTTATGGACACCCTTGGCTGGGAGTCGGTCGGGTGTGATAAATGCAGGCCCGCTCTCAACTACTACGTCTCCCTTGTATGGCCGGAAGAATCAACCGACGACCCCACCTCCCGGCTTGTTAACGAGCGCGTTCATGCAAACATACAACAAGACGGCACCTTCTCCGTCATACCAAGGATGTACGGCGGAGTGACCACCCCCTCGGAGCTCCGGCGAATTGCGGAAGTAGCGGACAAATACAACGTCCCGCTCGTCAAAGTAACAGGAGGCCAGAGGCTTGACCTGCTTGGCGTATCAAGAGAAGACCTGCCCAGGATGTGGAAGGAACTCGACATGCCGTCGGGGTTTGCATACGCCAAGGCCTTAAGGACGGTCAAGACCTGCGTTGGAAAAACTTTCTGCCGGTACGGGACTCAGGATTCCATGGGGCTTGGGGTGGAAATGGAAAAACTTTATGAAGGCCTGTGGACTCCTGCAAAGGTCAAAATAGGAGTCAGCGGTTGTCCAAGGAACTGCGCTGAATATACCATTAAAGACGTTGGTATACTCGGGGTAATGGGGGGATGGGAGGTGTACGTTGGAGGAGCAGCAGGCATTGAGTTAAGACGTGCTGAGCTGCTTGCAACAGTTACGAACGAAACAGACGTAACAGAGATTGTCTCGGCATTCCTCCAGCACTACAGAGAGGACGCGGTGTACGGAGAAAGAACGGCAAAGTGGGTTGCGCGCACAGGTATAGAGACCATAAAAAAGACCGTGATAAACGACCCTGAAATAAGGAAAGAGCTGGTGGAGAACATGAATAAGGCCCTTGGCGCAATTAAGGAGCCGTGGAAAGAGATCGTAAATAAGAGAGCGCAGAGCAGGGCGTAGATGAAAAAAGCCACACTCTCGTGTGGCAATCCATTTTGTTTTGGAATCCCTGCGAAAGCAGGTACCCAGGTCAGTGAGTTTCGGCGCGAGACGCACCGAAACATCAAAAAACAAATACTCTTTGAATTTAGATAAACCCTATTATTGTCTCATTTGGGTATTGTTTTTTAAGGCTATCCCTAAGCTTATCAGCACTATCTTGCAAACTAATAACTGTGTTATCAATATGCTCAATTGCTACTTCAGTTGATTGCTGAATAATTTTATAAAGACGTACTCCGAGTGCACTTTCAAGATCCTCAGCACTATAGTAACCACCTTCAGCAAACTTAGCTCGTTCAAGTGCTGGTTGAACTTCATCATGATGAAGACGGGATCTATCATTAATTACTGCCATAGATGTTTGATAACGAGAATTCTCTACCCCTAACTCGCCCAATAAATTTCTATCATCGGTTTCCAACAGAAAATGCAATGTATCAATGTTTAACTTGATCTCATTAAAAGAATGAAGGAGCGGTTGCATTTGAATGCACCTTAAAGGCACATTACGTACAGGATCAATAAATTGTTGCTGAATATTTCTTAAATTCGATACCATACGTGACATATCAAAAATTGCTATATTCCCACTAACAATATTACGCCTTTGAATATCTGTTTTTTCTTTGTCTTTTTGGAATTGGAAAGCAAATTTAGCACCATAATATGCTGCTAATAGAGTTGCCAATGCTGGTACATATGACGTGAGAAAAATACTCCAGTGCCCTCCCTGAGCAATCCAACCAACACCAACACCTATAGCAAATGAAATCCCGATTATAACTATTTTGCTCATCATTTAATATTCCCCATAGAAAAACTGAAATATCTAAAGACTAATATTGCAATACATCTTCGCACTAAACTAAATCAACGAGATTGCTTCGCTACGGGGCTAAAGCCCCTTCGCTCGCAAAGACTTGAAAGAAACCAGAAGTGCTTCATTCCCCTACTTCTTTTTCTTTTCAAAATACGGCCTGAGCGTACGTACTCTTTTTGCAGCATGCAGGCCCATCTCGTTATCCGGCTCGGCCTTAAGCTGTCTCAAATAATAATTATACGCGTCTCGCGGACGATCCAGCCTGTCATAACAAATGCCAGCCGCACCGTTTACTTTTGGATGTTTCGTCTGCACCTATGCAAAAGCCGTCAAATGCGGCAGGGCTGTTTTATACCTGTTTAATTTGAAATTACTCATGCCCATGAAATAACGGGCAGAAGCGTCGCCCGGAAAAACCTCTATTGCACGACCAAGTCTTTCAATGGCAACGTTGTAATCGCCCTTCAGAAAACTCGTAACGCCAAGACCGCGCAGGGCCGGCTGATAACCGCTATCTTTAATAAGAGAGGTTGCAAACAACTGTCCTGCCCTATCGTAGCGCTTCTTCTTTATCATTATAAAACCCTTAAGCGCATGAAAAGGGGCCTCCGACGGGGCTGCTTTTATCGCAAGAGCGATAAGACGGTCGGCCTTTGAGAACTCGCCCTTTTTCAGCGCCCTTGTTGCCGGGTCGTAGTACTTTAAATACAACTCGTTCTTTTTCTTAAGTCCGGCAAGCAGGATTTTAAATTTTTCGCTGCCTGCACCGTTACCCCTTAATGTGTGTTTTGGAGAATTTTTTATCATCTCGCGGATCTCGCCTATCCTTACAGACGTCCTTGGATGGGTTGAGACCAGGTCCTCGAAGAAACTCCTGTCACCAGAGCTCTTACCAAGACTTTTCATGTATGCGTTAGCCACACGCTCAAGGTTCTGATGAGCGCTTACGCCGTATTTTGGGTCGTAACCAAGTTTGCCCATGTAATCTATTCCAAGCCCGTCGGCCTCAAGCTCATCCGAGCGGCTGTACTTCAAGAGCAACAGGCTACTCCCAACCGACCCTATTGCAAGGGCTGCGTCGGAATACTGGCTGTCACCAAGAGCTATGCTTGTAACACCGAGACCTAATTGCTGAAGCAGTCCGTGGCTCTGCTGCCTTGCAGAATGCCTGGCTGATACGTGCCCGACCTCATGGCCCATAACAAAGGCAAACTCCGCCTCGTTCGCAAGCTCTGAGAGAAGCCCCCTTGTTATAACGACGTGGCCCGGTATTGCCCATGCGTTGGGAATAGAACTGTTCTGTATGGCAAATTCAAGGGGCAGGTTCGGCCTGTGAGAGTTAATGTGTATGTCATTAATAACCAATGCCAGATGACGTTTAAGTTCGCTGTTCCGGCCAAACTCGCCACCCCCGCCGACGCCGTCGCCCCACAGAGCGCCAGGGTAAAACTTCCTGCCCATGCTGATCTCCTGGGCCTCTGAAACTATAATAAACTCCTTTTTCCCTGTCACCGGATTCACGGCGCAACCCGCAACACCAACAAGGGCAAACATCAAAATAATAATATGTATGGAAATAATTTTTTTGATCATTAATTCGTTTCCGTTTTTTAAAATTTATATTTGTTACTTCTGACAATTTACTACAATCGCGCCTTTCAATCCAATAAAAAACCACACGTTCTAATACGCAAACGATCTCAAGGCAAATCAACCGTTGCCGTCGCAATCCATTTTAAAAAACTGACAACAGGTACAATCCAGGCACATTGTTTTTGCAAACCACAAAAAAATTATTGAACACAGGGCTTAGTCCTGTTAATATTTCCATATCGAAAAAAACTTCAATGTTAAGGACAACAATACTATGAAAATATCTCCTTCAATTCTTTCCGCCGACTTTACGGAACTTTCAAGAGAAATAAAGGCCGTTGAACAAGCAGGCGCCGACTACATCCACATCGACGTAATGGACGGTCACTTTGTACCGAACATCACGATCGGACCGTTTATAGTTGAAGCCGCAAAACGCTCAAGCGACCTGCCGCTTGACGTGCACCTGATGATAGAGCGGCCGGAATTATATATTGCCGACTTCGTAAAGGCCGGGAGCGACATTATAACCGTGCACGTCGAAAGCACAGCCCACCTGCACGGGGTTCTGCAGTCGATAAAAAGAGCGGGCGTCAGGGCCGGAGTGTCCGTAAACCCGGGGACCCCTGTTGAAACCATTGCGCCGGTAATTAACGACATAGATTTATTATTGATCATGACAGTTAATCCCGGTTTCAGCGGGCAGTCATTTATTGAGTCGTCAATTGAGAAAATAAAAACAGCCAGGGCAATGTTAGACGCAGCAGGCTCAGAGGCGGAGCTTGAAGTTGACGGCGGCATCAAGGCAAGCAACATTGCACGGGTGGCAGAGGCCGGGGCCAACGTGTGCGTTGCCGGAAGCGCTGTTTACGGAAGCGACAATTACAAGAAAACCATAGAAGACATGAAAAAAGCCGCCTCTCAAGTAGCTCAATAAAGCAGGCTTAACCACTTACCAGGGTATTTCGATCTATAAATGTCAAAACGTTATCACATAAAACTTGACCTGGAAATGATACGCGGCACAGAAGCTGTCGAGATTGCCTGTAACAGGGAATACAGGACGTTTCTAACAACTGTCAATGACAAAAAAATCCTTGTGACCTCCACTGGCATAGGCGGGCCTTCCACCTCCATTGCGGTTGACGAGCTTGCCCAGATTGGCGTAAAGACCTTTGTACGGGTCGGCTCGACAGGTTCCATTCAACCGCAGATAAAAATGGGCGACGTTATCATCACCACCGGAGCTGTCAGGTTTGACGGGGCAAGCACGCACTACGCCCCTGTGGAGTTCCCGGCCGTTGCAGAGCACGACGTTGTTTCTGCCCTTATCGGCGGCGCAAAAAAAGCAGGCGTCGGTTATCACACAGGGGTTACCGCCTCGTCCGATACGTTTTACCCTGGGGAGGAAAGAAACGACTCTTTCAGGAAGTACACGATACGCAGGTTTCAGGGCTCGACCGTAGAGCTTCAAAACCTCGGCGTATTAAACTATGAAATAGAGGCCGCAACCTTGCTCACCATGACGGCATCCATGAACGGACTTCGCGGCGGCTGCATAACAGGTGTAATAAACAAGGGTGGCGTTGGCAAAGTAACGCAGGAGAACCTGATCCTCGGCCAGGGAAACGTCATAAAGGCAGTCGCGCTTTCGCTTGAGGAACTTGTCTGATTTTACTACCTTTAATTAAAGAGGAACATCCATGCTCATATATCTTGTCAGACACGGCGAGGCAAAAGAAAAATCACAGGACCCGGAGCGCGGCCTCACTGAAGGCGGAAAAGAAGACGTGCGCAAGATGGGTGTCTTCATATCGATAAAAAATCTAAAAATAAACCGCATCCTTCACAGCACAAAAAAAAGGGCAAGAGAGACGGCTGAAATACTTGCCGAACATTTAAACCCGAAGGGCGGCACCAGCGAAGAACACGGGCTTGAACCCATGTCAGACCCTGACGTGTGGCACACAAGCCTGAGCGACTTGGACGAAGACGTAATGATAGTCGGACACCTGCCCTACCTCGGTGACCTTGCGACACTCCTTATAACCGGCGATAACACAGAGGCGCCGCTTATGTTCGAGACCGGAGAGGTCGCCTGCATAGGACGCTTCGGTGGTAAACACATGCTCATGTGGAAGGTCGGGCCTGATAGGTTGTAGGAAATAACTGAGATCTTTAAAGTTTCGGCGCGCCGACGCACCGGAGCATCCTGTTTTTTTTTAAAAACCCCTTTTCCTTCACACCTGTTTCTCTACTGCGTGCAGACCTCCCATGCGTCAATCAGAGTACTTATGAACAACCGAGGATTTTCAATACCGTACATTCCCATCATCATAGCCGTCGTCGGAGCACTGACCTATTTTTTCGGATGGAAGGTGCTTATCGTAGCCGGTGTTATAATAGCCGTCATACCAATCGCAACATACATCTATGATAAAATCACACATTCAAAAAATTGCCGTTACTGCAACGAGGTAAAAAGGATTTTTTCAGAACACAGAAAAATTGACATTGCCAGAGTCACGACCAAACACTAAGAAAATTTTCCAGACCACATGCACATAAGGGTATATATAGACGGAGCGAGAAAGACACTTGTGGATATCGATTTTAACGGACAGATAATTAAGTTTATGGAATAATGAATTGGCACTAAATCCAAACATCAAATAATAACAAGAAAAATATAATACTAAGTTCACGATAACAAAATGAAAGATTTACATACTCCACCATCTCAACAATCTTCAGCATCGGTGCCAAAAGGTTTTTCTTTTGGAAGACCCGCCACGCCTGGAACGCGCCATTATATTCCCTTCGTCACCTACGGCGTTATTTTCATATGTACAATAATTTTTGCCTACCTTAACCTGTTTAAAACCTCACCTTCCTACAAAGATGTTACTGAAGTCCTTATCCCTCGCGCTTTAGACATATGGTCGGGCAACTACTGGGGACTAATAACTACCGCATTCGTGCATATCGATTTTGTACATTTCTTTTTTAACATGTACTGGGCGTTGACTTTCGGAGCTTTTCTGGAGCCGAGTCTGGGTAGAAAGAAATACGCCCTGCTTATTTTTGCCACGGCTATCTTGGGCTCCGGCGCGCAGCTGGCAATTTCAAACCAGACCGGCATTGGTTATTCAGGCGTTGTTTACGGCCTATTTGGTTACGTCGTATCCATACGGCACTTAACCCCCCGACACAAACGCGTCATTAATAACTCAACCGTCAAGTTACTTCTGGGATGGCTTGTTCTTTGCATAGTCCTTACTTACACTGGTGTCTGGAACATCGCTAACGGCGCACATGTGGCAGGCTTTCTCTCAGGCTACTTCATCGGTAATGTCTTTGTCGCCAAAAAACATGCGGCACTATGCAAAATCGGTCTCGCCCTGTTAATCGCTCTGATGGTTATGTCTTTAACATATCTGCCCTGGTCAGAGCCGTGGATTTCTCGTGATAAATATACCAGGTACTTTACTACACTCGAAGGTGCAGCGACAGGAGATGCTGAAGCACAATTCGAATATGCTAACATTCTTGTACGCGACTATGGGGAAACTGTTAAAGCCGCATCGTGGCTTAAAAAATCTGCCAATCAAGGTTACATTCCCGCTATGAACCAGCTTGCACGGATGCTGACTACCGATATTAACCTTCGCAACGGTAAGGAGGCTATCAAGTGGGCTGAAAAGGCTTGCAACGAGGACGGCTGGAAAACAGCTGACTATATTGATACGCTTGCCGCGGCCTACGCCAGCGAGGAAAGATGGAGCGACGCAGTTGCTACACAGAAAAAAGCGATCAGCAAACTTACGCAAGAAGATGAAGAGTTGAGGAAATGGTTTGAATCAAGATTGCAAAGCTATATTAATAAAAAGAAGATTCAGGAATAGTCCAGCGTTAAACTAAAAACCCTACTACTCCACCACTTCCCGAAGCACAGGTCTTTCGTTCTCCATCTTTATATAACCCATTGTGATGACCGGGTCGTGCTCGAATATAAGCAGCCAGTCCTCTTGGGCGGCCTTTTTCAAAACACGTTTTTTCTGTTCAAGCAGCTCCATTGGAAAGAGGTCGAACCCCATCATATAAGGATAAAGCAGGTGCGACGGAGTGGGTATCAGGTCGCCGAGGTACATGGCGGTTTCCCCTTCCGACGATATAATCACAGCCATAAAGTGCCTGTTGTGGCCGGGGATTTTTTCAAGCCTTATACCGTCACAGACATCAAAATCATTGTCGCACTTGATGATATCCATAAGGCCCGCGTCTTGAATAGGCAGGAAGTCGTCGGAGTGATAACTGCCGTGCGTCCTCTCGTTCATATTTGTTGCATCGGAAAGTTCGCCCTTATCAACAATATATCTTGCGTTTGGAAAGGTAGGGACGATTATTCCGCTTGAGTCTTTTTTTGTATTACCCCCGACGTGGTCCCAATGAAGGTGGGTGCAAATGACAGTGTCAATGTCTTCAGGCGCGACGCCATAAGTGACAAGAGATTTTATTAAATTGGTTTTCCTGTCTATGTCGAACATCTCAAAGAACTTTGCACTGCCCTTATCGCCTATGCCGGTATCTACCAGGATTTTGCGCTCCCCGTCTATTATAAGGAGCGGTGTTACGGACATTAAGATCCTGTTCAACTCGTCTGCCGGGTTTGTTTTTTCCCAAAGCACCTTTGGCACAACGCCGAACATAGAGCCGCCGTCGAGTCTAAAAAAACCGTCGCTTACCGGATGTAGATCAAACCTTCCGAGTTTCATTTTTATGTCTCCACTGGTGTTTCATTTTGTATCTACAATGGCAACCAACACTTCCCAATGCGCGCTATCAAAGGTTATCCTGCCTGCCTGCCCCCTCCACCCTTTTAAGAAGGTGGAGGTGGAGGGGAAAGAAAAACCGGATTGCTTCGTCGCGTAGCCTGCCCTGAGCCTGCCTGTTATCTGACAGGGCAGGCTCCTCGCAATGACCGTTAAAGAATTTAAAAAAAACTACTTCAGCACTTCCTTTGCTATGACCATCCTCTGAATCTCGCTTGTGCCCTCGCCTATCTCACAAAGCTTGGCCTCACGAAAATACCTCTCAACATTATACTCCTTTGTATACCCATACCCGCCGTGAATCTGCACTGCCTTTGTCGCCGCGTTCATCACACACCGGGAAGAAAAAAGCTTGGCCATGGAAGCCTCTTTTGTGTACGCAGCACCCGCGTCTTTTAACCGGGCCGCCTGGTATGTAAGAAGCCGGGAAGCATCAATTTCGGTTGCCATGTCGGATAACATCCACTGTATTGCCTGAAATTCAGAAATCGTTTTTCCAAACTGCTCACGTTCCTTTGCGTATTTCAAGCTGTCTTCAAGGCACGCCCTGGCAATACCAAGGGCCATGGCCGAGATGCCGATGCGCCCTGCGTCAAGCACGTCCATTGCCTGGGCAAAGCCGCTTTCAGCCGTACCCATCATAGAATCCTTTCCAACTTTAAAATCATCAAAGGTAATAAGGGCCGTGTCGCTTGCCTTGTACCCAAGTTTTTCGAGCCTCTTGCTGCGAACAAGTTCAGGGGCGGCAGTATCAGTAACAAAGGCGGAGATGCCTTTCACCCCTGCGTTCACGTCGGTCTTTGCCATAACGACCATAACGTCTGCGTTCGTGCCGTTTGTAATAAAGGTCTTTTCACCCCTGATCGTCCAACCGTCGCCCTGCCCTTCAGACGCAGGAGCTGCAACGGTCCTCATGGAAGCGACGTCACTGCCCCCGCCGGGCTCTGTTAACGCCCATGCTCCAAGCTTCTCACCTGTCGCAAGTGGGGTGAGGAATTCCTTTTTTTGTGCTTCATTTGCGTGGGAGAAAATATGGTTTGCGCAAAGCGTATGGGCAAGTACGGTTATGGCAGTAGACGCGTCAACCCGGGCCAGTTCCTCCACTGCCGTTACGTAACCAATATAGTCAAAACCCGAGCCGCCGTACTCTTCCGGAAATACTATGCCCATAAGGCCCATCGCAGCGAGTTTCTTCACGACCTCCGGCGAGAGCACGCCTTGCTTGTCGCGCTCTGCCACGCCTTCTCTCAGCTCGCCTTCGGCAAAGTCCCTGACCGCATCCCTGAGAAGCCTGTCTTTTTCACTTAGCTCGAAGTCCATTAATAAAAAAACCTCCCGTACTTTATAACAATAAAAATCTACCGGCCTATCTGCGAGTATAGCTCAAAATTTATACGCTGACAATGCCTTTCATTTTACCCGCATAGCGGGTTTAATGCCACACAGGTGCTACGAGTTTTTCCCAACATACCACCTTTTGATACCCCGTAGCTTGCTGCGGTTTGGTTCACTTTTTAAATATCGCATCAATCCGCCTTGATTTTCAGAGCGAATCAGTATATATTTAACACATGCGTCCTGTATATTTCATATCCGGCGGAATCACCAAGTTTAAGAAGGCAAGCCCTGACAAGGACTTTCGCTACATGGTCAAAGAAGCCTTTGACTATGCCATGGACGACGTACCGGAACTCAACCGTGACCAGATTGACGGCACGCTCGGTTCTTACTTCTCAGACCACTTCACAAGACAACTCAAGGCAGGCGCAATGGTTCAGGACTACCTCGGGCTGTGCCCGAAACCGTCCAAACGCATAGAAGGCGGCGGCGCAACCGGCGGGCTTTGTTTCCAGTCCGCGTGGGAGGCCATAGCCTCGGGCCGCATGGACGTATGCCTTGCCTACGGTTTCGAGACCATGAGCCGCGTTAATACGTGGAAGGGCAACGAGTTCATAGCCCTTGCCTCGGACACCAACTTCGACTACCCGGTCGGCGGGTTTTACACCGGCTACTACGCAATGATGGTGCAGCGCCACATGCATGAGTTCGGCACAACCGTCGAACAACTCGCAAAGGTCTCTGTCAAGAGCCACAAAAACGCCCTGCACAACCCATACGCTCAAATCCATAAAGACATTACAGTTGAGGACGTAAGAAACTCAACTATGGTGGCAACCCCACTTACCCTGCTTGATTGCTGTCAGATGTCCGACGGCGCGGCGGTCGCCATACTCGCAAGCGAAGAGATGGCAGAGAAACTTTCAAACGGCACAGCGCCCGTAAAAATAACCGGAATCGGAAGTGGGTCTGACGCAATGCGTATGGCGGACAGGCCGCACGGAAAAGTCATGCTCCTTCCCCACGAAACTGAATCTGATTATAAGGATCTGAAATACCCGGGCGTACATTCTTTCAGAGGCGGACGCATGGCAGCCAAGCTTGCCTACAAGATGGCAGGCATAGACGACCCGCGACGCAGCCTTGATTTTGTCGAGCTTCACGACGCATATACGTCAAGCGAGATTCAAACCTACGAAGACCTCGGGCTTTGCAAATACGGCGAGGGCGGGGCGTTTATGGAGGCAGGTTATCCAGTACTGCCTCAAATAGATTACGGAATAGAGTTTTCCAAAGACCCGATTGCCGGGTGCGAGAAAGTTGTTGTAAATCCATCGGGCGGGCTGCTTGCCTGCGGTCATCCTGTCGGCGCAACAGGGCTTATGCAGGCCGTGTTCGCGCTGTGGCAACTTCAGGGGACCACGGATAAACACCTCGGTAATGACAAGCTGCAAGTAAAAAACGCACGGCGCGGACTCATCCACAGCCACGCCGGAACCGGCACGTACATTACTGCTACAATTCTTGAGCGGGACGATTGACCTATGACAAAAAAGGCAAACAAACCCGCCATGCGGGTAAAACTCCCTGAGACCGAAGACGGGACAGTACTTTATAATACTGACCCGATCATCATAAAAAGCCATTACGAGATGGACTACATTCACTCCTATGCCCAGGACTCGCCGTTTTTCGCGGGCCTTGCAAACGGCAAACTCCTTGGCAGCAGGTGCACCAAATGCGGCTACACATACGCAACGCCGCGTGCGCACTGCATGGAGTGCGGAGAGAAGACCGACTGGACAGAACTTCCGCTTGAGGCAGAGGTGCACACCTTTACGGTATGCCACTTCGGGGGTGAGGCGTTTCTGGACCAGACACCTTTTACCCTCATACTTGCCGCGTTCGAAGGCGCACAAACGCTCTTCATGTCGCGCCTTATCGGGGCCGGGCCGGACGAAGTTAAAATAGGCATGAAGATAAAGGCGCAGTTCTTAAGAAACTCAAAGTTCCTTGCAACCGACGTATATTTCGTACCAGCCTGAACTTGTCGGCTCTGAAAAACCAAACCTGAAACCAGAGTCTTGAGCAAAACATGAAAAAACCCCTCTGGTCACCTTCCGAGCTGCAAAAAAGCCAGGCAAACATTACGGCATTTATCACCTTTGTTAATCAAAAACACAGTCTTAATATTGACGGATACAAAAAACTTTACCAGTGGTCCGTAGAAAACATCAGTGACTTCTGGGCCGATTTTCTGGATTTTTCAGATATAGTAGCGTCTGACTACGAAACTGTTGTTGCCGATTTGAATGAATTCCCCGGCGCACGGTGGTTTCCAGGAATGGAGCTTAACTTTGCTGAAAATCTATTGAAGTTCAAAAACGACTCCCCTGCCATCCTTTTTAAGAATGAAACAGACAATGTTACTACTACCACCTTCTTGGAACTTTACAAAAAAGTCGCCTCCATTGCAGGGCCTCTTCGCAGGCTTTCTATAAAACCGGGAGACCGGGTAGCTGCCTACATGCCGAACCTGCCGGAAACAGTCGCAGCAATGCTTGCTGCAACAAGTGCCGGCGCGGTATGGTCGTCATGCGGGACGGAGCTTGGGGCAGGGGCGGTTATTTCACGGCTCGGTCAGATTACGCCTAAAGTCCTGTTCACGGTAGACGGCTACCGTTACAAAGGCAAAGTCTTCGATATGCTTCCAAGCATGAAACTGATTTCAAAAAAAATTCCGTCGCTTGAACGAATCATTGTGCTGCCCTACATAAACGAAACACCTGACATAAGCAAAATACCGAATGGTTTCCTTTATAGCGACTTTATAGATGCGACACAAACTGAAATAGTATTCGAGCAACTGCCGTTTGACCACCCTGTGTATATAATGTTCTCCTCAGGCACCACGGGCAAACCAAAATGCATGGTGCAGTCT
>CBDUXY010000035.1:0-18544 GCA_965371305.1 uncultured bacterium
TGCACGAAGGTCTGCAAAAGTGGTTGCCTTGAAATGGGTGGAGATACGGACGTGCCGCTTCTAATCGAACAAGAAAGATGCACCCGCTGCGATAGTTGCTTCGAACTCTGCCCAACCGGTGCGCTCAGACCGGTTGGCTACGAGATAGGCCTCGAAGAGCTTCTCTCAAAAACACTTAGAGACAAGTCCTTTTACAGGTCCACCGGCGGGGGCGTTACCGTCTCCGGGGGTGAGGCCACCATGCAAATGGACTTTCTGCACTCATTCCTCTCAGCTCTTAAACAGGAAGGCGTTCACACCGCCATAGAGACCAGCGGTTTCTTCGATATGGAGGCCTTTGAAAGGCTTATACTGCCTTACCTGGATCTCATATATTTCGACATCAAACTTATCGCCAATGACGATGAGAGCTTGCGTTTTACCGGCCGCACTGCCGGGATGATCCGTGAAAACTTCTCCCGTCTAAAGCGCGTGGCAACAGTCCCGGTAGTGGTAAGGGTTCCGCTTGTTCCGTCTATTACCGCAACAGAAGATAATTTAAAGGCTATAGCGAAGTTTTTAAGGGCAGAAGGTGTTGAGACATGTTCCCTTATGCACTATAACCCCCTTTGGACAGGTAAGGCGGATCAACTGGGCTTTGAATCCGAATACGACGTACTCGGCTCATATATGGATAAGGCTAAAGAAGACGAGTGCCTTAAATACTTTCATCATACCAAGTAAGACCAGTCATAACATATATGAAAGGGGAGAAATTTTTTAATTCCGAAGAAGAGCTAATGCGACGATAATAATATCCCTTTAAATTATTTTTAAAAGGAGGCTGTCATGTCAGCAGATAAGAAGATATCACCGGGCAGAACATTTAAACTTATAAGTGGCTTTGAGAAAGACCCGGCCATTAAAAAGATACTTAATGACGATATGAAAGGGGTTTCCTCTCCGCTTGGGCTTTTTAAGAAGTACGCTGATAAGATAAATAAGGGTTCTACCTACGGTGGTGTTGACAAAAAACTCGACAGGCTCTTCGCTTTTGGAAATGCGTCTGCTTCTCCTTCGGGTTTTTATTACGGCGTAACACTGGGGATGAAAGACGGGCTTTCCGGCGTGAATGAACTTGGTAAGCTCCTTTCATGGACGGGATTGGGCAAGAAGGCGGATCCGCTACAGATATTCTACGGTAGGATCCTTTCAAAGACTTCTCCGTGGGCAGGAAAGAGCTTTACGAAGATAGAGGCGGACAAGGTTGACGATTATACCGAAGGCCTCGAACAGGGTAGGACTAAAACCTACCTCGGTATAAACTCGTTTAGAAGAAAGAAGGGCGAGCCCGTAAACAATATCGCGGGCTTACTCCTCTCCCAGGTCATTGACATGGAAGGTACACCGAACCCGACCAAAGACATAAGTTCCTGGATCTACGCAAAGGGCGGTCTTTTTCTAGCGAAGAAACAGCGCTCGGTAAACCCAGCTACGCCTGACAAGGAGGTAATCGCCCTGAATTACCGCTGGAAAAAACTTGGAAACAAGTTCCCTAACAGCCTTTTGATAGACGAGATAGTGGAAATCGCAAAAGGCCTTTATCTCGGCAAACTCTATTACTCAACCGCGTTAAAATACGTCAATGCTAAATTCGACCCTAAGGTGTCGAATAAGAATTACAGATACAGGGGTTTTGGCTATTTCCTTCTTATGGATGATAGTTGGCTCCACGAGAAAAACACCCTATTCCCCGACCTGGTATTCGATCTCGAAGATGATCTTTCCAAGAAGTTCAGTACACTGACCTGTTCCAAGGATAAGACCGGCAGCGCCCTACAGGGGGCTGTGTCTAAAGAGAAGTCCGTGCTCCATTACTTGAAGAAGCTTTCCGACAGCATCAAGAATGGCGGCGTGGAGGAGGTGAGCGCCTTTAAAGAGCTAAGTAAGTTCTTTATGAGCGGTGAACGGCCCGATGGCATAAGCGGTTTTCTCCACGGCGGCGTCGTTGGCTTTAAGAGGGCAGGACTCATGACTGATTTAGGCGCAAAAATCCTTAATAACTTTTACCCCTGTGTGAAGGTCTTGTCTCCGTGGACTGGTAAAACTTTTACCAGGACCGACTTGAAAGGCGTAAAGAAGTACATTGGTATAGATTCAATTCATTACAAGGATAAGTCCCAGCTCTTTATTGGCAGGAATACTTACTCCAGAAACCCTCTCAATCCTAGCTTCGCGGCCACGGCATTTATCGAAAACCTAGATAAGATTGGCATGTATGTTGAAATGGGCACAAAGGAGGAACGGGACGCCGGGTATATCGCTGTCAAGAGCTTCTTTTTTGTAGCAGATATGGCTCAATCGGTCGTTCCGGCCTGCAATGGTAAGGAGGTTTTACAGTTCAATTATCGCTGGTCGAGATTCAAGACAATGCCGCCAGATAATCTCTGTATAGACGAGTTGGTACGTATCGCAGACGGACTCTACCTCGGTCAGCTACTTTATTCGACAACACCATTAAAAAAATACGACCCGTTGAAGAAGCCTTCAGTTTATAAATACGAGAACTTCGGCTATTTTCTTATGATGGACGACGAATGGTTCGCCATAAAAGAGTTCATTGGACTTGATTAGAGAGGCGCAAACCCCACAGATTTAAGGTCTTGATTGTACGTGAAAGAGCTTAGTCGAGGCGCTTTCAGAGAAGGATACTCCTAATAACTAGTTTTTCTGTTACGGATTGGAAGTTGGGATTGAGCTGATTGAAAGGTTGTCGCTGCCTTACTAATTCAAGCAGTGCACGCCGCAGATGACTTTGATGAAGACTATCTGTATGAGACATCAACTTTAGAATGGATGATAGACAAGAATGGCAGGAATTCGATTGATGCGACCTTTAAGGATAGTGAGGACTCACCCGTATTTAGCGGCGTAGAGAAATTCAAAGTCGGATTTGATGTGAAATTTTAATTAGCAGAGCGTATGATTTGTAGGTGTCGACAATTTTCCAGGGGATAATCACGGCATACTGGGAGAGGTTCTTCAATTCTTATGCAGTCACGGCAATACTCTTATTGGCTGTAATTAACCAGTTTATACAGGAGGTAACAATGTTCGAGACTCTTGATACGATGATAGCGTTAGCGGTCGTCTATCTGATCCTCAGCATGATAAACAAATTCATACTGAGCGGATTCAAACGAATCTTAAGGGTAAAGTTCATAGTGATGGCAGGTGAATTAAAGGACTTCACGTCTTCCGGTCTTGTTAAATATCTTCAAGATCTTAACACCCCTAATGCTTCTCCAAAGTTTGTAATTGAAGGTTTGGAAAACTTATCCTCCATAAATAGAAAGAGCATACAGACCATGACCGAGGTGAAAGGCTGCGTTGAGGCCTTTCTTAAGAAAGAATCCGTGGAGGATATCGCCGGTTACCTGGACATTGATCTCACAGTCACAGGGCAGGAGCTCGCGAAAGCAAAGGCCAGAGCCATCATGGTCAGAGACAGGCTTGAGGCAGCATACAACAGCACCATGGAGCGCATTTCGGAGCGATATACAGCGTGGATGCGCTACATTGCCATGGGCGTGGGCTTAATAATCGCGTGCGGTATGAACGCGGACTTTTTCGTCATATATAAATCTGTCACAGAGAACGCAACGGTTAGAGCCGAGCTTGTTTCCGGGGCCGCGGATATAAACGAGAAAATGAAGACCATGCTTGCGAAGATAGAGGGCTCAGAGGGAAAATCTGCTGCTGAAGGGGTCAAGGGAATTTACGCAGATATAGAAGGTGACATCGTTGACCTTAAAGCACAACTGGATAACAAGGGACTCAAGCTTGGATGGCAGCATGAGCAGTGGAAGGGATATGCTGAAGGTAAAAAATGTACTTGGTTGATCAATAAAATTATAGGACTGGTGGCCTCAGCCTTTTTAATCGGTTTTGGTGCTCCTTTTTGGCACGACCTTCTAACAAGTCTTATGGGAATAAAGAAAGTGCTTCGCGGCAAGGGCGAGAAAAGCGAAGGCACGACCCCTAAAATCGAGTGACTTGTCATGTAGAAACTATCTCAGTCCGGTAGGGTGGCACAGCTCACCCTACTTACTATGAGATTTTGTCTGTTTTAGCGGAGCGATAGTTGGCAAACGTATCCAGCGAAATTATTTTGAAACAATGACGTTATCAAATCCTAACAGCCAAGTGTGTGCAAATTTTGTCTCGCTTATTTTCTAAATAAACTAAATAAATCGGGTGTGCAGAAGGGAGCATTGAAAAAATGGAAAGTACGATCTTAGAAAAACTTGCAGACAGCACAAATTCTACGGGGGTTATTGAGCCCAAGGATATCCGTACCTCACTTGCAATAAATCCCAACGGAAAGAAATGGAAGGCCCGCGACTCGGAAAAACTCAAAGGCATGGTCTGGCACCAGGAGCTTGGCTGGGGCACTATTGAGGGGGTTGCAAAATATCACACTGGCTCGGACTCACACCTTTACGACGGAGGAGTAGAGAGTATATCATACACTTGGGCCATCAGAAGAGACGGGCAGATTGTGCTCTGTAATGATATCGATAAGGCTACTTGGTCGCAGGGCTATAAGGGCAGGACAGGGGACGAAAATGCAGAGTTCATGTCAGTGATGTTCGAAGGATACTTCAGGGGGGCAGGGGGTGACGGATCCCTCGGCTGGTGAACCAAACAACTCACAGATTACGGCAGCTATGCTCCTTTGGAATGCTTGTAAAGGTGTATGGAAATGGGAGGACGATGACCTGTATGGACACTATCACTTTGGAAAGCCAGCGTGTCCGGGTAGTACACTACAGTCAGTTATAGAAGCTGTGCGAGCAAGCGCAAAAAAAGCCGAATATGACCTTACAACCGTAAAGGGCAGGCAAGAGGCCCTCAAGTCACTTGCTTACTATACCGGCATTGTAGATGGCCTCTGGGGACCGAGCTCCAAGGGAGCACTGATAAGCTTTCAATCGGATTTTAACCTTACAGCTGACGGGATATGGGGGGGCATTACCGAAGTGGCAATTATAAAGGCACTTAAGGGTTAATCGAATAAATCGCAGGGTATTAGTGTTTGGTTTAGAAGATCGCTTACAACCAAAGTTTTGCAAGTACTAACAGAAAAGGGGGACTTCCCATGTAGAAAGCTTTTTCAATAGCATCATGGAACGTCGAATACTTTTCTGGTCATAGTTTATCAATAATAAGTAGGTTGAATCGATATTAACGACTTGCCTTTTATCATCACATCACCATGTGCAAAACTCAGCGATAGTTTTCTATCCTGTATCTCATTGCCATGGTTGGGGTGGACGGGAATTTGCTGGACAGCAAGTTGAAGAAACTCAAGGGAAGGTTCTACGAACTTAATGCAAAAATTGCTCATATCTTCCATTGTCCACCCGAGGGAAGTTTAGGTGCTTCAGCATTCTTGCTCTTTGAACTTTTGACCCATTCTTCTATCTCATCCATGTCGAAACGGATAAGGCCGTTGAGCTTAAAGTAAGGAATTGTCCCCTTATGTGCCCATGCATATAGGGTTGCCTTCTTTACCTTCAAAATTTCTGATAACTCATTAACTGATGCAAGTCTCATAGTTATTATTTAACATATTTCAAATTAAATTTCTGTATATGCATTTTAGTTTTTCTAATTTACAGTTTAGCGTACATATAAAACAAAGGGGGAAGGCATAAAGCCTTCCCCCTTTGTGGATAACCGCCGCAATTTTGCCGCAAACCCATGTCTAAATGGTTTATTTTCGATTAAGGTTAGTTCTTTTCTGATTTGGTTTTGGTTTAGCTGGATACTGCTGGAAGCCGCTTAAATAAAGGACTTTCAGGTTTTAGTTCGGTTTTGGTCAGTGTTTATAGGGGTGTAACGAGACCATTCCGAACGCGGTGCCCTACCAGACTGGGCCACGCCCCGATCTTTTTGCTTAAGGCAACTTACGGTACTAAAGAAAGCCTCGGGGGACCCTCAACCGTAAAATGTACAAAACAGTATATACCTTTGTGTTTGTGAAATCCAGCTTTTAAAGTATTTTAAGAAGTTTTTTCACACTAAGAGGAGTAAAATAATCAGTGGGTATGAGTAGCAACGAGGATTAAATTTGCCGTAGTGAGTAAGCACTCGAGTAATATGCTGGTGAAGCTTTATACGTCAAACCGTGAGGAAAGCGGTCTGTAAAAGTGTTTCGGAGATAAAAAAAACGGTATCTTACGCCGTTTGGATGGAAGAAAAAAGTAACCCTGTTTAAGATTCGAACTTCGTGCCGCTGCGCTCCGGGCATTGCGGTAAAGTGTCTGAGTCTTCATCAAGCGTAACTGTTTGTCCACATCTGCAGATATAAATTCCCATCCCTGGTTTTTCTCCGGAAGTGATAAAGTCTTTTAAGAATTTAAGCCCAACCCTGAATCCACCGTCGTCGTTGTTGGGTTCCATCCACCTCACTCTGGCAAAGTTTGGCAGCGGTACGGTGGTAGTTGTTAGAGGGCGATACGAAGTGCAAGATATTGCCTTGTTCAGACGCAGTGTCTGTAATTATACACGCCCCTGCGCTGGATAAGTTAAGCGTCCTTGCGTGTTTAATGGTGTTTGTCTAACTCAGCTTGAACCTCAAAGACATGGAATGGTCTTTACGGGTAAAGAAGCGTTCTTCTATAAATCTGTCTCCTTGTTGTGAAATCAGAATTCGACTTAAAAAAAATGTTTACGAAGATACCAGAAATTCTCTGAAACAGTCTATAGCATAATCTGGTGAAGGCTTGTCTATCTCTCGAAAGTATAGTTTTTTTGGTGGTTTTGTTTGTTGTCTGTTTATGGAAGATTACCGGAGTATAAGTTTTTTAAGAAGTTGTTGTGAGGTCTGGTTGAAAACAGGGTGAAATTCGATTGAAAAAAGCAATTTTTTTAAAAAAGAGTAAAAAAGCAGGTAATTCTACCTATTGACATTTCACGGTAAAGTAGTGTAAAAAAGGCTACCATAGTATATTTTCTTAAGTTGCGCGATTGTTTTTTTGTTACCGGTTTAAATAATCCGTGCGTAGGGACAGTGTTTTTTTGTTAATTATTTGTTTATGCGAGTAGTGCATATAATAATACAAACCCCGTTTTCTCTTGACAAAACAGTAAGTAACAAGTATTCTGTCATATGTTGTAATTATGTGTAATGGTTAAAAGTGGTAGTAGGTTTTGGATTTTTTAAGTTTCAAGTCCACCTTGGTAAATAAAGGAGATAGATTAACAGATGTTTAGAAAGAAGGGTCTATTTGTTAGCAGTATCTGCCACATCATAATTCTGGCTCTTGTTTTTTCATCATTTCCTCTCTGCATAAATGATTCTCATGCCGAAGATGACGGTTTGGTCTACCTGGGTGAGGCGGTTGCCACAGGTGAGACATTCCTTTCGACACAGTCCGGACAACGATTGAAGATTGATGCATCCCCTTACCCTGTCCTCGATAAAACTACGCTCCAGACCACAGACGGTGGCGCGGTAATATCACTTATTCCAGGGGGTACCGTAGAGGTACTTAAAGATAGCGAAGTGTTGGTGAGCAATAATGGGGACGTGGCAGTAATCGATATAAAAAGCGGCACGATCCGGTTTGATATTCCTGCAGATAGCAGCATTTCCATAACTACTCCTGCAGCAACAATTGACGTTCGTTCCAATGTAAAGGTAGCAAGCACGGCGACCACGTTGCCTGCCGTTGCAAGTCGCAGGGCAGGGGCCGTCAGGGTAGTTCCCGGTATTGGGACTGTTGTTACCGGAGAGATAGAGACGTTAGAGGTGATAACCAATAATGGCGGTAAAGTAGAGGTTGTGGGGCCGGGCGAGACTATTATGCTTGCTCTGGCACAGACCGTCCCTGGTGGTGAACTTATTGACGGGTTTACCCGTTCTCAGTTGAGTGCCTTGTCCAGGCAGCCTGGTATTAAGGTGCTCCCGGGCGTGCAGCAGGTGCCAAAGCTTGGCAAGGGCGAGGTGGCGCTTGCCATTCCGCCAGGAATAGGCGGCGGTTATATAGTAGGTACGCCGGATGATATAGCAGCGGCCTTGAACAGAATAGGTTTTTCAAGGGTAACGGCAGTGGACGTGCTTAATGCTGCTGAAGAGGAAGGACGAAGAAGGCTTGGTTGGTGGCCGATTATTGCCGGAGGAGCGGCTGCAGGAGGGCTTGCGGCACTTATAGGCGGCGGTGGCGGCGGCGGTGGTGGACCGGCCAGTCCGTCAACACCTTAGTTAATTTTCGAATTAGTTATATCGATATAAAAAAAATAAAATAACGAAATAAGTTGATTACAGATGGTTAGATTACTACGTATTATTCCAATCCTCAGCATACTGATCTTTTCAGTTCTCATAGTACCCCAGGCACGTTCCGGCACAATTGGTGAAGAGGCACAGGGAGAGGGGATTTATGATGAAGTTTATCGTGTCAGTCCCGGCGACGTACTTGAGATAGAGGTCTACGAGGCTGATGAGTTAAATAAGGCCGCCAGGGTCAGTTCGTCCGGTTTAATCTCCATTGCACTTGTGGGTGCAGTCGATGTAAAGGGCCTTACCGAGCGGGAGGTTGAGGATAAGCTTGAGAAGCTTTTAGGGGAAAAGTTTTTTCAGGACCCACAGGTAAGTGTTTTTGTGAAAGAGGGCGGTTTCTTCTATGTGCTGGGTAAGGTCGAGTCAGAGATCGGAGGAAAGTTCCCGTTCACGCCCGGCATAACACTCCAGCAGGCCATAGCAATGGCAGGCGGGTTTACCAGAAAAGACGACGCCGATCTAAGAAATATTCAGATAACCCGTGACGTCGAAGGTGGCGGGAAGAAAGTTTTTACCGTAGACTATACACGGATTACAGATGGTCAGTTAAGGGACGTACCGCTTAACAAGGGTGACGTTGTTTTTGTAAGGAGCCTTGGCAAGTATTTTGTCAGTGGATACGTGAGAAATCCAAGGAGCTTCGACTTGAGGCAAAATACGACCTTGCACCAGGCTATATCCGCGGCAGGCGGGATAGATGTGGTGGGCAAGGGGGCGAGAGTTCGAATAACAAGGGTTAAGCAGGGCGGCGGTGTAAAGAATATCATCGTGAACTACAACAAGGTAAGGGACGGCAAGGTGGCAGATCTTAGTATCCATGAAGACGATATTATCTATGTTCCACGCAGTTATATGTTGTCAGTGGTGAGGTCTTTTTTCTTCAGTCTCGGGGTTGGGGGCGGGGATCGGGTGGGTGTTACCCCGACTACTCTGGTAGGGCGATAAAAACAAGGGGGACGTAAGTGACTGAGGATATGAACAAGAAAGATATAAATAATGGTGGTTATCCATCAGCTGGAGGTGGCTATCTTGACGAGGATATCCACCTTAGAGACTATTTACAGATTGTAAGAAAACATCGGTGGCTGGTTATTGCAACCTTTGTAATTATTGTTATAACCGTATCTATAAAAACATTCGCAACAACACCTGTATATACCGCAAGCACGACTATTCAAATTGATAAGGAGCCGCCCAAGGTTCTTAAGTTCGAAGACGTCCTTCCTATCGATGGCGGAGGGAACGACTATTATCCTACCCAGAAGAAAGTAATTCAGTCCAGGGCAATTGCAACGAAGGTGATAGACAAACTTGCCCTGTGGGATCATCCACAGTTCCAGGAAAAGAGTTCCGGCGGTGAGGCTATAGCCGGTATTGTTGATATGGACAATGTGGCAAGACAGAAATTAGTAAGGTCTTTTTCCGAATTACTGGGTGTGGAACTCACCAAAAAATCACGAATAGCCACGATATCTTTCAGTTCAGAATACCCGGACCTTTCCGCTGACGTGGCAAACCAGATTGCTCTATCCTACATAGATTATAATCTTGAATCCAAGTACAAGGCAACCGAGAAGGCGCGCGACTGGTTATCAGTGCAGTTAGAAGAGTTTCAGGTCAAAATCGAGACTTCTGAGGAGGCGTTGCACCGTTTTGCCAGGCGCCACGGGATTTTTTCTCTTGAAAAGGACGAGAACCTGGCCGTAATGAGACTTGAAGAGTTAAGCGCGTCTTTTTCAATTGCCGAATCCGACAGGATTGCTAAAGAATCTTTTTACAGAAAGTCGAGCCAATATTCTCCTGAGACCATACTTGTCACTCAAAGTCTTGCCAGCAACAGTGCGGGACTTTCGCTTATAAACAACCTGAAAAGTGAACTTTCAGGTTTGGAGTCACAGTACCAAAAGCAACTGAATTTATATAAGCCCGGTCATCCTAATCAAGTCCGGCTCAAGGCACAGATTGAAAGTCTTGACCAGAGGCTCACGCAGGAACTGGACAACCTTATTCAAGGATCTGAAGTGGCATATAAGGTCAGTCTTGAGAGAGAAAACCTCTTAAAGGACGCCTTTGATAAACAAAAGGAACTTGCCATGGTCATGAAGGAGAAGGCCGTACAGTATAATATTTTAAAAAGAGAGGTTGATACTAACAAGGAACTCTATGACGGTCTGCTGCAAAGGGTCAAGGAAACGGGCGTGTCGGCGGGTCTTGAGACGAGCAACATACAGATGTTAGACAAGGCAGTTGTGCCGCGCTTACCGTCGAGCCCTAAAAAAGCACGTAAGATACTGTTGAGTATGGTTGTGGGGCTCTTTTTGGGGGTTGGACTTGCTTTTTCCCGGGAATACTTCGATAACACGGTGAAAGATCCGGAAGAGATAACAAGGCTCTTTAATCTGCCGACACTCGGCCTTATCCCTTCGCTTGAGAGTACGTTGCAGAAAAAGAGCAGGAAAGATACTGATATCGGGTACGGGGTAGATCCATCTCCCGACGATATGTACCTCATATCGAAAAAGTACCCACGTTCTTCGGTGTCCGAGGCCTGTCGTACTTTCAGGACTTCGCTGCTCTTTTCTTCGCCTGGTCGACCGCCTAAGACAATTCTCGTAACATCCAATAGTCCCAAGGAAGGAAAGACCTTTGTCTCCTGTAACCTGGGTATTGTGCTGGCTCAGGGTGGTGCCAAGACACTTATCATTGACGCTGACCTTAGAAGGCCTGCCTGTCACAGGGCGTTTGCCATCCCGAGCATTCCTGGAATTACCGATTACCTGACCGGGAACTCGACTTTGAAGGATACAATTGTTTCAACTAATGTCGATGGGCTGTATGTAATGCCGGCGGGTCCCTTATGTCCCAACCCGCCGGAACTACTCGATTCCAAGGAGTTCAAAGAGGCAATTGAAGGGTTGAAGGAAGAATATGACTTTATAGTATTTGACTCAGCCCCTGTTATGCACTTTGCCGATACGCTCAATCTTGCCAATCAGATGGATGGTACGGTTATTGTGGCCAATAGTGAAAAGACCACAAAGGACGGTCTTGGAAAATCCATAGGAATTTTGTCAGGGATTAACGCGCACATACTTGGTGTTGTCATAAACGAATTGGACATCAGTAAGAGTGATTATTATTACAACTATTACCACTATTACGGAGAAGATGCTGATAAGGGGGTAGAAACCAGGGTCTCTTAAAGAGGTCTGGGAATGATGGGTTTGAGATTCTCCTCAAAACGGTCGGTGGCCGCAGCTTCTCTGACAATTGTCTTTCTGACTTTGTTTTTTGCCTGGATGACCGTAAAGCCATGGGTCGCACAGGGCGTTATAAGTAAAGACTCTTTGAAAGAAGAACCGGTAAGGGCCGTTGCACTTGATCCGCAAAACCATTCGTACCATTACCGTACAGGTTTTTTCTGGCACTATAACCCCGTCGAAAAGGACCTTGGTAAGGCACGGTCGTTTTATATAAAAGCGATCGGCCTAAGCCCGACTAACGCTGTTTACTGGCGGGAACTTGCAAAGGTCTACGCTGATTTAGGTGATGATGCCGCTTCAATGCGGGCTACCGAGCGTACAATTGACTTAAATCCGGCAGACACAAAGTCGCGCTGGATGAAGGTTAATCTTCATCTGAAGCGCCGGGAGACCGATAGGGCTCTCTAAGAGCTTGGGTCGCTGATAAAAGACCTCCCAGGGGAGATGTCATAGGCTTTTAGTCTTGTTTATGCGATTACTGGTCGGGATATTGAGCGAGCTTTGAGTAAGGCCCTGCCGCAGGAGTTAAAAGCCATAACCGGCTACCTTTATTTTCTTATGAGACGAAAAGATTTGGCAGGCGTTAAAGCGTTATGGAAAGCGCTTGAAGGTAGGTTTGAATTGGACGACAGTATTCGCACAAGGTACGTCGACTATCTTATTAAGGCAGGTGAAGCGGGTGAGGCAAGGGGGCTTTGGTTAAGTTACAAAGGTGTGAGAGAGGATGCGTCAAATATCATCTGGAACGGTGGCTTTGAGCAAGACCCTGGCGTCGGTGGTTTTCATTGGAAAATTGGAAAAGGTGAAGGTTTTAATATTAGTATGGATGATCGAGTCTTTTATAAGCATGGGCATGGCGCGAAGCGTTCTTTAAAGGTGGAGTTTGGTGGCAGGCATAACGTTAATTTTTCGCATGTCCAACAAATAATCCCGCTTGAAGCCGATACAGGATACACCTTTAGCGTCAAGATAAAAACAGACAAAATTACTACCACCAACGGCATATTCGTGGAATTTTACGGGATAAACGGTTGCAGGTTCTACAAAAGGTCTGAGGTCTTAACCGGCACTAATGATTGGAAAGAGCAGAAGGTAGAATTTTCCACTCCTCTGAGTTGCGGTGCCGGGGTTGTCAGACTTAGAAGAAAAAAGAGTGAAAAGCTCAATAAGCGTATCGGCGGCAGGGTCTGGATAGACGACGTCATGCTTGAGAGGTCTTACGCAAATGTCCACTGAGTTGTGCAGCACGCAAATAATCGACTATGTACCAGCTTCGAAGTTGTTTGATATCGTAATCGAAGCTGGTCTGATATTTTTAGTTGTTCTTACCCCCTTTGCTTTCGGGGCGGTAGAACTCTGGGCATATACAATCATGGAACTTGTTGTTTTGGCGCTTGTTGCCGTGTGGCTATTAAAGATGGTCGTCGTTGAGCGGGAGGTGCGTCTGCCGAGGACGCCGCTTAATTTGCCCATAATGCTCTTTATCTGCCTGGTGTTATTCCAGCTGATACCCCTTCCTGAGGCCCTTTTAAAAATTGTTTCTCCGGGAGCACAAGATGTATATTCGCAGACCTTGATGTCTGTTGGCGCTGAGCATATAGCCGCAAGCCGTGAAGTTCTTTCAAGCGGGGGCGGGGCTATTTCTCTGAGTACATATGCAACAAAAACAGAGTTGTTAAAGATACTGGCGTACATAGGAGTGTTCTTTTTGATTGTCGGGAACGTCAATACGGATAAACAAAAAAACAGGCTGATCGCGGCCGTTATTATAACCGGTTTCGTGTTATCGGTTTTCGGTATCATTCAGAGCCTTACATGGAACGAGAAACTCTACTGGGTGAGGGAGCTTACGTATGGCGGAAGCCCGTTCGGTCCGTTCGTTAACAAAAATAACTTCGCCGGGTATATCACGATGATTATACCTCTGTCCCTGGCAATGCTTTTTGTTAAAAAGGTCGCCGGGATGAAATTTCTTCTTGGATTTGCCGCAGTGGTTATGAGTACAGCTCTTTTCATGTCATTATCACGCGGTGGCGTCGTGGCGTTTTTTGGGGCTCTTTGTTTTATGGGGCTTCTCCTCATGCTTTCGAGGCGTGAATACAGTGATAGAAAAAGAGTCGTATTGGTTATTGGATTCTTTCTGGTTGCGCTACCGTTGTATCTGGTATTAGTAGGGATGGACCCGGTGGTGGAAAGATTATCTACCCTGGTGGAGAAGGGTACGTATGTTAGAGAGCTAAGGTGGCCTGTGTGGGCCGCAACGGTCGGTATGATTAAGGACTTCCCTATTTTTGGTGCCGGGCTTGACAGTTTCGAGTCTGTATTCCCTGCTTACAGACCCGTTGAGGCTTATGGGCTTCACTGGCTTGATGCTCATAATGACTATCTACAATTTGTAGCCGAGACAGGTCTTGCAGGAGCCATTATAGCCTTGATGTTTTTTGTCCGTTTTTTCAGGACGTGTCTGGCCTTTCTTAGAGACTCCGTGTCAAGCCATGGGAAATTTCTGCTTATCGGTCTTGTTTCCTCGGTTGTAGGGTTTCTGTTGTCAATTATATTTACCTTCAGTACTCACATCCCGGCTGTTGCCTTGATGTTTGCGGTTATTCTAGCGATGGCCGTTAAGGTAAGCGAGAAAAATGATATGAAAGAGTGTCTTCGGTAAGTGCGGGTGCTGGTTGTATAGCTAATTAAAAAAACGTTGAAGTTACAGTTGTTTTATTAAAGAGTAGTCTTTTGGCAGGAGGAATGGCCGAAAATGCTTAGAGAGAACAATAAGATCCTTAGAAATGTCCAGTTAGTTTCTGACCTGGCGATTACCGTCCTGTCTTTTTTTGTTGCTGGATATTTCAGGAGTTATGTTGAAGAGTTCTTGCTACCGATGGGACCGCTATCCCAGTATCTGGTTCTGCTTTATATTATTTTACCCCTGTGGGGTTTTTTGCTCTATTACAATGGGGCATATATGTCCATCAGGACAAATAGTTTTCTTCATACGCTATGGCCGGTTATAAAGGTTGCTTTTCAGGGTGGAATAATTTTAATGACTCTGCTCTTTTTATTTAAGCTTCCAGGCATAAGCAGGGCTCTTATACTTTTATTTGTTATCTTCAATGCCCTATTGTTATCCGTTGGAAGGACGTTTATTTACATTTTCCTGCACTACATCAGGAAAAAGGGGCGAAACTTCCGTACCGTTCTTATTGCCGGGACAGGGAAGAGGGCCATAGATTTTGTCGAGGACATAGCTAAGCACCCTGAATGGGGTATCAGGGTCATGGGTTTTACAGATAAGGATGCCTCAATTGTCGGACAGATGGTCTCCGGTAAGAAGGTCCTGTGTCATTTGGATGATATTAAGGACGTGTTGTCCAGAAAGCAGGTCGATGAAGTAGTATTTGTAGTGCCTAAAAGCTGGCTTCACGATATGGAGCAGGCTATTCTTTCCTGTGAGGAGATAGGTGTGAGGGTGAGGATCGTGTGTGATTTTTACATGACGAAACTCTACAAATACCAACTGGACCAACTTGCAGGCTGGCCGCTTTTAAGCCTGAGTCCGCCTCCCCACTATGGAGATCTTGTTGTTGTTAAGAGGGTGTTTGACTTTGCTTTCTCGGCGGTTGTACTTGTTTTCACCTCTCCTCTCTTGTTAACTGCAGCTGCGGGGATAAAACTCACTTCATCAGGTCCGGTCTTTTTCAGACAGGAGAGGTGTGGGTTGAACGGCAGGACCTTTAAGCTCCTGAAGTTCAGGACAATGGTCGTGGACGCAGAAGAGATAAAGTCGAAGATGGAACATTTAAACGAGATGGACGGGCCCGTGTTCAAGATACAAAAAGATCCTAGGATAACGTCTATAGGAAGGTTTTTGAGGAAGTTCAGTATCGACGAGTTCCCGCAGTTCATAAATGTTTTGAAGGGAGACATGAGCGTGGTCGGTCCGAGGCCTCCTATCCCTGACGAGGTTGATAAATACGATTACTATCAGCGCCGACGCCTTTCTGTCCACCCGGGGCTTACGTGTATCTGGCAGATAAGCGGAAGAAATGAGGTGAGCGATTTCAAGAAATGGGTCATGCTTGACCTTGAGTATATAGATAACTGGAGCTTCTCCCTTGATATGAAAATAATACTAAAAACCGTACCGGCTGTGCTGAAGGGGAGTGGAGTTTAATGAGTGAAGCCCTGTTAGTACGGGAGATATAATTGCTTTGGTAACGACGAAGCTTGACACCAGCAGAGCGGAAGAACTTTTTGGATTCCGTGCAAAGGTTGGTTTTGAGGAAGGACTGAGACGGGCTATTGAGTGGTATACTGAGCAGGTGAGGACAGCCAATGACCAGGCAAAGTGTGGATGAGAAGATTGTAAATGATGCCTTTGCCGATGCCAGGGGCGTTGAGTGCCAGGGTGTGGTCGGGAGGCTACTGGACTTTGTCAGGAGACACAGCCACGTTAACTGGGCCCTGACCGACCAGGCGATAGTGAGCGGCGTTAACTTCCTGACGAGCATACTGCTTGCCCGTTACCTGGGGCTTAGGGAGTTTGGTGTTTTTAGCCTTGCGTGGATGGCCGTGCTTTTTGCAAACGGTCTGCAATTCGCCCTTGTAAGTTCGCCTATGATGAGTATAGGGCCAAAACAGGATGAGAGGAGCGAAGCCCAGGCTTATTACGGTGCGGTGTTCATTCAGCAGGTGGCTCTTGCTATAGTCTCGTCCGTGCTCCTGTACACAGGTGTAAAATTGAGCGGGTTGTTTTTTCCTGACTGGGGAATCCAGCACCTGGCGTTGCCGCTTGCGGCAGCGGCTTTCGCCTTCCAGATGCAAGACTTTCTGCGACGGTATTTTTTTACGCGTTCCAGGGCCGGCACTGCTTTTTTTAATGATGCGATAAGTTACTTGGGGCAACTCTCAGTGCTGGTCTGGCTCTTTTGGACAATGGAGATAAATAGCGCATGGGTGTTGTGGATTATTGCCGGGACGTCGACAGTGGCGGTAATAGTAGGGTTATTTGGTCTCGAACCTTTGAGTTGGAATAAGAGGGTATTACGCGCAGTAACAGTGCGGCATTGGCATTTTTCGAAGTGGCTCATTGGGGCATTTTTTATGAGGTGGATGTCTGGAGGAAACTTCTTTACTATTGTTGCTGGTGTTATGCTTGGTGCTTCGGTAGTAGGTGTTTTAAAAGCAGCACAGAATATTGTAGGTATTATCCATGTTCTATTCCAAGGGCTTGAGAATATTGTACCAGTTCAATGTAGTAAGTTTTTTAAGATTGAAGGCGCAAAAGGCCTTATGAGATATTTGCGTAGGGTGACACTACTTGGTGGAGCAGTAACTGCATGTATTACAACCATTGTGTTTCTCTTCCCAGAGTTTTTGTTGGGCACGTTGTATGGAGACGAATTATCTCAATACGGTAATGTATTGCGTTTGTTTGCGATATTGTATTTATTTACTTTTTTTGGGTTACCTGTGCGTTCGGGCTTAAGGGCTCTTGAACATACAAGACCTATATTTTCAGCACATTTACTTCTAACTATCATAAGCTTGATAACTGCTTATCCTATAGTTGAAAAGTTTGGATTGCTTGGAGTAATGATAGGACTTATTGCCTCACAAATAATTTTGTTTGGTGTTACGGCTTGGGCTTTTGCCGCGAGAGTAAAGAAAGTATGAAGTATATGGATTCCTGATGTAATAATCGAGTAATAAGAATTAATAAGATTACGTTGTTATTGCTGAATCGCTTACTTAAGCACCTATTGTACAAGGAGGAGTAAAGATGGTTCTTTCGGTGAACAACACCTCGCCAAATTTAATACATTTTGTCTTGGAACGAGCTCTGTTAAAATTTGGAAAAGTTGCTACTATGTGTGTTGGTCGACATTTTGGTGGATATTTTCCTTTTTATTATGTGGTCGAGTACCCCAAAAGTGGTGGAACGTGGTTGGGGAAGATGTATGCCGGTTGTTTGGGTGTGCCGCTTCCACAATTCTACATCTTCCCTTTGGGATTTGAGAGTGTTATTCATACTCATTCGCAGTACGATTCAAAACTTAAAAATGTGTTGTATTTGATGAGAGATGGACGTGACGTGATGGTATCATACTATTTTCATCGACTCAGGAGTTTTGATACAAAATATAAGAGTAAAACTGAAAAATGGGCAAGACAAGTCTTTGGGACTAGTTGTGCCTCGAAATTAAACGATGTGCGTGCCTTCTTGCCTAAATTTATTGAATATGAAATGAATCACCCTTCAGATATTAAGCAGAATTGGTCCCAGCATGTCGGTGATTGGTTTGGACGTCCGGGAGTTGTATGTGTTAAGTATGAAGATTTGTTGGCTGATGCTGTAAAGGTGTTGGCATGTGCAGTTGAGGAGGCAACGGGTAAGTCTGTTGACGAAGTATGTGTGGCTGAAACTGTTGATAAGTTTAGTTTCGAGAGAATGTCAGGACGAAAGCGAGGTGAGGAGGACAGGAAAAGTGCTATACGAAAAGGTGTGAGTGGGGATTGGAAGAATTATTTTTCACGGGAGGCAGGTGAAATTTTTAACCAATATGCAGGGAAAATGTTAGTTGATCTTGGATACGAGGAGAGCACAGAATGGATAAAAAATTTATAAGTTATACGGGACACTCGTAATATTAGTGAGGTAGATTGCCCTTGCCCTACTGGCTGCTGCGATTTCAGGGTTTTGGCTGGATCTTTTTTTATTGAGAGAAGTTCCTTTCTTATGATTGCCTGTTATGATGGTATGCTGTGATCTCTCTGGTAGTCTTTATAGGGCTTTCTCTGTGTTGCGGGCTGTGGAACACACTAGGCCTGTGTTTTGTTGGATATCTTGTCACTACATTATTTTCTTTGGTTGCAGTCTATCTATTTATGTTATGAGGTGGTTAGGTTTGCCAGGTGTCATGATGGGATTTTTAGTACTACAATTGCTGAT
>CBDUXY010000036.1:0-18451 GCA_965371305.1 uncultured bacterium
TGCACTATAGTAACTTAAACAAATCACCTGACAGGAGGAGGCCCTTTACATGACTGCGCTCCCGGTTCTGACAGATACATTAGACAACTATCTCGTTGAGATTGAACGCTTTCCGCTCCTTACAAAGCAAGAGGAGCACAGCCTTGCCATCCGGTACTTCGAGCGGGGGGACAGAGACGCCGCGCACAGCCTTGTCACTGCAAACCTGAGGTTTGTAGTAAAGACTGCGCTCGAGTTCAGAAGCTACGGCCTGAACATAAAAGACCTGATACAGGAAGGCAACATAGGGCTTATGACCGCGGTTAAGAAGTTTAATCCGTACAAGGGTTTTCGCCTTATTACCTATGCCGTGTGGTGGATAAAGTCCTGCATACAGGAGTACATCTTAAAGAGCAAGGGCCTTGTCAAGCGCAACTCAAGGGCGCTTAAGAAAAAACTTTTCTACCGCTCCGACGTGGCCGACACAAGTGTCAACACGGACAACAATATGCTTTCTACAAACGACCTTTCCCTTGACGCACCGGTTGCGGCAGACGGGACAGTAACACATCTCGAGCGCCTGACCGACCCATCCCTGTCACATGAAGAAGAGCTGGCAAACACGCAAGAGCACGCAATAGTCAAAAAAGACGTCTCTACCGCCCTTGCCCTGCTAAGCGACAGAGAGCGTTTTATCTTAGAAAACAGGGTTATGACAGACTCGCCGCAAAGTTTACAGTTCGTCGGCGACAAGCTTGGACTCACGCGAGAACGGGTACGCCAGATACAATGCGCCGCCCTTAAAAAGCTAAAGGGCACGCTACCGTCAAGCTACACGTTAGCAAACAGTCCCCTGCAGTCCTGATTCCCCCCCCCTTTTAGAATTAACTTTTCATACCCCGGTCATACCTGCAACAACACACCCTGCGGGGACTTTTACCTGTCCCCTCACCCGCAGTTTTACCTTTACAATCAAGCACTAATAATGCTATTTTTTTAAGTTGGAGGATTGTAACTTGACTCTTTGCCATAAAGAAGAAGCGCTTTTGCCCAAGCTCGCTCAAATGGGGGCGCGCGCGCTTATTAACACGAAATCCCTGCTGCACAACTACGAGATTGTGCGCGGCTTGATTCCCCCCGACACTTCGGTAATGGCAATCGTAAAGGCAAATGCTTACGGGCACGGCTCTCTACTCGTTGCCAGAACGCTTGAAGGCGCCGGTTGCGACATGCTTGGAGTTGCCTACGTTAAAGAAGCGATCAAGCTTCGAGAGGCCGGGATAAAGCTGCCGCTAATTGTGCTTGGCGGGGCAAGAGAGGAAGAACTTCCGGCTCTTTTCGAATACGACCTGACCCCTGTGCTTTACGACCTGCGCTCAGCCGAGCTCTTAAACGAGTTTGCCGCCACTCAAGCGACGTTAAAACAAAAACCGGTTCACATCAAAGTTGACACGGGTATGGGACGACTGGGGCTGCTTACCCCGGATATTAAAACTTTTTTAAAAAACTTCAGGGCATTTGACCGCCTTCGCATGGAAGGAATAATGTCGCATTTTTCCGAAATGGATAAAGAGGACAAGAAGTTTTCATACGAGCAGCTTCGAACCTTCAACCATGCCACGTCCATACTCCGGCAGATGGGGTTTTATCCGAGATTCGCCCACATAGCCAACAGCGCCGCCATCATCGAAGGCGGCGGATGTGCGGATAGCGACACCGGCGACGACGCAGACAACTACAACGTCAGGGGCCACGAAGAGAAACTGAACACTCACTTTAACCTTGTAAGGCCCGGCATAATGCTCTACGGAGAATACCCGGCCCCGCGCTTTGCCGGTATAATACCCGGGCTTAAGCCCGTCATGGAACTCACGACTGATATAATACAACTTAAAACTCTCCCCCAGGGTTCTCCGGTGAGCTACGGAAGGACATTTGTAACCGAGCGAGAGAGCCGGGTGGCGACCCTTGCCATAGGCTACGCCGACGGACTGCCGCGCTCGCTCTCAGGCTCCGGGCAGGTTATAATTAACGGTGAGCTGGCGCCCATTATAGGCACTATATGTATGGACTACTGCGTTGCCGACGTAACGGACATTGAAAATGTCTCTGTCGGAGACGAAGCGGTCATAATCGGCACGCGCGGCAATCAAACAATAACCGCCACGGACTTAGCCGGAAAAACTAACACCATATCGTACGAAGTGCTCTGCGGCGTATCTGACAGGGTACAGAGGTTTGCCGTATGAGGGAATTTTTTGAAAGACTCGGAAGGTCGGCCCAGGCAAGCGTATTCACAACCGGCAACATGCTCACCATGCTTGGTCAAACATGTTACTATGTTTTTATCCCCCCTTATAAATTAAGAAACATATTCAAGCAAATGGAGTTTATTGGCGTAAAGAGCCTGTTTATCGTCATCCTTACCGGTTCTTTCACCGGCATGGTGCTTGCCATGCAGGGTTATAACGCAATGAAGAGGTTTGGAGCGGAAAGCCTTGTCGGGCCAATGGTGGCCCTTAGCATGGCAAGGGAGCTTGGCCCGGTCCTGACAGGCCTTATGGTCACAGGCAGAGCCGGCTCAGCCATAGCTACAGAACTTGGCACCATGAGGGTTACGGAACAGATCGACGCTCTGCACACTATGGCGATAAATCCTATTAAATACCTTGTCGTACCAAGGGTTATTGCCGGAGTAATGATGCTGCCCATACTCACCATCCTTACCGACTTTGTCGGGTTTTTCGGTGGATACATGGTCGGCGTAAAACTCCTGGGCATTAACTCCGGCGTATACATAACAAGGACAACTGAGTTCGTAAGCGCAAGCGACATAATGAACGGCGTTATAAAATCCGTCTTCTTCGGCCTTATCATATCCCTTGTGGCATGTTACCAGGGTTTTTATACAAACGGCGGGGCCGAGGGCGTGGGACGCGCAGCCACAAGCGCGGTTGTCCTGAGTTCCGTGTCCATACTTATTTCCGATTACATGCTTACATCAATCATGTTCAACACTTGAAAAACCTACGCTGATTATGATAGAAATAGTAAATCTAAAAAAGTCCTTTAACGGCAAGAAAGTACTGCGCGGTATAGACCTGAATTTTAAAAAAAGCGAGATCACGGTCATAATCGGCATGAGCGGGTCCGGCAAGAGCGTGCTCATAAAACACCTTGTAGGCCTGCTTAAGCCGGATTCAGGAAAGATACTGTTTGACGAAAAAGACATAACAAAAATGAACACAAGCGAGTTCCGCAAAGTACTCATGCGCTTTGGCATGCTGTTTCAGGGCGCCGCCCTGTTCGACTCAATGACGGTTGGCGAAAACGTAGGTTTCCCGCTTACGGAACATACGGACCTGCCGTACTTCAGTATAAGAAAGATAGTAAAGGCAAAGCTGAAATCGGTCGGGCTTGTGGGCATAGAGGACATGATGCCGTCAGACCTTAGCGGGGGAATGAAAAAACGCGTAGGACTTGCCAGGGCAATAGTGATGGACCCGGAAATAGTCATCTTTGACGAACCTACAACAGGGCTTGACCCGATAACGAGCGACTCGGTAGGGGAGCTTATGTTAGACACACAGAGGGCCCTTGAAACGACTTACATAGCCATTACACACGACATAGCCCTTACTTACAAGATAGCCAGCCACGTTGCAATGCTTCACGGAGGCGAGATAATCTCGCAAGGCACTGTAGAGCAGATCAAGAAAGACAAAGACCCTATACTCAGGCAATTTCTCGATGGAAATGCCGAGGGGCCTATAAAGGTCACATAAAATACCGGGTACCGGGTACGGCGAATGATGCAACAGTTCTTTGCTTGGTTTGGAAAAGAATCCTGTTTAAAATTCGCCCGCCGCAGGCGCCGGGCACGGCAAGCAGAGCAATCAACTTTTAGATTTGCGGAACCAAGAACACGCAAATAAATATTACACTATTTGCAATGCGCAAGCATTGCTGTAAACGATTTAACAAGGAAGAAACCCCGAGATGGTAAGACTCAGCCCGGAAGCAAAAGTCGGCATATTCGTTTTCATAGGAATCGCCATTTTAGTATTCATGTCGCTTAAAGTCGGCGGTATGAAGTTTGCGCGTGAACAGGGCTATGAACTAACGGTAAGGCTTGAAAACGCAGTCGGGCTTTCAGAGGAGGCCTCGGTCAGAATTGCCGGGGTCAAGGTCGGCACCATAAAATCAATCACCCTGGACCGTCATAAGGCAAAGCTGATACTTGCCATAAAACCAGACATAAAAGTCGGCAACGACTTTACGGCTCTTCTTAAATCAAGCGGTCTTCTCGGCGACAAATACCTGGAGCTGATGCCGGGAGAAGAAGGTGCTCCGCTGCTGGAAGACGGTGACGAGATAACAAGGGTGGCCTCGTACTCCGACATGGACAAACTCATCGGGGCGCTGACAGATGTAGCCGTAGACGCACAATTAGTAACGGCCTCGCTTGCCAAAGTGCTTGGCGGGGAGGAAGGTCAGGCCTCACTCCAGAACATAGTAGACAACCTTGAAGATATAACCCGGAACGTCAACGCAATCGTCAGACAAAACAACGACCGTTTCTACTCTATAATGGCAAACCTCGATGATTTTTCAGAGTCCATCAAAGTTGTTTCTGACGACCTCAACGAGGTCATCGGCAACAACAAGGCAGACATCAATACAGGAATAAGCAACCTTGCGTCTGCGTCAGAAAAACTCAATACCGCAATGGCGACCCTCAATCAGATCGCCCCTGACATCCAAAATATTACAAGAAAAATTGACGAGGGTGAAGGCACAATCGGCAAGCTCATTAACGAGCCCACCACCCATGACAAGTTCAACAAAACCCTTACCGGCGTCAACAACTTCCTTGACCAGGCCAATCGTTTCAAGACATACATCGGCTACAGGGGCGAGTACCTGTTTGACCAGGCCGAGACAAAAAGTTACATCAGCCTCAAGATCCAACCAAAGACCGACAAGTACTACCTGCTTGAAGTTATAGACGACCCGAGGGGATTTAAGAGAACGGATAAAAAAGACATAACCGTTAACGGCAAGACCAGAAGAACCGAATCCACCACCATTTCGGACGACATCAAGTTCTCTCTACAACTTGCCAAACGCTTTGATCAACTTACGCTCAGGGCCGGCATGATAGAAACGACCGCCGGTGTCGGCTTTGACTACAATATGCTCAACGACAAGCTTGAGTTCAAATTCGACGCCTTTGACTTTGACACCGACGTTCCGCCGCACCTCAAGGCCGGACTGATGTTTCACTTAAACAAATACCTGTACCTGAACGCTGGTTACGACGACTTCATAAACGACGAGGGTTTTGATTCTGCTTACTTCGGACTTGGTCTTGAATTCGAGGACGAGGACTTGAAATTCCTCTTCACAAGCACTCCGTCGGTTAGTTTCTAAGTTTTCTTATTTTTATTATGACTAAGACTTCTCCTGACAACTCGCGCA
Source organism: uncultured bacterium (assembly GCA_965371305.1). GTDB lineage: Bacteria > Desulfobacterota > GWC2-55-46 > GWC2-55-46 > DRQE01 > CBDUXY01. The sequence continues at coordinate 5,461 of CBDUXY010000036.1, forward strand.
CTGCGCAAGCTGCCCCTTACCACGAAGATGGAGCAGCGAACGTATCCGTAACATCGAGCATTGGTATAGCAGCCATAGCAATCGACGTCGGCACAACAACGCTTGCAGCCTCGCTCGTAGATCTTAAAACAAAAAAAACACTTAGCAGCGTTAGTCTGCCAAACCCACAAAAAAAGTGGGGCGCAGACGTGCTCGCGCGCATTCGCGTAGTAACCGAAAATCCAAAATTACTTGCGGATCTGAAAAAATCTGTAATCGGCGCAATAAACGAACTCATCAACAGCCTGCTTAAAGACACGCCCGACGTAAAAAGAAACGATATAATAAAACTTGCGGCCGCCGGAAACTCAGTTATGCAACACATACTTCTTGGCGTATCCCCGGCCCCAATCGGGGTGTCGCCTTATCGTCCGGCCTTTAAGGAACCACGCTCTACAAACGCGGCCTCGCTTGGCCTCAACGTCTCGGCAACAGCAACACTATATACATTTCCAATGCTCGGCGGGTTTGTCGGAGGCGACAGTGTCTCAGCGCTGATAGCCATAAATTCAAATAATGATTTTAATGGCGCCGAGTCGATTCTAACAATTGACATCGGCACAAATAGTGAGATAATAATATGCTCCAAGGACGATGTTTACGCAACGAGCGCTGCGGCAGGGCCTGCCTTTGAAGGCGGTGAAATTTCTTCCGGCATGACGGCTCAGAGGGGCGCACTCCGGGGCCTTACCATTAACGGCGACACAGTGACGCTTGACGTCATTGGCGATGTCGCGCCAATAGGGATTTGCGGCTCCGGCATAATAGACGTCACGAGCGAACTGTTAAGTACAGGCATAGTAGACAAGACGGGTAGAATAAAAGACCCTGACGAGATTGACTCAAACCTCTCGACAAGGTTAACAACAGGACCGGAAGGAAACGCCTTCACGCTCTTTAAAGGAGCAAGCGGCGAGCTCGCCATCACCCAGGCAGATATTCGCGCGCTTCAGGTGGCAAAGGCCGCCATACGTGCCGGGATAAATGTAATACTAAAAAAGGCTCGGGTAGAATCAAAAGACATTGACAAAATATTTGTAGCAGGAGCGTTTGGCTCCAACATAACCGAGCAGGGGTTATTAAATATCGGCCTTATCGACAAGTCCTGGAAAGGGCGCGTAACAAGTATCGGGGACGCGGCCCTCATCGGAGCGGAGCAGGTTTTAAAATTTGATAAATGCATAAATAACGCCGCAAGCATTGCTGAAAAAACACATTACATACCTCTTTCAGGGTCAAAGGGCTTTCAGGACGAATTCATAAAAAACATGAACTTTATGTAAAACATAAAGGAAGGACGGGGAAAAAATGAAAAAGATACGCAGGGCAGTAGTGAGTGTTACGGACAAGGGCGGACTCGTTGAGTTCGTAAAAGAACTATCGGCACAAGGGGTGGAGATTATATCCACCGGTGGTACGGCAAAAATTCTTACAGATGCAGGGGTAAATGTAATCCCGATTGCGTCTTACACGGGTTTCCCCGAGATGCTCGACGGCCGGGTAAAAACACTTCATCCCAAGATTTACGGCGGCATACTCGGTATGCGAGGTAATGCCGAGCACGAAAAACAAATGGACGACCACGGAATATTGCCAATCGACATGGTGGTGGTTAACCTCTACGCCTTTGAAAAAACCGTGGCAGGCGGCGCAGACCTGCCAACCGCAATCGAAAACATCGACATCGGCGGCCCGACCATGATCCGCGCTACAGCAAAAAACTTTAACGATACAGCCTGCGTAACAGACCCAGGCGATTATTCCTGCATAATAGAGGAGATGAAGGCAAACCAGGCAGCGCTTTCCCCTTCCACGCGCTACGAGCTTTCAAGAAAGGCCTTTGCCCTTACTGCCCGTTACGACGCGGCCATCTCAAACTACCTGGGCAGCACCACTTGCGACGCGCCGCCCGCCTCACCAGACGGCGCGGCAAAATTCCCAAAAACATTTTCCGTACAGTACAAAAAAATCCAGGACCTTCGTTACGGAGAGAACCCGCATCAGCGTGCCGCTTTTTACGCCACACAAAACCCGGCTGTCGGATCGCTCTCCACGGCAAAACAACTCCAGGGTAAAGAACTTTCCTTTAATAACATCATGGACCTGAACTCGGCCCTTGAACTCTCGCGCGAGTTTCACGAACCGACCTGCATCATTATAAAACACAACAACCCGTGCGGCGCCGCCATGAGTAAAAACGGACTTATGGCTGCATACGACCTTGCCCTTGCCTGCGACAGCAAATCCGCCTTCGGCGGTATCATTGGATTTAACAAACCGGTCACAGGCGAGTTGGCAGAAAAAATGACTGCCATGTTCCTTGAAGCAGTCATTGCACCGGGGTACGACGAAGCAGCGCTGGCAGCATTCAAGAAAAAGAAAAACCTGCGCATACTTGAAATAGCAAAACCTCAGAAAACAAAGGCCGGTGAATGCGACTGCGGCTCTTCGTGCGACTGCCTGGACATAAAACGCGTCTCAGGCGGAGTACTTATACAGACAGCCGACAAGGAATGCGCCTCAGATTTAAAAACAGTCACCAAACGCGGCCCCACGGAAAAAGAACTTGAAGACCTGATATTTGCATGGAACGTAGCAAAACACGTAAAAAGCAATACCATCGTGCTTGCAAAGGACTCGGCTACAATCGGCGTCGGTGCCGGACAGATGTCGCGCATTGACTCAACGCGCATAGCCGTAATGAAGGCCGCCGACGCAGGACTCTCGGTAAAAGGCAGTGTCATGGCATCTGACGCGTTTTTCCCTTTTCCCGACAACGTCGAGATGGCAGCCAAGAACGGCGTTACGGCAATCATACAACCCGGAGGCTCCATAAGAGACGATGAAGTCATAAAGGCCGCAGACGCAAGCAACATAGCAATGGTGTGCACCGGCATAAGACACTTCAGGCACTAAAAGACTTGAGGGAAACTTTTTGAAAAAAGTTTCCCTCAAACACCCTTCAAAAACTTTTAGCTCCTCACAATATCCGCCCCCTCAAAAGGGGACGGATATTGTGAGCTAAGAGACTTCAAAGGGAACATGAGAAAAACCTTGCCACACAAAGACATCTCAAGTTTATTGCCACAAGGAATATATCAAAATGAACATAAATAAAAAGGTCGTTAAAAAATTTAATAAGCTCCTCGAAGAAGGACAGAAGATATTACAAGATTGTGGTTGGGATGGTAAAAGACTCGATGATTTCCCTTCAGAGTTAGATTACATGAGATGGCGTACAGAAGCCCTCAACCTATTAAAACGTGCCTGTGGAGAAAATAGTGAACATTATAAACAACTCTCTCTAATTGCTCAAGACAAGGACTCAAAACTTCGTAATGATTTTTTTACTCATTGCTATGGTGTTGTAGAAGCAGCAAAAAATGATTTCGATGATGACTTTCTTACAGACATAACATATTTAATTCGCGCTGATTTATTAGATGATTTACTTTCTCAAGCCGAGATGTTATTGGAAAGCACATATCATATTGCTGCTGCTTCTTTAGCCGGTGGAGTTTTAGAAGATACATTAAGAAAATTGTGCGACAAGAACAAAATTGCTTATCCTGATAAAACTAAGATAGACGCACTTAACAGCTCCCTTGCAAAAGCAAAAGTTTACGACAAATTAGTGCAGAAGCAAATAACTGCAAATGCAGACATAAGAAACAATGCAGACCACGGTCACTCAGATAAAGTAAAACACGAAGATGTCGAAGACATGCTTAAATGGCTTAGAAGATTTATTCGAGACTATATGAAGTAGATAGAAGGAGAGTCAAAAAAATGAAAATTTTAGTAGTCGGCAGCGGAGGCAGGGAGCACGCAATCGTTTGGAAGCTTGCGCAGTCCGAAAAAGTCGAAAAGATATTCACGGCTCCTGGTAACGCCGGAACCGCCATACACGGAGAAAACCTGCCGATTGACGCATCTACCCCGGAAGGTATAGAAGAGTTAAAATCTTTTGCCATAGCAGCCGGTATTGATTTGACAGTGGTCGGCCCTGAAGTACCGTTAACCCTCGGCATAGTAGATTTATTCAACAAAGCAGGTCTTACCATTTTCGGCCCGACTCAGGCGGGTGCTGAGCTTGAGGCAAGCAAGGTGTTCAGCAAAAACTTAATGACCAAGTACAATATACCGACTGCCGGGTACAAGGAATTCACTGACGCCGAAGCCGCTTGCGCATATGTAAAAACACACTCGGAGCCGCTTGTAGTAAAGGCGGACGGCCTGGCAGCAGGAAAGGGTGCGGTTGTATGCGAAACAAGGGAGCAGGCCTGCGACGCGATAAACAAAATGATAGTGGAAAAAGAATTTGGCGAGGCAGGGACAAAGCTGATCGTCGAGGAATTCCTCGAAGGCGAAGAGGCCTCGATAATCGCCATAACGGACGGCGTGACTGTCGCGTGCGTACCGCCGCTCCAGGACCACAAGGCAGTATTTGACGGCGATAAAGGCCCTAACACCGGCGGCATGGGCGCGTATTCACCTGTGCCACTCGTACCGCCCGAGCTTGAAAAACAAATAATTGATACCGTTATGATACCTACTGTAAAGGCCATGAGCGATGAAGGCCGCCCGTACAAAGGCGTACTTTACGCAGGCATTATGATGACAGCCAACGGCCCGAGCGTATTGGAATTTAACTGCCGCTTCGGAGACCCTGAGGCTCAGCCCATATTCATGCGTCTTAAGAGCGACCTCTCAGAAGTCCTGCTTGCCGCAGCTGAAGGCAGGCTTTCGGAAGTAACATTAGAGTGGGACGAACGCGCGGCCGTATGCGTGGTCATGGCGTCAAGCGGTTATCCCGGGAGCTACGAAAAAGGAGCCGTAATTAACGGCCTTGGCCAAGCCGCTACTATAGACGGCGTAACCGTGTTTCATGCAGGAACGGCGCTCAAAGACGGTAAGATTGTAACTTCGGGCGGGCGCGTACTCGGTGTAACCGCCCTTGGCACGGACATAAAACAGGCGCAGGACAGGGCATACCAGGGAGTTAAAAAAATAAACTGGCTTGACAGCGACAACAAACCCGGACAATATTATAGAACAGACATCGCCGCCAAGGCAATGAAGTAGCTTGTTATAAGTAACCGGGTATTAATAAGCAACATGACAGAGTAAGCTTTTGTGCAAAATAAAAAGAATTAAACCCGCCGTGCGGGTAAAGAGGAGACAAACTAATGAGCAAAGCACTTGTTGGAATACTGATGGGAAGTGACTCGGACTTGCCCGTGATGCAAGAGACTACAGGAGTGCTCGCAGACCTTGGCGTACCGTATGAAATCACTGTATCCTCGGCGCACAGGACGCCGGGCAGAACCCTGCGTTACGCAAAAAACGCACAGAGACGCGGGATAAAAGTTATCATAGCAGGGGCCGGAGCAGCAGCGCACCTTGCAGGCTTCATTGCGTCCGAAACAACGCTGCCGGTCATCGGCGTACCCATTGACTCAAGCCCGCTCAAGGGCATGGACGCGCTTTTAGCTACAGTGCAGATGCCCGGAGGTGTTCCCGTGGCATCAATGGCAATCGGAAAGGCAGGGGCTAAGAACGCCGGCATTTTCGCTGCCCAGATACTTGCCCTGTCGGACAAGAAACTTGCGAAAAAAATGAAGGAGTTTAAGGCGGAGCAGGCGCTGAAGGTCGAAGCAAAGGCAAAGGCCTTAAAGAAAAAACTCGGCTAAGCCACGAGCGTGCCAAACACATGCCTCCATTAATAATCAAACCAGAAGATCTGGAAAACACCGCCGGTGAAGTATTAAGAAATTTTACCGGCGTGCATGGGTGTGCCGGAGTAATTGCCTTTCCAACAGAGACCTTTTACGGGCTTTGCGTGGATCCGTTTAACAAGTCCGCCCTTGAGAAACTTTTTAAACTCAAGGGCCGTGCATTTGATAAGCCAGTAGGACTTATCATAAAAAATCGAGCCATGCTTGAACAGGTCGTCACCAATGTGCCTCCTGCCGCTGAAAAACTGATTAAGGAATTCTGGCCCGCCCCCCTTACAATTGTTTTTAATGCCGCCACCGACGTCCCGGACCTTATAACGGCAGGCACCGGCAAGGTCGGGGTCAGGGTGTCTTCCTGCGCGGTTGCAGCCGGACTTGTTAATATTTTAGACAGCCCAATAACAGCCACAAGCGCAAACCCGTCTGGCAAGCCGCCTGCAAGGACTGCCGCCGAAGTCCTTGATTACTTCGGCCCTGATATAGACGTTATAATAGAGACTGAAAGGCCGCTTACCGGGGGTCTCGGTTCATCCCCTGACTCGCCCCCTGGTTCAACCGTAATCGACGTGACAGGGAAGGATTTTAAAATTCTTAGACAAGGGGTTATCCCGGCCTCAAAGCTGATATAAATTTTAATGAAACAAAGCGCAAACCATACTGCAACAATCTACAGAATATCAAAAAAAAATTCGAAAAACCCCCGCAACAAACTGCAGGGCATTAAACCCACAGGGTGGGCACGTTAGCCCGCCATGCGGGCAAGGAGACAAACATGAAGAGACTTACAAGGTATTTCTTTGAAGGGCTTATCGTGCTGGTTCCGATACTCGGTTCCATATATATACTTTATTTAATATTCACAAAGATTGACGGGCTTCTGGGCCTGCCGATACCCGGCACCGGGTTCGTCATAACAGTCGTGTTTATCACGTTTGTCGGGCTTCTGGCCTCAAGCTTCCTCACAGGTTGGCTGGTGCGAATAGTAGAGAAGGTTTTTTCAAAACTTCCGCTGGTAAAGATGATATACACATCTATTCACGACCTTATGAGTTCATTCGTCGGAGATAAGAAGACCTTTGACAGGCCGGTACTCGTAACGGTAGACAAGGCCGGAGGGGCCAGGGCGCTCGGTTTCATCACAAACGACAGCCTTGAGTTCCTGGGCATTACGGAACACGTTGCCGTCTATCTGCCCCAGTCCTACAATTTCGCGGGCAGCCTCTTCATATACCATACTGACCTGGTCGAACCCGTGACCAACGCAAACGGCACGGACGTGATGAAGTTTCTTGTCTCTGGCGGAGTAACGGGTGGCGCAGCTAACAAGAAAACGGCCAGGAAGAGTGTTGGCTAAGTGACCTGCCTACTCGACTATCAGTAAATAATCCGGCGTCGGGTTGAGCGGACAACTATAATAATACTCTCCCGCCGCAAGGTCTACGGTGTAGTCCTTGGTCTTGCCCGTTTCAAGCCCCCCGCCTGAAGCGCTCGGAAGCGTAACCCTTCCGATACCTTTTCCCCTCAGCCAAAAACCAAGCACGTACGGGACGTTTTTATTGGTGACTCGAAAGACGGTCTTGCCCGGCTTTAGCCGAAGCGTCTTGAACTTGCGCTCGCTTGCGGTATCGGAGTTTATGCGGTTACAGTCGGCAGCGCTTTTTGAGACGAACTCGCGCGGGGCCTCTTCTGATTCGATAAAAAGACATGGGGTCTGGGTAAGGGTGACAATGACCACGCCGCTCTCTTTACTCACGTGAGAGGGCACACTGCCGCTACTGGCCCCGTCCGCCCCGGTCAGCACAATCAGCAACAGTACTAAAAGGACAAACAATACACCCGCCGGCGTTGGCACGCGACGTATGGTGTAATGTTTATTTATGTATCTAAAAAACTTCCTGACCATTTTTACATACCTCCATCTTTACAGACAATGAAGCAGGAGACACGCCTTAGGGCGGAAGCGACATGTAAATTCACCCTGATAGTTTAAGGTTTAATGCTTGTGACCGTGCTTGTGACCGTGGTCGTGGCCGTGGTCGTGGCCGTCACCCTGTCCGCCGTCATCGTCGCCAACGACCGGCAGGTCGTGTTTCCACTCGCACCTTTCCTCGTCAATGGAGTTGTCAATCCTCATTACAAAACAAAACGCAAGAGGCTTTGGCTCTTCAAGCGCCTTTTCACTTGCAGCGACCATCACCTGTATGTCCCCGTCAGGGTCCTTTACCCAGGTTGCGGCTACGCGTATTTCGTACTCCTTACCGGACGGAGCCTCCACGTCGTAATTCTCTATATGCTCCTCACCTATGAACATATGAAGCCCTGCCACGGGATAGTTCATATATTTCTCGGCCTGAGTCGATACAACCTCCATGATTTCCTTTTCCTGCTCATCCATGTCTACTGCTTCCTCCTTTATAGTATATACCGAATATTTTTTATTGCATGATGCGAATTTTGTTATGTTTTACTTACGGTACTCTATCTTCACTATCTTCGTAAACCCGGCCAGATAAAGAGCCCCGTCCGGGCCAACTATTATATCAGCAAAACCCGTCCCGGCAAATTGTTTCTTTTGCCAAATAATAAAATCCTCTTTTCTAATTCTGTCAAGCCCCTTGCCCGTAAGCCTGATATTGTAGACCCGCCCCTTGTTATAGTCAGTGACAAACATCGTACCCTTATACTGGTCAGGGAAATTACCCCACTCAGGATAAAATGTAATGCCTGTCGGAGCAACAGAGAACAAACCGAAATCCCACAAAGGGTTGGTATATACGTTGGACTTGTTCTGCCCTTTTTCCTCGGGCCAACCGTAGTTGCCGCCACCAGTAATCCTGTTTATCTCGTCTCTTCCAATAGGGCCGTTCTCTGTCGCATACAGGGTGTCGTTAGCAGGGTTCCATGCCATGTCAAAGCTGTTTCTGAGTCCCTTTGCGTAAAAAATGTCGGACGGTTTGCCTGATTTATTAGGCGTAACAGGAAGCGGGCCCCTTACGTCAACGCGCAGTATCTTACCGAGCAGGTTCGTATCGTCCTGGCTCCTGCCGGGTGAACCTCCTCCGTCTCCGACCGTTATATATAAAAACCCGTCAGGGCCGAAGTTGATATTGCCTCCGTTATGGTTGGTAGCCCTGACAAAATCCTCTATCTCAAGAACGGTTGACTCTTCCACCCCCCTGCCTTGTATTTCTTTTAAACGCACAACCCTGTTGTTGCCGGAACCAGGCACTGAGTAATAAAAATAAACATAGCCATTCTCTTTAAAAAGAGGGTCAAATACAATACCGAGCAACCCCCTTTCGCCTCCCGGGTCTACCTTCAAGCTTGCCCAGGGCTTTGGGTCGAGCTTTCCGTCTCTGACCACCCTTACACGGCCTGAGTTCTTTTCAAGGTAAAAAAGCCGACTGGTATTATCAGGACTATTGCCGGAATCCGGCGAAAAGGCAATGGTTATACAAACGTCAAGCCCGGAGAGGTAATCACTTACGATAAAACTGCCTGCCTTTGCAACGGACCCTGTCTGCTCGCCGCAGCCAAGGGCAACAAACGCAATTACAACCACAAACAAATTCCGGATTGAAACAGTCCTCTTCATTCGTTCATTTTACCATTATACGTGCGGGTGTCAACAAATAGCCAAACTTTACCCAACTGGATTCTTAGCTTGTCGCCACATAGTTAAATATGCCCAAAGTCTTTTGCGCATTAGAACGGCCTCAGGCCGAAGCCGTATTAAAAACTTGTTTCTGTAGATTGTCAGCACTTTGAGTTAAGTCTATAGAAAAGCTTTTGCGAATTAGAGCGGCCTCAGGCCGCAAGTTGAAAACCCGGTATAACTCTGATACGATATGTGGATGATACAGGAAGAAGGCGTTGTAGTAGAGGTAAGGGCGGGCATTGCTTACGTTAAGGCAGAGCGCTCGTCGTCGTGCAATAAGTGTTCATCAAGCAAAACGTGCAAGACCCTGACAGACAATGCTATGATAGTTGAGGCTGAAAACCCGCTCAGTGCGAAGGCCGGTGACAACGTCGTTTTCACGGTCGGGGAGACGGCCTTGCTAAAAGCCAGCGCAATTGCCTACCTTGTACCGCTTGCGGCATTTATCACTGGGGTGGTGCTTGGGCAGGTCTTTTCAGCAAAGATCAACCCTGCCTGGAACGCTGACCTAACGTCCGCAGCCCTTGGGTTTGGCTTTCTTTTGGCTGCCTTCCTTGCAGTTTACCTGCTTGGCAGGAGGGCAAGCGCCGGTAAGATAGAGATGCCGACTATCATAAAAATAATTTAATTTTTTAATTTTTTAATCCGCTTTAATTGCTACGCCTGGAGACGTACTTTGACTATAAAGGTAATATGCCAGAATAGAAAAGCCCGCTTTGACTACTTCATTGAAGAGACGTATGAGGCCGGTATCGTGCTTGTCGGTTGCGAGGTAAAGTCGCTCAGGATGGGCCGAGCAAACCTTGTAGACAGCTACGCCCGCATTATGCGAGGCGAGATATACCTTGTAAACACCCACATAGCGCCTTACGCCTGGGCCGATGCAACAAGCAAACCAGACCCGTACAGGACAAGAAAACTCCTGCTGCACAAAAAAGAGATAGAAAAACTTATAGGCAAAACAAAAGAAAAGGGTTATACGCTTATACCGACAAAGATATATTTTAAGGACGGCAAGGCAAAGGTTTCTATCGGGCTTTGCAGGGGTAAGAAGCAATACGACAAGCGCGAGTCGCTTAAGAAAAAAACCATCGAACGGGAGATGAAGCAGACGATGAAAAACAAGCGTTGAAGTGCGGTAGTCAAGTTTATTCGCGCGCAACCAAATTCCTTTTTGTTTCAACTTTCAAAAACTTGGGTCTTGAGACCTTAATCGTCCCAACGTTTACAACCGGAGTTTTTTCACTTATTTCAAACACTCCGCCGCCTTTCACGTCAAACTGACCTTTAACATCTCTTGGCAGTAATAATCCAAAATAGTAACTACCTTCTATAAGATTGGTAAACTCAAAAATCCCGTCCGTCCTAAGCTCCATTGCGGCCCTTGGTTTGCCGTATATTCTTAACTTACCCCCACTATTAAGACTATCGTCTTTCCAGAACATAAAAAGCCCGACCCTTGCCCCTTTTATCTCGCTGCCTTTTACACGTCCTGAAAGACGTCCGTCAGTCATGCTTGCAAAAGCGTAATCACCTTCTTGCTCTTCCATATACATTTCAATTCTTGCTTTTTTATACCATGCAAACCACGTCTCGCTTTTTTCCTTTTCACTAAACGAGGCCCAGAGTTTTGCAAGTTTTAAAGACCCACCCAATTTTCCAATATGAAACTGTTCTTCATCGCTCAGGTTTTCAAGCAACTTGCGGTTTTGCTCTGTTACAGGCGCATGTATAAGAGAACGAAGAAGTTCGTAGCTATTGAATAGGTCAGCCTTACCTTTAATATTTTTCATCATGATCTCACGAGATTCATCTACAAGCCAGTAACTCTCGGCAATTCTACGTCTCATCTCCATAGCCTCAAACGTATAAACCGTTATTTTTCCGTTCTGCCTATCTAAATAATCGTTAAGTTTTTTTACGTTCTCTTCGAGATAAAAATGTTCCCCTGTCGAATGACAACAACAATCTGTATGAACGTGTTTTGGTTCTTTCTTTTTGTGTTTTATGTCGGTTAAAACAAATTGAGCACGCGACCTGTCTTCTTCATTAAAAACTGTTAGACTTGCAGCCTCGGAAAGGGATGCGTAACGCATGTCCAATGCAGTATTGCAGTAATAAACAAAAATAAAGCCGCAAGTAACATATGCCGCAAATAGTAATATCGGAAACAAAGCTTGTTTTACTCTTACTCTCGTTTTAGTACGAGGCAACATCATGATAAGCAAAGTGCCAATACAGCTGAAAAATATTGCCTCTTCAATTGCTCCAAACACCAACATACGTTTCAAACCAAGAACAGTAAATGAATCTGCTCCATTCAATACAGAAAATATCTGTTCAAAATAATCAATAAAATATGTCCTGAGTATATACAACAAAGAAAATATGACTCCGGTTATGAACCCACGCGCCAAAACCCTTTTAATTGCCCTGTCTGCCCCTCCAAGACAGCTTAACCACCCACCTTCACCTACAACTAAAAACAGCACGATACACGCAATTATTAAGCAGTAAAATATATATGCTGTGTCTGTATCTTGATGCGTCATACCCAAGGTGACAACCACAATATATAAAACAAGTGCGAGTATTAAAAAACAAATTGCCCCAATGCACCAGGCAAGAGGTGTCTGAACCATGTGAGCCTTTAAAGCTACCATATTGTGCCCATTACCAAACCTAAGAACTACGTAATAACAGATAAGACAAAGCACTAAGACAATAAAATAGAAAACCATCTGCCCATGTTCCAAATCATAAAGTCTTGCCATGAAACTTAAAAGCCCCCAGAATACATTGTCCCCACTTCCTGTTGCAATTAACATATCAAACAATTTTTTATCTATTATAGACGAATCAAACACTTGGCGCGGCATAGCCATCCAATCCAGGCAGAAAATGAAAACAGCATAAGCACCACCAACCGCAAAACTCGCTACGGTTATAAGTATTTTTTTATGTGCTTTATCCTGATTGTTCATAATATATGCAACAGGGTTTATAATGGACTACAGAAAGGACTAAATTGAATAACCGTGAGTTATAAAAGTTACGATTTAATCATACAACACTTCTTCATAATCACCAAACATATAACTAATCAAAAGATTTGAACTGTTTTTGCGGTTATGTTATTATAATGGTATGGGGGCGACTGGCTTCGACGGGATGATCGGAGGTTACGGGAAGCATACCGAGGTCTACTGCCTCGTTAAACAGGTAGACAACTATAGTCGCCAATCACGACTACAACTACGCACTGGCCGCTTAACTGACGGTCGGCGTCTGGTCGGCACTTTCCTGCAGGACTTGCCAGACGACAGCTAAGCAGGATGGCCGTGGAGACCTTACCCGAAGTCTCCGTGGCGAGAAGCAGTAGAGGGTTGGCCTTCCGTTACCGTGCCTGTACGAGAATGGACGGCGAGATAAAACAAACAGGCTAAGTATGTAGATGCCCGGGCTAAAGCATTTCCGGACGTGGGTTCGATTCCCACCGCCTCCACCAAATTTAAGCAACAAGAAAAAGGGGTTAGCCGAAAGGTTAACCCCTTTT